>DAIDHX010000218.1 GCA_027451885.1 Planctomycetales bacterium
GCGCGATCGAACTCGCGAGGAATCGATCAAGGGCCGGGCTGGCCCGCGGAGAATGGGAGTGGTACGCGGAAAATGGGTGTCTTATTCCAGCCGATCCCTTATTCCAGCCGATCCCGGTGCGTGATCGCTCTCGTTCAGGAGTCACGACACCTGCTGATGATCAGCGCGCGATCGAACTCGCGAGGAATCGATCAAGGGCCGGGCTGGACCGTGGAGAATGGGACTGGTACACGGAAAATGGGTGTCTTGTTCCAGCCAGCGGAAAATGGGTGTCTTGTTCCAGCCCGTCTTGTTATCGCTGGAAGGCGATGCCCGATGAGATTCTGGAGAAGGTATGCAAGGCCAGGCACGTACTGGATAATACCCCAACAACCTGAATCGCTACACTAGCACATTCAATTCGCGCTCTCAGGCCCTCTCAATGTTTCGGACGGAAGGAACTTGATTTCGATTTGCCACGTTGCCTATAAAAAGGCTAGCATCCTCCCGGCGTTCAAATTGACGTCGACTTCGCACTCATCAGAAGGAGCAACTCATGACCTACGGCGACGATGCGGTGAACCTTGAAGTGGAGCTTCCGCACAACACGCCGATCCAAGTCGATGTGTTTGTCAGGGCCGCTTGGCAGCAACAGGCTGTTATCTCGGTCGATGGCCAGACTCCCCACATCGAGTTCATCGGACATTATGCCGATACTGCCGAGTCCAAGAAGATTGGGCACGCCACCATCCCTGCGGGGGAGCACAAGGTCTTGGTTAGTGTTTATCACATGAAGCACAACCTTCAACCTTGGAGACCGAACGGTATCTTCCGCCCCTACCCTGTGAACGGAATGAGCAGAGTCATCCTGACGACGTATGATGATCGGGACCAGCCGTTCAGCGCGGCTCGTGATAAGAACTGCGAAGTCCACTTCTCGTGGTAGCTACCCGGTCTGTGGATTCCTGCGTTTCTTCTCGATCGCGGGACGAAGGAGGAACGCATTCCCAGATCACCCGCTTCAAACTAAGGCGGCATACTGTCCGCTCCCCGACGATAAGTACGCGGGAGGTATCAGATCCTTACCAGAGATGAGGTTCGATCAAAGATGGCGACGACAATCACGGTGACCTTCCACCACTCGAACACGCTCTTCGCGGAGCACTGGATTGTGAAGGACGAAGCGACCGGCGCGATAGTCATTGACAAGGAATTTAATCCGGACGAATCCGTCGTCGTTCAGATTCAGGCTCCGGGAGACAGATACGGCGACGCTTACTACCGCCGCGCGGCGAATTCCAACTGGGAACATAAGTCGTTGATCGAAAACGGCGACACGGTCGACATGTTCTGAGCCCATTCAAGAATGGTTCGCGCGTGACCAAATCTTCTGTGCTGATCGAGGGTGGAACAAGGCTGGAACAAGACATCCTTCTCAATTCCTTGGTTGTCTACTTCTGCCTTCTTTGGTGGGCGATGCGAGCACGAAAGGCAGAAGCAGAAGGCAGAAGCAGAAGCAGAAGGCAGAAGCAGACACCCAGGAACAGGAGTCACGACGCCTGCTGAGAAAGGCCAGCAGAAATCAAAAGGCAGAAGCAGACACCCAGAAAGGCAGAAGAAGACACGCAGGAACAGGAGTCACGACACCTGCTGATGATCAGCGCGCGATCGAACTCGCGAGGAATCGATCAAGGGCCGGGCTGGACCGCGAAGAATGGGACTGGTACACGGAAAATGGGTGTCTTGTTCCAGCCGATCCCTTATTCCAGCCGATCCCGGTGCGTGATCGCTCTCGTTCAGGAGTCGCGACACCTGCTGATGATCAGCGCGCGATCGAACTCGCGAGGAATCGATCAAGGGCCGGGCTGGACCGCGGAGAATGGGACTGGTACACGGAACATGGGTGTCTTGTTCCAGCCAGCGGAAAATGGGTGTCTTGTTCCAGCCCGCCCAGCCCGCCGTCCCACCGAGCATGTGATTCAGCGATGCCGATCCCCGATCTACAGTCTATTATGCTACCCTTACTCGAATACCTCCGCGATCGCCAGGAGCGACGTACGCGGCCGATGACTGAGCTGCTTGACAAAGAATGCGAGGAATCCAATGCCTGATCCCGAACTCGGTGATAATCAACCCACCGGCACGCTATCCGAAGAAGAGGTGGAGACATGGTTTGATGACGAAGCCCAAGAGGAGTCCTCCAGCGCTGTTATCCCAGCTCCCATTTCGGAAGATTCCATTGAGCAAAAATATGCGGATGGCCAACTGCGTATCGTCCGCAGCTCACACGACTTCACTTTGCATTTCTTACGCGACTCGCTCAAAGATTCCAACTATATTAATATTTCTCCTGGTTACCAACGCCGCGATCGCTGGGACAGGACACGCCGCTCTTTGCTTATCGAGTCGTTTCTCATGAATATTCCTGTTCCTCCTATATTTTTGTATGAGAATCAATACAACCAGTATGAAGTTATGGATGGCCGCCAACGGTTGGAAACCATCCGCGACTTCCTGGACAACAAATTCCCGCTAAGCGGGCTTGAGTTTTGGACTGAACTTCGGGGCCGCCGTTTCTCCGATCTCGGTCCGACGCTTCAAAAGGGACTGCTCCGCCGATCGATTTCTGCCATCGTGCTCCTAGCAGAAACGTCCCGTCCAGATCAGTCATCCGTGGACGTCAGAATGGTTCTCTTCCGCCGCTTGAATACCGGAGGAGCAAGGCTCAACCCACAGGAGCTGCGCAATGCTCTTTATCCCGGCCTTTTCAATGATATGATCGCGGATTTGGCCCGAGATCCCACCTTCACGACCGTATGGCGCATACCGCCCAAAACTCAGGGCGAGAAAATACAGCCGCCAGCCGCCCTTCTTAAGAACCCCCTCTTCAAGACCATGGCGGATTGCGAGCTTGTTCTCCGTTTTTTTGCCATTCATGAAACCATTTCCCTAAATTTGAGGGGTTCTCTATCCAAATTATTAGACCAGTGCATGAAGCGTCACCAGGATGATACTTCGCAGGACATCGATCGTCGCAAGACCCTATTTAGATATAGTTTAAAATCACTTCACGATGTGTTTGGCGAATCCACGTTCACGTTGCCATCGACAGAACGGTTAAGCAGGCCGCTTTACGACGCGCTGATGGTAGCGACCAGTTTACGCCAAGGCGCCGAACTGTCTCCCCACAAGGATGCCATCAAGGACCGGCTGAATGATGCCCTACGCAACGAGGAATCATATGATATTCTGATCGGACGTGGAAACACCGTCGATGCGATCAAGGCGCGAGTAAGGAAGGCCGAAGGAATCCTGTTCGGACACGGAGATTCATAAGGTGACGATCCTTCTTAATGAGTTCAAATCCGACCTCGGCCGTATCCGGCGACTGATCGATGCCCTCGAACTCTTACGCGGCTTTCCTGCTCATACGGCCCCTAATCCGTCAACTGATCCCTTTATCGAGCATGCGGTCAAAGTTCATGGGTCAACTCTAAACTGCCACGCTGATATTGTAGTTCTCTCCGGCACAGCCATTCTCTACATGGCTGGAAGATTCGAGCATTATATACGCACAGTATTTGAGGAATTATGTGACTCAGTGGCTAAGAGATGTAATTCCTACGACAGTCTTCCGAGGGTGATGCGAACCAGCCTGATTTCCATGACTGCTGAGGTTATGAAAACCCCTCGCAAGTATGGCCACGCCGATAAAGGCGTTGAAGCGTTCATTAAAACCTTAGCACTCAATTTGACTGATCGATCCAAACTGGAATCCATAAATTCGGAATGCCTATCTATCACATATGATAATATGCGGCCAGATACGCTCGAAGAACTGTTTAAACGCATAGGTGCTGAGAGGATTTGGGAAAGAGTTGGGGCACAAGCCACAGTCCAAGCGTATTACCAGACGGCCGACCCAGGTCAAGCAAAGAACAAGGCAACCAGCGATCTCAATAAATTCATGGATATTCGGAACCGCATTGCCCACCCTTCGCATGACGTCACATGGCCCGATGCAGATACGGTAATAAAATATATGGATTTTTTAGAGATTATATCCGACGCAATTTTGCAGGTATCCAAGGTTTTCGAGGTATCTCACCCACCGCCGTCGCCATCTCCAACAGCCACGCCGTCTCCGTCAGTGACCCCTCCTCCGGACACAGCCGCCTCCCTGGCGCCTTCCACGCCGCGGAATGATGAATCGCTCTCCCAAGTTCCGCCATAATCCTGTAAACACACGCACATCCGGACGAGTTTCCCTCCCATGCCTCCAAACGCCAAGCAGCCACCACCTGCACCATCCAAGGTCATGAAGGTGTACGCAAGGATATTTACTGGATTACCTCGACTTTCACCCCAACATCGGCCTTAGCAGCCTGTTGAAATTTCCCCCCCATCGCCTTTCACGGTATCATCCTGCGGCCGACCGATTGGAGCCAGCATCGTGAGGATCTGAAAATGGCGATGGGCAAGCGGCGACGCGAGACTCAGGAGCAGCTCTTCATCGCGACCGATCGTCTCCCTATGGCGGCCGGTCATCCCTTTTACCAGCGGCTCAACCAGTTGCTGGCCGAGGCCGGGTTCGACACCTGGCTCGAGAATCGCTGCCGACAATATTACGCGGCTGAAGGCTCGGTCGGGCGACCGTCGATCCCACCCGGCGTGTACTTCCGCATGCTCCTCGTCGGGTACTTCGAGAGAAAGGCAGAAGAAGACACGCAGGAACAGGAGTCACGACACCTGCTGATGATCAGCGCGCGATCGAACTCGCGAGGAATCGATCAAGGGCCGGGCTGGACCGCGGGGAATGGGACTGGTACACGGAAAATGGGTGTCTTATTCTGGCTTTGTTCTCCAAAGAAGGCAGAGGTAAAGGCAGAAGTAGACACCCAAGGAATTGAGAAAGGCAGAAGAAGACACGCAGGAACAGGAGTCACGACACCCGCTGAGGATCAGCGCGCGATCGAACTCGCGAGGAATCGATCAAGGGCCGGGCTGGACCGCGGAGAATGGGAGTGGTACGCGGAAAATGGGTGTCTTATTCCAGCCGATCCCGGTGCGTGATCGCTCTCGTTCAGGAGTCACGACACCCGCTGAGGATCAGCGCGCGATCGAGCTCGCGAGGAATCGATCAAGGGCCGGGCTGGACCGCGGGGAATGGGACTGGTACACGGAAAATGGGTGTCTTGTTCCAGCCTTCCGGAAAATGGGTGTCTTGTTCCAGCCCGGGCTGATCTGAGGACGAAAGTCTTATGGCAAGGTCAAGGCAACGGACGTCAGGGATTAGACTCCGACCTTATCGAGATCCTTGCCTTGAACCCGGATCTCGTGGATCAGCTCGTCCACTTCGTTGGTGGCGTAAAGCCTGGCCCGCCCTTGTTGAAGGATTCGCTTGACATCCTCCCGGACCTCATTCTCGTTCGTTCGGAACTGCCCTACGACGACGAGTTCCAGGTCGCCGAGCTCGCTGTCGGGATGCTCGTAAAGGGCAAGTCCTTCGATTGCATGGGAGCTTGCCGTCTTACGTATCTGATCCGGATCCCTTGCCTGGAAACTGACCGGCTGGATCAGATTGAAGCGACCGTTCTGGTATCCGAAGGGGACTTCGATCTCACGCCTGAGGCTCGGAACGTTAATCTCGATATCCTGCTTCAACTTGGAACCCAGATCTGCCTTAAGTAGCTGTTCGGAAAGACGCTTCCGGAAACCCTTGACGGCTAGTGGTCGCTTACCTTGCCCCACGACCTCCTCGAATAGTTCATCAAGGTCCTTCAAGGGTTCCCGAACCGTGAACGGACGAGGCGATGTTAACTGGATGTTGTTGCCACGGCGTTGAGCGAAGGCAATTAGGTCTTCCACGTTACGGAAGTCCCTGCCCTCGATTTCGAGTCGTTCCTTGATCCCGTGTTTGTAGGAGTTGACCCTGGACCAGTCAAAGGCATCCTTGCCGAAGAACCGCTGAATCCGGGAATTATCCCTCGCGATGCGAACTTCCAGAAAGTTAAGCTCGGGGCAGAACAGGACGACCCCGATGTTCGCCGCCTCAAGACGGGAAGGGTCGGGACAGAATTGAATCAGAGCGTAGTAACCCTTTGTGGGTTTCATAAGTTGGACTCCGTCTCGTCCGTGAGACCG
Source organism: Planctomycetales bacterium (assembly GCA_027451885.1). Taxonomy (GTDB): domain Bacteria; phylum Planctomycetota; class Planctomycetia; order Isosphaerales; family Isosphaeraceae; genus JAKBAP01. The sequence continues at coordinate 6,124 of DAIDHX010000218.1, forward strand.
ACAGGCTTGTTAGCTGGGCAGAGCTTATTCATTATAAAAGCGGATAGGAAGGAGGCTCTAGAGGCGAGAAACTGGACGAGGGCTTCCCGGGTCGGCTGGTCCACATCCCATTCTTGGGGAAGGGCTTGCGTCAGAAGCTCCGCGTCCTGCTTTGTGAACGACCCGAGTTTCTGGGCAGCCTGGACGACGATCTGGCAGTTCACCCAAGGCTGGAACTCGGGGAATAACCCGTAGATCTTGTCGTCTCTAACTCGGTCAATGGAATTCAGCCTTGGGGTCAGAGGCCTGCCGCAGGTGAAGCAGTGTGAGTGGTCCATGGCACGGAGGAGGAGGTTGCCAGGGGGGGCATCCTCGCTAAGGTAGATGTTATTGCGATTGATCCGATTGCCATCGGGTGAGTGCCGGTCACAGTTCAGGGTCCAGGTGTCGAACACCACCAGGCGGGTAATATCGTCAGGGTTCGACAGTTGCGCAAGTTGGCGTTCCGTACCACTCCACACGTCTCCGGGATCGTACTTCGTGATGAATGCGGGTCCGGGTTCGACTTCACCGTCCTCGAAGAACGTGAGGCCATACGCGGCGTCGACACGGATCGTCTCGTACTCGAAGGTAGGAAGACCGAACCAATCTGCCAGGCGAGTGCCCACGAGATCGCACACCAGTACGTGGGGCCCTTCCGGGTTTCCCATAGCCTTGAGGTAGGCCGAGCCTTGATCCGTTTGTACTCTGATGGCCATTGTTCCTGTTTTAAGGGCTACTTCCTGCCTTCGGATGTGGGTGGGACGCCAATGTCCCTCGCGGTAGTTCATGAAAACTGCCCTCGGAAAGTCTCGTTGGTAAATGCTTGAGAGACGATGGGTCTTCTTGACTTACCTCGACCCTCAGACTCTCGTCCAATAGTTCATCCACCAGGTTCTGCCTCAGATGAGTCTGAGCGATGTCGTTCTGTCGTGGCTAAACCCTGGAGATAGGTCATTGCCGCTCTCGTATCTCTCAACAGAACGAGCGCGCGAGCCGATCCGATCCCCCCGTGCCGGCAGCGCAGGGATACCGGCCAGAGCGGTCGGGGCGCGTGGTCCCTCGGATCTGGCTGCACGGTTCCGTGGAGGAGGTTGGGTTGGGTGAAAGCGGTCGGCGCGTCAGGCCACGGGTCGTGCGTCCGAGGGCGCCACGACCTCGCTCAGCCGCGCGAGCGACCAGCCCGCGGCGTCGAAGTGTAGCTCGCTCAGGGAGACGAACTCGATCGCGATGCGGTCGAAGTCGGCGTGGGTGAAGCGATCCAGGAGCGAGATCAACGCCACGCGAATCACCACGCCGTGGGCGATCACGATCACGGTTTCACCTTGATGTCGGCCGGCGATGGCATTGAGGACCGGGGTGACGCGGCGGGCAACATCGGCGAAGGATTCGCCCCCCTGGTGCGAGTATTCAAGATCCCCCTCGAGCCAGCGTGCGCGTGATTCGGCGTAAGTTGCCCAGCCTTCCGCTCGGGTTGCGCCACTGAGCGGACCGATCTTGCGCTCGTGGAGGGCGGGCTCAAGGGCATGCCGCAAGCCGCAGCGCTGGGCCACAAGCTCCGCCGTGCGAACAGCGCGGAGCATGGCCGAGGAATAGACCACGCTCGCTCCCTCGCGGCTGAGCCGATCGCCCAGAATCTCAGCCTGGCGCTCGCCCCAGGCGCTCAGGCCGACGTTTGACTCTGCGCCGTGGAAACGCTCGGGTGCGGCGGTTTCCGCGTGCCGAGCGATCAGTAAACGCGTCCGCGCGGCGCCCGCTTCACTTGATGAAGGATTTCGCTCGCCATTCACTTCCATGGCTTCGGCTCTCGACCCTGTCTTGCTCATTTTGTCCGGATTGCTCAAGATGATGCGCCTCTTCGTGTTCGGGGACCCGTCCATGTCTTCGCTGAATCTCCATTCGACTCTATAGAATGGTAGGCGACCAGCGGGAGGGGTCGCTGCTCAGACTCGCGCTCGGAGTTTTTTTGACCATGGCGGATCGTAGACGCTATCGCTCGATCATCTTGTTTGGAATGCCAGGCAGCGGCAAGGGAACGCAGGGCGCTGTGCTGGGCCAGCTTCCGGACCTGGTGCATATCTCGATGGGCGACATCTTCCGCAAGATTCCCCGCACAGGGCGATTCGGCCAGGAGATCGAGCAGTATACCTCGCAGGGCCTGATGGTACCGGACGAGCTTACGGTGCGCATCTTCGAACGTCATCTGACGATTCTCGAGATGCAGGAACTGCTGATTCCGGAGCAGCATACGCTGATCCTGGACGGCATGCCGCGCAATTATGCCCAGGCTGAGCGGCTCGATGCCTCGATCGACGTGGTGCAGATTTTTCATCTCAAGATTACGGACACGGTCAAGGCGGTGGAACGGCTGCGGGCGCGTGCGTTGCGTGAAAACCGGCTCGACGATATGAGCGACGAGGTGATCAACCGCCGGCTGCGAACCTATTATGATGAGACGTTCAAGACGCTCAGCTTTTACCCCAAGGACATTGTCTACGACGTTGAAGCAGGCCGCCGGATGATCGACGTGCTCTGCTCGATTGCGAATCGGCTTGCCGCTCTCCCCTAGGCCAGCCGGTCGCCGACCGACCGCAATCTTCATCACCACGAGGCGCTCCATGAAGGAATCGTCCGCCCCGGCCGGCCGCGAAACGGCCGCCTTTCAGCCTTACATTCCCACCGATCAAGCCCCGCATGAGCTGACGTGGTCGGCGGTGATCCTGGGCTCGCTGCTCGGGATCGTGTTTGGGGCATCGTCGCTTTACCTGTTTCTGAAGGTGGGGATGACGGTTTCGGCATCGATCCCGGTGGCCGTGCTGGCGATCACGATCTTCCGCGGGCTGTCGCGTGCGTTTGGCCTCAGGCGTTCGACGATTCTCGAGAACAACGTGACGCAGACGGCGGGTTCGGCGGGAGAATCGATCGCGTTTGGCGTGGGCGCGGCGATGCCAGCGCTCATGCTTCTGGGGTATGACCTGGAATGGTCGCGGGTAATGCTTGTGGCGGTGCTGGGGGGGCTTCTGGGCGTGCTGATGATGATCCCGCTGCGGCGTGCGTTCATCGTCAAGCAGCACGGCATCTTGCCCTATCCCGAGGGGACGGCGTGCGCGAAGGTTCTGATCGTGGGTGAACAGGGGGGCTCGAACGCGCGGACGGTGTTCACGGGCTTTGGGATCGGGTTCGTCTACCAGATCATGATGCAGTCGCTGCGGCTGTGGTCGGGCGAATGGTCGCGGGCGATCACGAGCATTCAGGGTTACAAGAAGGCGGCGGTTTCGCTCGAGCCCTCGCCTGCGCTTCTGGGGGTGGGGTACATCATCGGGCCGCGGATCGCCTCGGTGATGGTCGCGGGGGGTATTACCACCGCCCTGCTCTTCATTCCGATGATCGCGTACTTTGGCGACCAGATTCCGGGCGTGTTGCCGCCGGGCCAGGCGCCCATCTCAGCGCTTGGTCCTGGGGCGATCAGCAGCCAGTACACGCGCTACATCGGCGCGGGGGCCGTGGCGATGGGCGGGATCCTGAGCATGCTCAACGCCATGCCGCTCATCCTTTCGTCGATCGCCGGCGTCGCGCGTGATTTAGGGCGGAGCAAGGCCGATGGCCATACAACCGATCGCACCGATCACGACTTGCCGATCGCGATCGTGCTGCTGGGCTCGCTGGGGCTGGTGGTTGCCGTCGCGCTTTCGTCGCTGATCCCGACGAGCTTGCCTGGGCGGCTCATCGGCGGCGGGCTGGTGGTTCTCTTCGGTGCACTCTTTGTGACGGTGAGCTCGCGGATCACGGGGGTGATCGGGTCGACCTCGAACCCGATCAGCGGCATGACGATCGCGACGTTGCTGCTGACGTGCCTGATCTTCGTGGTGCTGGGCTGGATGGGTCCCGAGTACCGCGTCACCGCCCTTTCGATCGCGGGGGTGGTGTGTATTGCGTCGTCGAACGGCGGCACGACCTCGCAGGATTTGAAGACGGGCTTCCTGGTGGGCGCAACGCCCTGGAAGCAGCAGGTGGCGATTCTGGTGGGGGCGCTTACGTCCGCGGTGATGATGGGGGGCACGCTGCTGCTCATCAACTGGGCGTATACCACGACGAGCCGGGATCCCGCGGAGCTGCCGCGGATCGCTGCGCCCGCCGCCGAGATCAAGGGCGAGGACGTGGGGAGCGACGGCAAGACCTATCGCGTGTGGTGGGTGATCAACCCGCGCCCGGGGGTGCAGCCGGGGAAGTATCTGGTTGACGACGCGGGCAAGGCGGTCGAGCTGATTGACTACGGCATTGGCGGCCGGCTTACGAAAACGACTTCGGGCTCGAAGATCGAGAAATTCAACCCGCCGCAGCCGCGCCTGTTCGCGACGCTCATCGAGGGGATCATGGCGCGGGAGCTGCCGTGGGGGCTGGTGATCCTGGGGGCGGTGCTGGCGATTGTGATGCAGCTTTGCGGCGTCTCCGCCCTGGCCTTCGCGGTGGGCGTTTATCTGCCGCTGGCAACGACCATGCCGATCTTCATCGGCGGGGCGCTTCGGGGGCTTGTCGATCGCGTGCGCAGGTTCACACCGGAGGAATCCGACACGAGCGCGGGGACCCTGATGTCCACGGGGCTGATCGCGGGGGGCTCGCTCGCGGGGATCATTGGCGCGTTTGTCATCGCCGTCGACGGGGTGAACAGGGCGCTCAATTTCTCGAAGAAGGTGGGCGAGGACCAGTTCGAGTATCAGATCCCGGCGATCGCGGCGTTTGGCGTCTTGACCCTGGCGCTCGCGGTGCAGGCTCTTGCCGGCAAGCGAGGCGAACAGGAGCCCCAAAAAGGCTGACAAACGCAGCCAGCACGTGGTCGCGGCAATTGCGAGATCACCGCGGCCTACGACCCCGCGCCCGGGGGCGCGACCGCCGGCAGCCTGGCGAAGAGCTCGCCGAGCTCGGATTCATACTGCTTGTAGCGCCCGACCGATTTTGTGTAAACGGGCTGGCGCACCTGTGTGAGGCTGGCGGTGCGCACGTGCCGTTGGGTGCGATGAAAGTCGAGACAGCGGGGCGACCACTCGAGCCCGCAAAAATCGACCAGGCGGCGGGCGACCGGCTCGAGGTTGGCGACGGAGTCCTCGTAATCGACCTCGAGGATCGCGCCCGGGCAGACCTGAAGCCAGTGCTCCATGAAACGTCTGTATTGCTGAAATCGGGAAGCGATGTGATCAACGTCGCTCGCCCAGTACATGCCGCGGAAGTCGGTGATCCAGCACGAGACCGCGACGTCGCGGAGGTCGCGCCTGCAGTGAATGAACGAGGCCCTGGGGAAAAGCGTGGCTAGCAGACCAATGAACATATAGTTGTCTGGCATCTTGTCGGTGATGCGTGCGGCGGGCTGGGGCGAGATCATTTGCATGGCGTCCAGATGGGCCCGTGCCGCGCGCTCGATCGCATCGCGATCCAGCCGGGTCACGGCCTCGAACGGATCGGCATTGAGGCCGATCAGCTCCGGCAAGCCCTCGAAGGTATCACGGCTTTGGCGGAGCTCCCCCGCGCCATGAACCTGGGGATGGCTGGCGAGGATTTGCTCGATCAGGGTTGTGCCCGAGCGTGGCAGGCCGAAGATAAAGATCGGCTTGCGCGTATCCAGGCCCATCCCGCGTGTGCGGTCGAGGAAGTCACGGTCGAAGGTGGCGATCATGCGGGCGGTAAAGCTGGCGTGGTCGTCGGGGTCGAAGGTCCTGCGTGAGCGTTTGAGCTCGAGGGTAATTGCGTTGGCCTGGCGCAGGAGTGGGGCAGCGCGGGAGAATTCACCGCGGGCGTCGTACACATGGGCGAGGGCGAAGAGTAATCGGCCCAGGGCTTCGCTGCTCTCCGCGCCCTGTTCGATCCAGGTTTCGAGCGCGTGGACGTCGTCCTGTGGGAGCTTGCCGCGCAGGAGTGTGCCCAGCCGCGCGTAAGGCAGAGTGAATCGCGGGTTGAGCGTGATGGCCTTGCGATACTCGGCCTCGGCCAGATCGAGCTTGCCGGCTTCTTCGTAGTATCCGCCCAGGTAATTGTGGACAGCGGGGGAGTGGGGTGCGAGGGTTTCGGCCGCCTGATACTGTCGCAGCGCGAGCACGCCGCGCCCGGATTCCTGGAGCGCCCAGCCCAGTGACAGATGGGTATCCACGCGCGGGGGGTTGGAGAGTGCGAGCGCCTGTTCGAGGCAGCGCGCGGCTTCGGTGAATTCTTCGCGCTCGAGCAAGAGCTCGCCCAGCTTTTCGAGGATGAAGTCGTTGTCTGGGGCGAGCTCAGCCGCCTTGCGCAGCCAGGGGAGCGCCTCGGCGTACTGGCCTTCGCGGACGAGCGTGACGCCGATCTGCGCGTGGGACATGGCCAGCCTGGGGTCGAGCTGGATTGCCTCAAGATACGCGCTGCGGGCGTCAACGTAGCGTTCCAGATCGCGGAGTGCATTTCCCAGGTTATGCCGCATCACGGCGGACGCAGGCTCGCGCCGCGCAGCCTCCTCGCAATGCGGGAGCGCCTCGGCCGGCCGCTTGAGATCCAGCAGCATCTGCCCTAGATTCGTCCGCGCAGGGGCGTAATTCGGGTCAAGCTCCACAGCTTTACGCACGTGCGCAAGCCCTTCCTCGACCCGGCCCAGCCCGCGGAGCACGTTGCCCAGGTTGTTCTGCGCGGCGGGCATACTGGGGTCGAGCTCGATCGCGCGTTTGAGATGCCCGATCGCCTCCTCGGCGCGGCCGATCCTGGACAGCGAGAGCCCCAGGTTGCAAAGTGCTTCGGGATAGTTGGGCCGGAGCGCAAGCGCAGTGCGGCAACTTCCGACTGCCTTCTCATATTCGCCGATGGTGCGATAGACCTCCGCCAGATTGGCGTGATAGCCAGGTGCGTTCGGGCGCAGGGCGACCGAGCGCGAAACCAGCGCAATCGCTTTTTGCTGGTCTCCCTGCTGATGATGAACCACGCCCAGGAGGTGCATCGCCTCGGCGTTTTCCGGGTCGAGCTCGAGTACGCGTTCGTAGAGCGCCGCCGCGCGTGCCAGGTGGCCCGCCTGATGAAGCTCAACCGCCGATCGCAGGGTGTTCTGAATCAAGTCAATGCCTCGCGATTCGCCCCGCTCGGGGCTGCATGGCGTTCCCCAATTCGCACGAATCCCTTCACCATAACGCCGCCGCGAAGACAGGGCGAGTGCTTGGCTCGCACGCTCGGGGCGACTATCCTCAAGCGGCCCCACGGATCTGTGTGGGCGATTGAGTCGGATCGTCTTGCTTGAGGTGAGATGCCATGCGAAAGCGTCCGTCGCGCAGACGGTTTCTTGAGCTCACGGCGGCTGCGGCGGCCGCTCCGGGCGCAGGGCTGCCAGCGCCCGGCACAAGAGACCAAACGCCCCGGCTCAAGATCGCCGCGCTCGCGTCCGTTTATCATTATCTCTCGCACGCGTATCACATTGTCGGCCGCTTCTGGGACGGGTTCGAGCTGTATGACGGCAAGGGGCTTCACCGCCCGGACTTTGAGATCGCGAGCCTGTATGTCGAGCAAACGCCTGAGACGGATCTCGGCCGTGCCAAAGCGAAACGGCAGGGCATCGACCTGAGCCCCACGATCGCTGATGCGCTCACGCTGGGCACTGGCAAGCTTGCGGTCGACGCCGTGCTGCTCATCGCCGAGCATGGCGACTACCCAATGAACGACAAGCTTCAGAAACTTTACCCGCGCGGGCGATTCTTTCGCGAGGTCCTGAAGGTGTTCGAGAGTTCCAGGCGAGCCGCGCCGGTGTTCCTGGACAAACATCTCTCGTACGACCGTGCCGAGGCCCAGGCGATGGTCGACGCTGCGCGGAAGCTTTCGGTGCCGTTCATGGCGGGTTCGAGCTTGCCGGTGACCTGGCGGCTGCCGCAGCTTGAAATCCCGCCTGGCTGCGCGATGAAGGAGGTGCTCGTCGCCTCCCGCGGCGATCTCGAGATCTTCGGCTTCCATGCGCTCGAGACGCTCCAGTGCATGGCCGAAAGACGCGACCGCAAGGGCAAGCCGCAGGGAGTCGCGGCCGTGACCTTTCTCGAAGGGGACGCCGTCTGGCGCGCGGCTGACCAGGGAGTCTGGTCGTGGGAGCTGCTCGAGCACGCGCTTGGCCGCAGCCACACGCGCAACCCCGGCGACATCCGCCAGAACGTGCTCGATTTTCATCCCCCCGCGCCCGCCGGCAAGGACCGGCAAACTCGCCTGCGTGGGCCATGGGCGTTCGTGGTCGAATATGTGGACGGCCTGCGCGCGACGGTGCTCACGCTCAATGGCCACGTCGACGACACCACCGTGGCGGTGCGGCTCGCCGATGGGTCTGGTCCCGATCGCTTCGTATCGACGCTGATGTATCTGCCTGCTCCGCCGGGCGCATGCTTCTTCAATCCGCTTGTGCTTCGGATCGAGGATTTCTTTCGGACGCGCAAGGCCCCTTACCCGGTCGAGCGCACCCTGCTCACCGGCGGTATTCTGGATGTTGCGCTCGAAAGCCGCGTGCGGAGCTCCGAGCGGATCGCCACGCCGGAGCTTGCGGGCATCGACTACAATCCGCCCGCGGACTCGGGATTCATCCGCTCGCCGATCGCGAGCGTGGCGGCCAACCGCGTTCCCTGAGGCGGAACAGCGCGAATTCGCTGGACCTCAATCGCGCCTCAGCGTGGCGGCCGGCTCGAGCGTGCGCCTGTCCTCCTCGCCTGGCTTCGTGGTCCGGAGTTTGCCCTGGTAAGCATCGCGGAGCAGCTCGACGGCTTCGTTATCGGTGACCTCGCGGAAGTCCGTGTAGAACTGGCCGACGGCCCAGAACGATTCGATATCGATCAGGGCGACGACCTCGTCGCAGTGCTCGCGGACTTCCTGGATGCGTTCATGCGAGCCGACGGGCACAGCCACGATGAGCTCGAAGGGCCTGTCGCCACGGACTGCGTCAAGGGCGGCGATCATGGTAGCGCCTGTGGCGATGCCGTCATCGGTTACGATCACCGATCGCCCTTCGATTTTGGCTCTGGGCCGAACGGCTCGGAACAGGGATCTGCGGCGCGAGATTTCACGAAGCTGGTAGGCGCACTCCTGAGCAAGGTACTCGTTGTCGATTTCGAGCGCCCTGATCGCGGCCTGGTTCATGTGGACGTGGCCGTCTTCGCCGACGGCGCCGATGGCTGCTTCAGGCTGGTACGGCGCTCGCAACTTGCGCGAAAGCACAACGTCAAGGTCGGCGTTCAGCGCCTGCGCCAGCACCGCTCCTGTCACCACCCCGCCGCGTGGGATGGCCAGCACCAGCGGATCGCGAAACGGGCGGTGTTCCAACCGTCTCGCCAGAATCCGCGCAGCGTCTTCACGATTGCGAAACATGGCATGATCTCCTTGAGTGGCCCACCGGTGCGAGACCTTCCAACGCGTCTGCGATTCATCGAAACCGCTCAACGAAGCGGGCATGCAACCCCGGATCGAGGCAGATACGCCAGGAACCAGTCGCGGGCCAGTCGAGCCACTTCTTCAAGCGCTCCGGGCTCGGGAAAGAGATGCGTCGCGCCCTGGATGACTTCCAGCTTCCTGGGACAAACCAGCAGCGCCAGGGCTCCGCGGTTGAGCGAAAGGACCTCGCGATCCTGGGAACCGACGATGAGGAGCGTGGGAGCGGCGACCGCGGGCAGCTCTTCCCAGGCCAGGTCCGGCCGGCCGCCGCGCGACACCACCGCGCGGACATCGGTGCGATTCCAGGCCGCGGCCACGAGCGCGGCAGCGGCCCCCGTGCTGGCGCCAAAAACGCCCAGGCCAAGTTGTGCGGTTTCGCGCTCGCGCCTGAGCCAATCCGCCGCAGCCTGAACACGCCTGGCCAGCAGGGGGATATCAAAGACATTCCTGCGGTCGAGCTCCTCATCTTCCTCGAGCAAATCGATGAGCAAGGTGGCAAGCCCGGCGTCGCGAAGCACGCCTGAGACATAGCGATTGCGCGGACTCATGCGGCCGCTGCCGCTTCCATGCGCGAAGACCACCACACCCTCGGGGGCGGTGGGCAACGACAACGTGCCGCGAAGCACGCGGGTACCGACTGGGATCTCGATCTCGCGCTCGCTGATGGTATCAGAAATCATGGCTTACCTCCGCCCGCTGGCCTCGAGCGGCGTTAGATGCCGCGCGGGGGCCGACTGCAAGTAAGACGCCAGTCCACCGGCGTGGCTTTCGGGGACATGGTGATAGAGCTCGCTCAAGGAACCACCCGAGAGCGTCTCGCGAATCGCTGCGGCAATCACCGGCGCGATGCTCACGGTCCAGAGCCGGCGATCGGTCGTGAGGGGGCGGACCGAATCGGTCACGATCACCTCGCGAATTGCCTCGTGCGCGAGCACGCGCCAGGCGTCGCCGACGAACAATCCGTGGGTCGCCGCAACCAGGATTTCCGGCCTGGCGCCGGCGGCCAGAAGCGCGTCAACCGCGCGGGCGATGGTGCCGCCGGTGGAGATCATGTCGTCGATGATCAGGCAGGGCCGATCGCTGACGTTGCCCACCAGGTCGGTCACGATCGTGTCGCTGCCGCTCACCCTGCGCTTGTGCACGATCGCCACCGGGCAACCCAGGCGCTGGGCGTAATCCGCGGCCATGGCCACGCGGCCGTTATCCGGCGAAACGACCACCGTCCCCTCGGGCAAGCGATCGCGCAAGGCATGCACAATCGTGGGCACGGCCGTCAAGGTATCCACCGGGATGCGAAAGAAGCCCTCGATCTGAGACGCATGCAGATCAACCGTGATCAACTGGTCGATACCGGCGGACTCAACAAGCTGTGCCACAAGGCTGGCCGTGATTGGCTCGCGCCTTCCGCGCCTCTTGTCGGCCCGCGCATAGCCGCAATACGGCACCACCGCCGTAATTCGCGCGGCAGCCGAACGCCGGCACGCATCCGCCAGGATCAATAGCTCCATCAGATTGTCGTTCACAGGCGGCGACGTCGAGTGGACAAGCACCACCTCACGCCCGCGCACAGGCTCGTCCAGGCATACCTGAACCTCGCCGTCCGGGAAACGAGCGACCGTCCTGGGCGCAACCTGAATGCCCAGCTCGGCCGCGGCCGCGTCGGCGAGACCGGGAATCGACGTTCCAGCAATCAGCACAGGATCCGGGATCATGGACCACCTCCTTGCTGAGTTCGGTCCTTCGACACGAATCGACGTCAGTTCATCTGTTCATTACCTTGCGATCTCGCCCTGAATCCGCCGCTTGAGCTCGCTCAGTTCGGAAACCACCAGTGAGAACTGGTTCTCGCCGGGCAGCCGCCCAGCAACCTGCTCGACCCGAGTCACCAGCTTTTCGATCTCCTTCGCCTCCAGATGGAGCACTTCGATCAGCGATTCGACGATCTCGGCAAGCCGTTCGTTGGATACCATGGCGCACCTCGTTCCGCGGGATCGGCGGCAGGTTCAGGATTCTCGGCGGTTGCGTAAGACGCCCGCGGGATAGCGTCTGCGCTCGCCCGCGCGCACGGGTGTTTCCTTTTCAACGATTGTGCCAAGCTCGAAGAATTCCTCCGAAAGCAGGCTCAGGATGTCGTCGAGACTGATGAGCCCGACGAGCTCACCGTCGAGCCTTGTAACGGGCAGCCGGCGAAAGCCACCGGACCGCATCTGATTGAGCGCGGACTCGATTGGAGCGTTTTCGCTGATGGTTGTTGGGTTCCAGGTCATGACTTCGCGAACACGGGTGTCGCGGGGATTCTTGCCCGGCGCCAGGACGCGCAAGGCGAGATCACGATCGGTGAGGATCCCGATCGGCCTGCGCACGATGTTCAGAACAACCAGGGTGCCCACGTTGCGTTCAAGCATTCGCTGGGCCGCCGCCTGAACAGATTCCTCAAGATCGGCAAGATCCACGCAGCGGGTGCAGAGCCGACCGACGGACATGGCACACCTCCTCGAGAAAAAGAACCAGGATTCGACCTCAAAGCCGGCTGTGCCTGCCGACCTTGTGGACGGTCGTCGCTTGCGGACCGTCTACGCCCAGAGTCTCGGTGAAGCTCACCTCGCTACCGACTTCGAGGTTAAGAAACTCACCGTTGGCAACCGCGTTGCCGTGAAAATAGAGCTCGCGCCCGTCCGGGGTTTTGAGGAAGCCGTATCCTTTTTCGGGCAGGAGCCTGAAGACGCGTGCGTGCGGCTGCGGCTCCCTGGCCTTCACCGCGCCGCGGCGGATGCGGATGTAATCCTCGAGCTGCCGCCGCGCTTCATCGAATGCACCATGGATCGCCACGTCAAGATCGCGATGGTCACCGTGGCGGCCAGAGTCGCTCGTGACCGAGATACGCATGCCGGGCACATCCAGCTCGATGCGAACTTCGTACGAGTTCCCATCGCGGTGATGGCGGTGAGGAATCGCCACGACCACGCGGCAGCCCTGGAGCCGCCGGGTGAGATCACGGAGCCGATCCACGTGCTCGCGGATCTTCGTCTCAACGTCTCCCACCGGTTTGATGTTACGAAACGTGATCTGAGGCTCTTGCATCATCCGTGGAATCCACCGGGTTTGGGTCCGCCTGGCATCCGCCTTCAGCAGGCCCATGATGGGTAAGTTTTTCATGAGAATTGCCTCCGCGAGCAAGCCGTGCTTCCCCGCGCAGGTGTGCGCCTGGAAGTCGCGGACAACCCGCGATTGGTGCTTGTTCTAGACGCCCACAAGCTCATTCGCCCCCTTCTCCGCACGAACCTTGAATCGCCGGTCCAGCTTCTCGAGCAAGTTGGTAATGCCGCCGTATTCCAGCTCGCTGAATGGAAGCATCGCCGCGCCCGAGAAACCTTGCCGCCTGATCTCCATCGCCTTGGTCGCAGCGCGGTCGCGCACGGTATCCCAGAAGGGGTGGGCGAACATATCGACAGGCTCGGTGAATCGGCCGTTATGCACGCAGAATCCCAGGCAGCTCACGATCGGTGGACCGTCGAAATAGCTGCACCCGGTCCCGGAGACGACTGGCATGAACGGCCCCACATGGCTGCCACGCATGTACCCGTTTACAAACGGGGCCACACTGTAAGGCGCAAGCACCTCGCCCGAAGCCGGGAAGTTTTTCTGGGTGCGTACGAGTAAGACCGGGTCGTCCTTACCGGTGTAACGTCCAGCGATGTTGTGCAGCCGGGTTGTGCTGGCCGCAACCGCTTGCTCGCCGTCGTGGCGCGCGAAGATCGCCTCAACCACATAGCGATCGTTGTCGCGCAGGAGCGCAGCCAGGTTGTAGAGATCCTCCGGCAGCTCGAGGTCGATGACACGATCTCCCTCGGTGTAGCCCACGTCCATGATGCGGAAGCGGAAACCCTTTGTGAGCTCAGGGCTCAGGAGCAGGCCGGCGGTGTTCATGGGGTCGGCGAAGGCCATGTAGAGCGGCAGGTTATACGCGCCTGGCTCCGTCTTGTCGGCCATGAACATGAGAAACGGTTCGTTGGGCCGCTCGTCGAATTCGAGCTCGGCGACCGCGGGACCCATGCCCTTCACGTTGCCGCTGAAGGCGTCGACGAGCAGATCCTGCCCCGCGCCATAGAGCCCCTGGGCCTTGGCAGTGAGCGCTCCATCCTTGAAGGCTTCCCAGGCCATTCGATGCACATCCACGTGCCCGGGGCCCTTGTCGTGGGCCATGAGAATCGCAATATCGTCGCCGGTGGAGGTGATGTAATAGTCCGAAAGCAGCGAGGTCATTGCGTCCTCGACGTGCTCGCGAATGGTCCCGAGCAGCTTCTTGCTTGGGGCGACGTGCCCTCCAATACTCCCCACGTCGGCCTTGATGATGCTGAGCGTCGTCTTCATCGCATCCCCCTTGTTTCGGCTCGATGACTCCGCGGTGTGACCGGCGCTTGCCGGCGCCCGGCGCCAGCATGCGCCGTGACGAGCGACCGATTCACCGTGATCGGATAGCCATATGATTGCGTGTTCATCACGGCGATCTCCTTGAGAACTCCAGGCAGGGACAGGACCCGGGGTGGATTCTCGGCTGCGGCGTGCTTGACCGCGTGCAGGATCGCCCGACATGAGCGAGAAGTGAGGCGAACTCGGCGCAACAAAAAAGCCCCATCCTTGCGAATCTTCGCAAAGCGGGGCTGTCATAGCCGAGCGGCTGTCGCCCATCAAGAGCAACAACAATCTCAGTTATAAAGGGCCGAACCGCAATCTGTCAAGGGTCCAAAGAACACGGGTGTGGATTGGAGAAAGCTGCACTCTCTTGTTCGCGAGGGGATTTCCGCGAATGATGAACTGATCACCCAGCTCACAAGCGGTCGTTGCGAGGCTTTTTGCTGCGGGAACACGTTCCATGAGCAATCACGGCAGGACTTTCCTGGACATTGAGCGCACGCTGGACGACGCGTTCGAGAAGCTGATCTATCGGCGCTGGTCGATCCCTGGGCCTTCGGGCTGGATCCCCCGCGTCGACCTGCACGAGACCGCGGATGCGTTCATCGTCGAGGTGGACCTCCCTGGCATTCCGCCCGAATGCGTGGAAATCCGCGCGGCGGAGCGCGGGCTCACGATCACCGGGACGCGTCCCCTCTCGGAGTACGCCGGGCTGCTGCTCAGCCATCGCGAGCGAGAGAGCGGCGCCTTCCGGCGGGCGCTTGTGCTGCCCCGCGCAATCGCGCCTGAGCGTGCGCGAGCCGAGTATCACCACGGCACCTTTCTGATCCGTCTCCTGAAGAAGGCCCCCGCCGATCCTGAGCACGCCAGCGCACCACCTCTGAACCAGCCCGAGTGCCTGATCCGTATCACCCTGCCCTGATCCGCTCCGCACTGCCTTGCGTTTCCCTTTTCCTCACCACGGGGCGCTGCGATGAACAGCAGTTCGTCCGATCCTCGAGCTCTCCCACCTGATGCGCTTGGTCCAACAATCGAGCCGCGCACGCTCGGATTCGCTACCACGGAGAGCCTTGAGCCGCTGCACGAGGTGATCGGGCAGGAACGCGCCCTGGCCGCGCTTGAGCTTGGCCTCTCGATCCGCCAGGGAGGCTATAACATTTACGCTTCGGGAGTCAGCGGCATCGACAAGAAAGGTCTGCTGCGGCGGTTGCTCGAAGCGCGCGCCCGCGGCGAGCCAACCCCCGACGACTGGGTCTACGTGTACAACTTTGTCGAACCCGATTGCCCGCTCGCCTTGCGCCTGCCCGGCGGACACGGCAGCCAGCTCAAACAGGCGCTTGAGAGAATCCTGGATCGGCTCCACCACGACTTACCCGAAGCGCTCAAGGCCAAGGACTTTTCCGCGGAGCGCGACCGCCTGGGCCGAACGTTCGGCAAGCGGGGCGAGCAGCTCTTTACCGAGCTCCAGGATCATGCCAGGAACCTGGGCCTGAGTGTCCAGCGGCAGCCGAACGGCATGCTCAACATCGTGCCGATCAAGGACGGCCGGGCCATGACGCCCGAGGAATTCGAGCAGCTTGACGAGGCCGCTCGTGCCGAGCTCCAGCGCCGCCAGGAAGAGCTGGGCGAGCACATCGTGCGGGTGATCGCCGGCCAGCAAGAGCTCATGCGCGAGCTGCACTCGGCCGTCGAGGAAATCGTCCGTGGGTTCGCCAGACGCATTCTCGACCCCTCATTCGCCCAGACAAAGCATGACTTTCCCTCCGAGCCCGTCAACGCCTGGCTCGACGCCGTCCGCGAGCATCTGATCAAAAACCTGGACCGGCTCAATGATCAACAGCCCCAGGCCGAAAACGCACCCGTGCGGGCGGAACATCGCGACCGCTGGCTCGAATGCCGGGTCAACGTGGTGGCAGACCATGCGCGGACAACCGGTGCGCCTCTGCTTCTGGAACTTGCTCCCAGCTACAAGAACCTGTTCGGCACAATCGAGCACGATGTCAATTTGCTCGGCCGCGTCACCACTGACTTCACACGCGTCAAGGCCGGCAGCCTGCTCCGCGCCAGCGGCGGGTACCTGATCATCGACATGGAGGACGCGCTCACCGAAGCGCTCGTGTGGAAGCAGCTCAAGAGGGTGCTGCGCTCCGGGCTCTTGCTCACGGAAGCCTACGATCCGCTCTCGCTGTTCACAGCAGGCTCGTTGCGACCGAACCCGATCCCCATCGACACCAAGGTCGTCGCGGTCGGCTCCCCCGAGCTTTTTTTCCTGCTCCAGGAAGCCGACCACGACTTCGCTGAGCTGTTCAAGGTGCACGCCGACTTCGGCGCGGAGACAACGCGTGATGAAAAATCCCACTCCGAATACGCCCGCTTCATCGCCCGCCAGGTGCACGATGAGCGGCTGCGGCACTTCGACGCGCCCGCCGTGGCCGAGATCATCCGCTTCGGCGCACGCCGCGCGGAGCACCGCAACAAGCTCTCGGTCGACCTCGACGCCGTGGCCGACCTGGTGCGCGAGGCAGACCATCACGCACGAGTCGAACAGGCCCCGCTCGTGCGCGAGAACCACGTCCGCCAGGCGCTCGACCACCGTATCTACCGCCGCGAACGGATCGCCGCTCGGATTCGCGAGCTCATCCTCGAAGGCATGTTACGTGTCGCTCTCGAGGGCCGGATCGTCGGCCAGTTGAACGGCCTGCCCGTGCTCTACGTGGGAGATCAGGGCTTCGGCTGGCCCAGCCGCATCACCGCATCCGTGGGCGTCGGCCATGAAGGCGTGCTCAACATCGACCGCGAAGCCAGACTCACCGGCAAAATCTTCGATAAGGGCATGCTTATCCTTGAAGGATATCTACGGCATCGATATGCCGCCAATCACCCCCTCGCCCTCTCGGCCAGCATCACGTTCGAGCAGTCCTATGGCTGGGTGGAAGGCGATAGCGCAAGCTCGGCCGAGCTCTACTGCCTTCTGAGTGCTCTGGCGGGAACGCCGCTGCGGCAAGACGTGGCCGTGACCGGCTCCGTCGACCAGCATGGGCGCGTGCAGGTCGTGGGCGCAATCAATGAGAAAGTCGAGGGATTCTTCGATGTCTGCCGCCTGAAGGGGCTCTCGGGCAGCCAGGGCGTATGCATACCTCGTGGCAACATGGCGAACCTGGTCCTGCGGCATGATGTTGTGCAGGCCGTGGCGGCTGGGCTCTTTCACGTCTGGGCGGTCGACACCATCGACGAGGGAATCGAGCTCCTCACCGGGATATCCGCCGGCGACCTCGAAACTCATGAGACGTTCCACTACCGAGTGGAGACCCGCTTGCAGGAAATCCTCTCCAGAATCGAGCGCGAACCTCCCCGGGGAACAATTGTACGCGCAATCACCACTACCTCTTCATCCGAGCATCCTTCCACGCCCCCGCGCTTGCCCGGCGACGAGGCTGAAAAACTGTGAAATCCGTCCCGGAATCAAACCCAGACACGCGAATCCGCCGAACTCGTGCTCGCTTGAGGTCGTAGAAAGGGTGGAGAGAGGGAAAAAGGAAGCGGACGCCAGGGATGGGTGTCCAGAAAGGCCGGGTTCCGAAATTGCGATCATTGGGACCTGGGATCCGAGACAGGGTCTCGGAGAGATCTGAGGCAACCGAGCGAAAGGATGGCGACCGGGAGCTGTACGGCAGGGGTTGCTGCCGGGCGACCAGACATGAACGCGGAACTTGCCCTGCTTTCCCGCGAGGATTGGAAGCAAGGCGAGGCGCCCAACCGCGGTGACCGACGCTCACGAGCAGGGCGACGCTCATGCCGATTTGCGGACAGCAACCAGCCAGAGCCCGCCTCCACAGGGAGGCGGGCTCATTTTTTGCGCTGAATCTCAGGGATTGGTCTCGAGCGGCACGTTCCAGTAAGCATCCGAAAGGAATCGCGACCAGCTTGCGATCCTGTGCCCCGTGGCGTCGTAAAGCGGCTTCCAGGACGGTCGAATCGGCGTCTTACGCAACTTCATTCCCGCCTGATCGGGTGTGCGATTGGCCTTGCGCGCGTTGCACGGCACACACGCCAGGGCGCAGTTTTCCCAGGTGGTTTGGCCCCCCTGCGAGCGTGGCACAACGTGATCGATCGTTAGCTCCTCAGTACCGGGCTGGCAGCCGCAATACTGGCAAGTCGAATGATCGCGCTTGAACAGGTTGCGACGGCTGAATGTCACCGTTTGGTAGCGCGCACGATCATGGCGCGTGAGCGCGAGAACCTCGGGAACGCGCAGACGAAATCGAACGGTGCGTATGAAGGGCTCGCCATCGCGGGGCGCGAGCTTCGACCAGTCAGCCCAGGTATAAAGCTGA
Source organism: Planctomycetales bacterium (assembly GCA_027451885.1). Classification (GTDB taxonomy): domain Bacteria; phylum Planctomycetota; class Planctomycetia; order Isosphaerales; family Isosphaeraceae; genus JAKBAP01. The sequence goes on from DAIDHX010000218.1 coordinate 24,288, forward strand.
AAATCATCAGGATCGACCACGCACGCCGCCTCGTTCCACACCATCACCAGCGCCCGGGCGACGGGCGCAACGTGAACGGGGTTCCAATGACGATTCAGGACGAGCGTCGGTCGTTGCAGAACGCAGGCACTCATAAGAATCGACCTCGGGAAGCTCGCGAAGGCGCGCAACGCCACGATCCCCTGGCCGGAGAGCGGCCGCCTCCGTCGAAGCATCTTAACCAACTGTGCGAGCGTTATGCCAGCGCCGGTTTGCCCTGGTAAAGTAACTGGGGTTTCCGGCGGGTCCGGCCCGCCCTGTCACAGAGCCGAACCGACCCGGAGAAAACTCACGATGCGTGCAGAGGTCATTGCGATTGGCACCGAGCTCACAAGCGGCCAGTCTCTCGATACAAACAGCCGCTGGATCTCGGCGGAACTCGCGGGCCTCGGCCTCACGACCGCGTTTCACACCACGCTCGGGGACGTGCTTGACGATCACGTCGCCGCCTTCCAGACCGCGGCCGCCCGCGCAGGGTTCGTGATCACCTCCGGCGGCCTGGGACCAACCCAGGACGACCTGGTCCGCGAAGCACTTGCCCTCGCCGCCGCCGTGCCCTTGATCGAGAGCGCAGAGTGCCTGGAGGCCATCCAGGCGCTCTTCGTCCGCCGGTCACGTCCCATGCCCGAGCGAAACCGCGTGCAGGCGCTGATCCCAGAAGGCGCAGAGCCCCTGCCCAACCGCACAGGCACTGCCCCTGGTATCTGGATGAAGCTGGGCTCAAGCACCATTGCCTGCCTGCCGGGCGTTCCCAGCGAAATGAAGATCATGTTCCACGAGCAGGTTGTGCCCCGGCTGCGCGCCCTGGGACTCGCAAGCGGCACCACCTTCATTCGCAAGATTAACCTTTTCGGCAAGGGGGAGTCGGAGATCGAGGCCCAGGCGCTCGACCTGACAGCGCGTGGGCGCGAGCCCGAGGTCGGGATCACCGCGTCGGAGGCGACCATTAGCTTTCGGATCGCCGCGCGGGGCGAAACTCCAGCCGAGGCAGAAAAGGCAGCCGGGGAAACCGCTCGCATCATTCTGGATCGCTTCGGGGACCTGGTGATCGGCGAGGGAGATGTCGACGTCCCCCAGTCCGTGCTCGTTGCGCTTCAGTCGCGGAACAAAACAATCGCCACCGCGGAGTCGTGCACCGGGGGCCTGATGTCGGCCATGCTCACCTCCATTCCCGGCTCGAGCCGATCATTCCTGGGGGGCGTGGTGAGTTACTCAAACGAGGCCAAGACCGCGTTTCTGGGCGTGCCCCGGGATCTGATCGCCCAGCATGGCGCTGTCTCGCCCGAGGTCGCCGCCGCCATGGCGCAGGGCGCGCGCGAACACTTCGGCGTCGACATTGCCGTGAGCACCACCGGAATCGCCGGCCCCGATGGCGGCTCGGAAACCAAGCCCGTCGGGCTCGTTTATCTCGGGCTCGCGGACGCCAGCGGCGTCAAAACGAGAAAGCTCGAGCTTGGACCCGACAGCCCCCGCGACGTCATCCAGCGCCGCGCAGCCAAGCAGGCGCTCAACTGGGCCCGGCTCATCGTCTCCGGGGAACCAGGCTGAGCACCCGGGCGCCCGCAATCCCCCTTTGACCACGCGAACAGAGACACCGCGGCGTTGTCTGAACAATCACCCCCTTCCACCCTCGCGGAAGGAGACCTCTCCCACCCGGCCTCTTGAATCAGGCGTGTTCAGCTCGAAAAATTTCGCAAGGAAGGGACTTCGAAATCCAGGGGCGAATCGTGGCCCGTATTCCTTCAACTGGGCAGCCGACAATTCGCTCAGGCAATTATCGGAAGCATGCACGGGAAGATGTGTTATAAAGAGCCAAATGCGGTGCGAAAACAAGCTCAGGCCGTACGATTCTACGTAAACCATCGACTCAAAAGACTGGTCTTGCTCCACGGTTGCTGTCTGATCCAGAGGTAAGGACCGAATCATAGAGTAGGAGCACAAAGGGCAGGAAGCGAGACGAGTCGCGGCCTAATAAGCCACTTGATGAGCTCACTGCTCGGCTACATTACATCGAAGGCGCACGTCACGTATTTGACAAAGAAAACAACGGATTGCCCAGGCGCCTTGCCGATCCCTGTCCATCAACCTCGGGCCCCGAAAATGATCAAGAACGTACACCTGGACGGCTACCGGAGCTTCGACAGCTACCAACTTTCCGACCTATCGCGTGTGAATCTCCTGGTTGGCTTGAACAACTCTGGCAAGACAAGCCTGCTCGAATCCATCCACCTACTCGCTTGTAACGGCGACTTTCGCGTTTTCACTCGAATCGCGTGGCAGCGCGGTGAGATCGCTTTCGAGGTCGACCAGGAGGACGCAAGGTGGTCAGGCTATCCAGATATGTCCCACTTCTTTTACGGACATGCGTTCGCGGCCGGTTCTGAGTTCAAGATCAGATCCGAAAACGGGACTGGAGGCATTTGCGTACGGGTGCTAGATCCGTTGGAGGTGCCAGAGAAGCAGCGTCCTCCCGTATTCGGAGACCGCTTCCCGCGTTTCAATCTCGGCTTGATGGTGGAGCGCATCGACAGCGGGGATCAATCCGGTGAAAATCAAACAATTCTGCCGGCTACCGGTGACGGTCTGATACCGCTCGACATCCCTGGCCGTTATCGCCGGATGACGCGGGGCGGTGACGGCAATGCTCCGGTCCAGTTTATCGCAACGGATTCGCTCGATCGGGCGTCCATGAGCGAGATGTGGGACCGTGTCATCACGGAGGGCCGTGAAAAGGCCGTGGTGAACGCCCTGCGCATCATCGAGCCGAAGCTGACCAACATCGCCTTCCTCACGAGCGACAGAGCCCTTCGCCAGGAGCCTCGAGGGGGAATCGTTGTAGGATGCGAGGGCAGCCAGCGACGGTACCCCCTCGGCAGCTACGGAGAAGGAATGCGGCGGCTGTTCGCCCTGGCGCTTTCGCTCACCCAGGCGAGCGGCGGGCTTCTACTCGTTGACGAAATCGATACTGGGCTCCATTACTCGGTGCTGGAAGATGTTTGGCACCTGGTGGTGCAGTCCGCGATCGACAACAACGTGCAGGTCTTCGTCACAACCCATAGTCTGGATTGCATTCGCGCACTTGCAAATCTCTGCGTGCGTCATCCTGACCTTGGAGATGAGGTATCCCTCCAAAAGATCGACCGCGAATTACGGGAGTCGGTCGCCCTGAACGCGGAACGGATTGTGATCGCGGCCGAGCAAGACATCGAGGTTCGTTGATGGCCGAGAAACGCCCCAAACTCATCGTTGAAGGGAAGGACGATCGGCACACTGTAATTCATTTCCTGATTCGAAATGGGTTCCCTTACAGCAAAGGCGCCCTGAGTCTCTCGCCCAGCTATCTCCCCGAAGTGATCGAGGCTGAAGGGGTAGAGAATCTCATCGTCAGTATCGAAACTCGGATCATGACGAGTGCGGCCCAGATTGTTGGATTCGTGCTCGACGCCGACGCTTCCGCGGCGGATCGGTGGAAGGAAGTACGCCATAAACTCGAAGCGGTGCGTGTCGCGGATCTTCCGATTCAAGTCCCGTCCAACGGCTTCATCGGACGGTCGGAGCAGTACAGGACGATCGTCGGCGTCTGGATCATGCCCAACAATCAAGACCCAGGCGCGATCGAGGACTTCCTGAAAACACTCATTCCCGAGGCAGACGCCCTGCTCGACCATGCGATCCATTCAACCCAAGACGCGAGAGCGAAGGGAGCAAGATTTCCTGATGCTCAACTCGAAAAGGCAACCCTTCACACGTGGTTAGCATGGCAAGAGGAACCCGGCTTGACATACGGCCTTGCGATGAGGGCAAGGTATTTCCAACATGACAGGTCCCAGGGGGCGAGCTTTGTGAACTGGGTTCGATCGCTCTACAAGATCCAGGATCTTTCTTCACAGACAACGAGCGCGGAAACGGGTTGATGCACGCGGGTTCTCGTGATAACGGGTCCGAGTCAAGGACGAGTCAGCGATGAGCCAGCCGCGCATGGAGATTGACAAGCCATGTGCCTTACGCTGACGATTCGAGCGCCGGAGGGGAGCCGAGAGATGCTCACCGCCGCGGTGAACGCGCTCCCGCCGAGCGCTTTGCGTGACTGGCTGACGATCCGCCGGCCGGCTCGTTTGCGGCTGCCGTGGTCGCGGGCAAGGCCCCCGCAGGCGGGGATTTCCTGCCTTTGTCCGCTCCTGAGCGAGAGCGCCTGCTGGGACGCAGCAACCTGGGCCATGAACGCTCCGGCCTGCGAGTCCCTGGCCGAGCTGCTCGAGCCCCTCGCGCGTGCGCTGCCGGGCGCGGAGGTCGAGGTCCTCTGGATCGGCGACGCTCCAGCCACCGAACAGTCTGTCACCGCCGCGGAGCTTGGAACCCTGGCACGAACAAGCGCGCTGGGCACACACACCCGCTATCGGATCGTCTCGGAGACCGCGGGGGGCGGGCCTGATTCACACAGCTAGCCCGCTCCAGGCGACTTCCAGTCTGCCCAGACCTTCGCGGTTGGCTCATGGGCCGACCGGATAAAACGCGCGACTTCGTCGATGAGCGGATCGCGTTCGTGCGGCCTGGCATCAAGCGCCTTGCGCATGCGCGCGGCAAGCTGGCCCACGGCGTCTGGCCGCTCGGCCTGATCGTCGAGAGCTTTCCGGGCGGTTTCGTCGGGGGGATAGACCGCTGCTCGGCAAAAAAGCCCGATCACCGCGATCATGGGGTCGGGGTTCTGTGAGAGGTCATTGAGCGACTCGCGCGGGATCGAGTATCCCCGCGCCACGCCGCGGGCCACATTGACCGCGAGTGCAAGGCGCAGCCAGCTTGGCCAGCCTTCGCTTTTCGCCACTGCCAGGCCGAAGGCCCGCGGGTCCGCCGCGGCGAGCTCGATGGTCACCCCCTCGGCAAGCGCCAGCCGGGCCACGTCGGGCAACGTGCGGTCGAGGCTCATCTCGAAGCGCTGGGCGTCTTCCAGGCCAGGAGAATGCGCAACCCGGATCGCCGCCGCAATCCGCTCCTGCTCGGGCCGGCCTGTATCATAGAGAATGTAAACGTCTCGCAATTCACTCCGCCTGGCGTAGACCCCGTGGCCAAACCAGGCGAGAAGCCCCACCACGACCGCCAACCCGCCGATCCCCAGGTAAAACAGCCCGCCATACTTCTCTCGCTGGCTCAGCGGGGGCTCGGCGGGAGGCTGGTTGAGGATCGGCAGCGTGGGAAACCGGATCGGTGACTCGCCGTTGCTTTGCATGAGCTGGGTTTCGGGATGCCTGGCCGGGCCGCGTCCTTAGAACGAATTCACAAGCGGCGACTGACGCGAGGAAACGTCCTTCGCCAGGCGGAACGCGTGATAATGCATCGCCATGTGGAACAGATAGAAGAGCACAAGACCTGGCCGGCGATGCACCTTCAAGAACCGCCAGAGCCGCTTGCGATATTCCTTGCGCAGAGGCTTGAAGGGCACGCGCGTGCTGAGCCGGAAGAACAGCCCAACCGCCTGGAAGAAGAGCACGATCTGCCCGGGAATCATCCTGGGGTGCTTGAGCCAGTTCTCGACCTTCATGATGCCGATTTCAAAGTTGGGGTCGAGGAACAGGGCATCGGTTCGTTCGAAGTAGGACTCGGGCGAATAAAGCTGGTTCAGGACGCGAAAGTACCCGTCGCGGAGCTCTTCCTGGCTCATTTGCAAGGGAATGACGTTGGTGCCGAACTCGCACGGGTCTGAGTAATCAAGCCGGCCGTCGGCGGCGAGGCGGTCGTAGAGCGGCGTTTTGGGAATCGCGGCAAGCATGCCGTTCATCGAGAAGGCGATCCGGGAGCTCTGGATGAACTCGATCTGGCGGTCGAAGATCGTGGGATCGTCGTTGTCGAACCCCACGATCATGCCGCACCAGACTTCCATGCCGGCTTCCTGGATGCGCTTGACCTTCTCGAGCAGCGTGCCCCCTTTGCGGACGTTCTGATATTTTTTGGCCTCGCGGAGCGAATCCTCGTCGGGGCTCTCGATGCCGACGAATGTGGCCACGAAGTTCGCCCGCGTCATGAGCTCCATGAGCTCGGGATCGTCGGCCAGGTCGATCGAGGCCTCGGTGAAGAAACTCAAGGGATAGTTGTGCTTCTTCTGCCAGGCGACGATCTCGCGGAGAACTTCCTTGATGACCTTTTTGTTGCCAATCAGGTTATCGTCGACGATGAAGACGATGCGCATGCCTGACTTGAGGATCGCCTCGAGCTCGGCGATGACCTGCCTGCAGGTCTTGACGCGGGGTCTGCGCCCGAAGGTCACGATGATGTCGCAGAATTCGCACTGGAAGGGGCAACCGCGGGAAAACTGCAAGCTGCCGAAGCCGTAACGTTCCATCTTGAGCAGGTCGAACCGGGGGGTCGGCACGGTGCTCATGTCGGTTTTTTCGATTTGCTCGTAGCGAAGCTGGTGCAGCCCCTGCCGCCATTCGTTCAGGAAGCGGGGCCAGGTTTCCTCGGCTTCGCCCACGAAGATCACGTCGACCAGGTCGCCAAAATAATCTTCCTGAACGGTGATCCAGGGCCCCCCCACGGCGACGAAGCATCCTCTTCGTTTGAGCTCGGAGAGGATTTCTCGCATCCGGAAGCGCTGAACGCTCATTCCGGTGACGCCCACGATGTCGGCGCGGGCGCAGCGCTCCCAGTCGATGGGCTCGACATTCTCATCGATGATGGTCACCGAGTGCTCCGCCGGCGTCAAGGCGGCGAGCAGCGGCAGGCATGCGACGGGAAGATTGGCTTGTTTGCCTGCGAACGAGAGGGCGTGCTCCATGCCCCAGTACGAGATTTCGAACCGAGGATTGATCAGCACGATATCGGCCATGAGTGCCGCCGTCCTTATTTCATTCGCCTGGGAAGTCGCTCCGCGAGGAATCTTGACAGTCCGATCCTGGTATCCATCTTCCAAGCAAAGATATCATGGCCGTATGAAGGAACGGACGGCAAGACCGCATCCCGCGGATCGAAAATGGTCACGCGGCCGTAAAACAGAGACGAACCGCGGAAAGTCACTCGTCTCACGATCGGCACTGGAGCCTGGGAGGCTTGAACGATGATCCAGAGAGTTTGGACCCTTCCGGTTTCCTGGCAGTCGGCGTTGGTGTTGATTTTGGTGGTTTTCAGCACGCGAGGTGCGGCGGATACGATCACGACGGTGGCCGGCACCGGCCAGCCGGGCGCGGGGGAAATGAACAAGCTCGCGCTCAAATCGGCGCTGAACCAGCCTTTTGACGTCGCGGTTGGCAGCCATGGCGAGCTTTTCATCGCTGACACCTTCAATCACCGTGTGGTGCGTGTGAACCCTCGCTCGGGCACGGTCTCGCTCGTGGCGGGATCGGGGGAGCCTGGCTTTTCGGGCGACGGCGGGCCTGCCGTGAAGGCCAGTCTGCACGAGCCCTACGGCCTTGCACTCGACAGCAGTGACAATCTTTACATTGTGGACCGGCTCAACCGCCGCGTGCGCAGGGTTGCACACGGCAGTGGAACAATCACCACCGTGGCGGGCTCGGGCGCGGGTGATTCATCGGGCGATGGCGGTCCCGCGGTGAATGCCGGCATTGTTGAACCGAATGGTGTCGCGGTGTCGGAATCGGGCCAGGAGCTTTACATCGCTGACGTCGGCGGTTGCCGCGTCAGGCGCGTGGATCTGACGACGGGGCGAATCTCCACGCTCGCCGGTACCGGGGTCTGCAAGCACGAGGGTGACGGCGGACTTGCCCGGGATGCTGCGCTCGCGGGTCCGAGAGCGGTTGAGGTCGGGCCGGGCGGCTCGATCTACATCCTCGAACGCGAGGGGAATCGCCTGCGCCTTGTCGACGCCGAGGCCGGACTGATCACCACCATCGCCGGCACAGGCGCCAAAGGTGCACGAGGCGACGGCGGGCCGGCTCTCAGGGCCGAGTTCAACGGCCCCAAGGAAATGGCCATCACCCGCTCGGGCGATATCCTGATCGTTGACACCGAGAATCATGCCATCCGCCGCATCGATCACCGCAGCCGGATCGTGACGCGTGTCGCGGGGTTTGGTCAGGCGGGGGGCAGCGGCGACCGCGGCCCAGCCATCGAGGCGCTCCTGAACCGCCCACACGGCGTGGCCGTTGCTCCCGATGGCACAATCTACATCGGCGACACGAACAACAACCGCGTGCGCAAGGTCACGCCCCGTTGACTGCCATGGCCAATCCCGGTATCCAGCCTCGAAACCCCTTGTCCTCTGACCCACCCTCGTTTGCGCCCCACCCGTGGCTTGCCAATCCGCACGCGCAGACGGTTGTAGGCCGCTTCCTGGGATTGCCCGCCTCACCCCCCTCGACCACCGCGATCGTCCCGCTTGAAGACGGCGACCGGCTGCTGGTTTACGACTCAGTACCCCCCAGGTGGAGCGACGGGCGCCCGGCCGCCGTGCTGATCCACGGCCTGGCTGGCTGCGCCCAGGCAACCTACGTGGTCCGACTCGCACGCAGGCTGCTTGCGCTTGGCATCCGCGTGGTGCGTATGAACCTGAGAAACGCCGGCGAAGGTTTTGGCCTGGCGGTTGGGGTCTATCACGCCGGGCGCGACGACGACGTGCGTGCGGTTGTCGATTGGCTGGCCGAGCGCGCGCCCGCAGCGCCGATCGCCGTCGTGGGGTTTTCGCTGGGAGCGAGCATCGCTCTCAAACTGGCCGCCGAGCTGCAAACGCGACCTAGCCCCGCGATCGACGCCGTGCTCGCGGCTAACCCGCCGCTCGAACTATCCGCATGTGCAATCCAGATCGCACGGCCGGAGAACCGGGTCTACGACCGTAGCTTCGTGCGCTGGCTCAAGGCCGCCACGGTGCGCCTGCACGACCGGTTTCCCGAGCTAGGATCGGTGGATCTGAGCCCGGTCAGATCGGTTCGAGATTTCGACGATCACTACACCGCGCCTCGCAACGGCTTTGCATCCGCCGAGCACTACTACACAGCCTGCAGCGCAGGGCCGCGGCTGGGCGAGATCACCGCCCCCACTCTCATCGTCCACGCCGCCGACGATCCGTTCATCCCGGTCTCACCGTTCCTGCGAGAGCTCAACTCAGGCCCGGTCGAGGTCGACCTCGCCACCCATGGCGGCCATCTTGGCTACATCAGCCGAGAGCCCTGGCTCGGTGACAGACGCTGGCTCGAGGCCAGGCTCGCCCACTGGCTCGCCAGACGCTGGGGACTGGCCGCCAGAAAGCCCTGATGCCGATTCACCCACGCCTCACGCCAGCCAGTAAGCCCCGACTCGCCTATCAATGCCGATGCTTGCGCGGAATCTCGCCACGGAGGAACGAGGAAAGCTCCTCGGGATCTTCCAGGTTGAGCTTGATCGGGAACCACTCCCCGGTCGACTCATCCAGGATCGCGGCCTCGGTCTTGCCGCGAAGATCCATGCGGGGATCGCACCAGATCAGGCGATCGTCCTCATTGGTAAAGCCGTGGCCGTCCCACTGGCCAATGCCCCCTACCGCGTCCCGAAGCGCAGCCCGCACCGCGTAGACCGCGTCCTCCGCCTGGGGCTGGTTCACAATTGCCTCGGGATAGATCCGAAGCGCATAAATGGCGCGGATCGTTTCAAGATATTCCGCGAGCCAGCGGCTGGCCGCGGGTGGCCCACCTGCCTCCAGGCTGTCGATGAACTCAGCAACCTCCTCAGCGCCTAACGTATTAGGGCCGACGGGATTGCGCTCGATCGTCGTCCACACGTTTTGGAGGTTGCCGTATTCCGGGCCGATGGCGAGGTAGTTGCCCAGGAGGCCGGGATGGTCAACCGACCAGATGGAAACGGTCGGTACCGCGCGTTGCAAAGACGCGAGGGGAATATCCCGATCGTTGATCGTGAGCAGGCGAAGGTAGTCACCCATCGGCCGATTCCGCCAACAGACGTCCTCCGCGAGCTACTGGACCTCGAGAGGATTCGAGCGAGGGAGCGTGGTCGACGGCGGACGCGCCTGCCCAGTTCTTTCCCGAAACTGGCGCCCAAAAGCCTCGCAAAAAATACACTAGCAACGCCCCGTCGATCACGCAAGGGATAAGGAACACAAGAACATCATTCGGGTCAAGATGGTTCGCGATTTCACCTGCGCCCACATTGCCCAGGAAAGCTCCGACACCTGAGGTACACACAAGCAGAAGCGCCTGGGCGCTTGCACGCAGGTGTTGGCTCGCGCGGCTATCGATGAAGATCTGGCCGCCCACGGTGAAGCATGCGATGCCTGGCCCATGGAGCACGGTTCCGGCCACGGCAAGCCAGAGGGGAGGGCCAAGTGCGAGCATGAGAAATCGGATAAACCAGCATCCGATGCCGAGGACAAGGACACCCTTGATACCCAGGCGGCGAATGAGGAAGGGCAAGATGGCCAGGGCGGCGACTTCACCGATCTGGCCGAGCGTCATGACGGTTGAGGTCCAGGCGCGAGGCAGGCCGCGTGCTTCGAGAAAGCCTGGCATGACCTGGAACATCACGGGAACGGTGAGGTAGACGCCGAAGGAGGTGACCAGGAAGACGGCGACGTCGCGATTGCGAGCCAGGGCGAGGCTTTCGGCGAAGGCGCCGGCTTGCCTGGCGCCGACGGCGAGCGGCGGTGTTCGGGGGAGCGTGAGCGAATAGAGGGAAGTGGCCGCCGCGCAGGCAGCCGCCAGTCCGATCGCGGGATACGCGCCTGCGCCCACCTGGGCAACCCCCAGCCAGACGATCAGGGCCGATGCGATCCAGCCGCCGGCCATCCAGCCGATCGTGCCCCAGAGCCGTACACGGCCGTACTCGCCCGCGGGGTCGCGCAGGTTGCGCATCACGAGCGTACCGCTCACGCTGTAGCCAGGGCCCATGAGCGACCAGACGCCCACGAACAGGAGGAAAATCCCAGTCGCGCTTGTAACCCATCCCAGCGCCGCGGCCAGAAGCAAAAGTGAGCCCAGGCCGTAGGCGACGACGAGCAGTCGGTCGGCGGTCATGAGGCGGTCGACGAGCTGGCCCATGCCGAGCGGCACGGCCGCGGATCCGATGGCGAGCGTGGCGAAGATCCAGCCCCGGGCGCGGCCGGAGATTCCCAGGTCGGCAAGGTGAACCGCCAGCAAGGCCCAGAACGAGCCTTGAACCGCGTAGAGGATCGCGAGCAAGAGCGAGAGCCTCCAGCGGCCTTTGGTGACCGCGGGATTCATCGCGTGCTCCGGATGAGAAGCTCGGATGCGGGGCTGGGCGTCATGCGTCGGGGTCTCCGTCCGTGGGGTCGTTGGAGTCGTTCGCGGCCTTGGCACGGGCCTTGCGTTCGGCTTTCTTCTCGAGCCGTTCCTGCTTGCGGGCTTCGCGCATGGCCCTGCGCTCGGCCTGAGTCCGCGGCACGGCGGTCCTGGGCGTGGGCGGCCGTGGCGCAGGTGGCCTGGGCGTGCTGCGCTTCCCAGCCTCCTCGCCGGGTGGGGGCGGATCAGCCATGGGCGGGCGTGCCGCGCGGCGGCGGAACAGACCCTCAAACGGATTCGCCGGCAGACCGTCGAGCAATCGATCGAGCCCGCCGAGCCCGATCGCTGCCCCATTCTGGAGCAGGTCGATCCCGAACGACTTCAAGCGCTCGGCAAGCGCGCTGCCATCAATCCGCGGCTTATCCAGCGTTCCCTTGATCGGCAAGGTCAGCGTGCCCGCCAGCGGACCCGCGCCCCCTTCCTTGCGCCCAAGCGTCAGGCTCGCTTGCAGGTCGAGCGTGCGATCAAAGCCCACCGTCCCTTCGAATCCCAGGGCGGCAGCGTCTCCCACCGGGATCTTGAGCCCGCGCTGAATGACCTTGCCTCCAGCGATCTCAAAATCGACCTGATCGCGGAGCACGAGCAACGGCTTCGGCTGCGCGCCGAGCAGCGCGAACAACTCGCTGGCGAGTGGGCCGGGCAGAAATTTGAGATCGTCGAAGAGCACATCGCCGGTGACGTCGGGCGCCTTCGCCGTGCGATCACCCAGCGGGAACGTGGCGTGCTTGAGCTTCACCGAGACCTTGCCGTCGACGCGCGTGGCCCCTTCGAGCACGGGCGCGACGAAGGCGAGCACCCGGTGCGAGACGACCTCGTCGACCGCGGCGTTCTCAAGATAGGACGCCTGGTCGAGCCGCAGCACAAAAGCGCCGGCCTCGTTGCGCTCGATCCGGGGCTCGAGATGCAGCCGGCCGCCGTTCAGGCGTGCGTCGATCGGATTCACCGCGGCCTTGCCTTGCTCGAGCTTCCCGGAAAGATCGACCGACGACAGCCGCATACCGAAGACGTCGAGCGCATCGATCGCCAGCCCGGCCTCGCCGGAAAGGCCCGCGAGCAGAGTTTCGGGCGTGGTCCCCTCGATCGTTCCCTTGAGCCGCCAGCCGCGCGCGTGGCCCGCGATCCGCGCGCCCGGCTCAATCTCAGCGGCCATCCTGCGCGAAAGCGCGGCGTAGTCGGGCGTGATCGTGCCCTGGAAGTCGAGCGCGGGTTTCGACGCGTGCTCGAGACTGCCCGCGGCCGTTGCCGCCAGGTTGAGAGCTTGAATCGCACAGGACGCCAGCTCAAGTCGCTTATTGCCGGCGTGATAGACCCCGCTCGCGACCACATCGACCGGGCCGGCGGACGCGGCATCTCCGCTCAGTGCGCGTGAGTGCACATCCACTTCGAACGGCCAGGCGTTGCTCTTGCGGTGGAGTGCTCCCTTGCCGTCGATGGCGATTTTGGGCCCAGATGCGCTGGGATCGGCCTGGAGCGAAAAATCGAGACTGGCCCCTGCCTCGTCGAGCTTGCCCTCGGCCTGGCCGCTCAGGCGGCCGGCGGGTACCGAAACGAGCAGCCCATCGGCCTTGAACGCGCCGTCGCTGGCGTTGAATAAACACTTGAGGCCATAAGCAGGCGGATTCTGGACTTCACGGCCACGCGCGTTCAAGTCGGTCTCGATCCGCCAGCGTCCCGAGACCAGCGCTGCGTCGAGTTTACCGCTGAGATCGACGGGAAGATCCTCCAGGGGCCAGCCCGCGGGCGCGACCTTGAGACTGAGATCATGCCGCCCCCGGGCGTCGACCTGTGTTCGCGACCGTTCGCCCGAGATCGCGAGCCTGCCCGAGCTCTTCCGATCGAGCAGCTTGAGATCCCAGGTCACAGGCGAAGCCCCCTGCCCCAGATCGAGGACCACATTCGCCTCGTCCGCATGAAACGGCCGCGGCAAGGAAGCGTCGCGAAACTGGAGCTCGGCCTTCTTGACCACGATTGTGAGCCGCCACGTGGGACGGTCGCTGACGAACGGGCGGAGCGTCTCATAAAGGTCGACCGAGCCGTCAGCCGCGCGTTCGATATCGAGCTTGCCATATTCGAACTCAAAGACCGCCGGCGGCCTGCGCCCGAGCAGAATGTCAATGAGCGTCCAGGAGAGCGTGGCTTCCACGCCGTCCACCACGGCGTCCCCTTGCGCGTCGTAGAGAATGAAGTGATCGATCCGTGTCGGCTCGGTCCAGCTCAGGTCGAGATGGTCGAGCCAGAGACCCGACGGGGCGAGCATTAAATTGGCACGCCGCACGACCTCTTGCTCCACGGGCAAGAACGCGATCAGCTTCGGGAGCATGAAGCCCAGCCCAAGCAGCCCAATGAAGAGTGCCACGCCCAGCCAGGCCAACCCGCGTTTCCATCGAGATTTCGCCATCAGGCTCCGCATCCTGGGGTATGCGAGGAAACGACCGCCCACGCCGCCGCAAGAGCAATTCGTTCCGCGGGGGAGAATCTTGTCCTCCCAGGGTAACCGATCCGCCCTGCGAGATTCAGGCCAATTGTGGCGTTGATCCACGCGTCGGTCCGTTGTTGAACACGCCTCACACCTATGTGACAGTACGAACGCGAAGAATTCGTGAGGGCTGCGAACCGGGAGACGAGGGGACGATGAACCAGGGATCGGAATCGAGTGCAGCCACCGGCTCGGCGGGAACGACCGCCCCGCGCTGGGCGTGGCTGGTGTGCTGGCTGATGTTCGCGGCGACCTCGCTGAACTACATGGACCGGCAGACGGTTTCGCTCGTGCGTCCCCAGCTTCGTGAGGCGTTCCACATCCAGACGGACGCCGAGTTCGGCTGGGTGCTCTCGGCATTCATCATGATTTACGCGCTCTTCCAGGCGCCGGCGGGGTATCTGGTCGACCGGTTTGACCTGGGGCGTTGCTATGCGTTCGCGGTGGCGTTCTGGTCACTGGCGGCCGTGGCCACGGCGTTTGCTCCATCGCTCGGTTTTCTGATCGTGTGCCGGGCGCTGCTGGGTGTGGGGGAGTCGTTCAACTGGCCGTGTGCGTTGCGCGTGACGGGCCGTGTCTTGCCGCCGTCCGCGCGCGGGCTCGGCAACGGCATCTTCAACTCGGGCGCGGCCGTTGGCGCTGTGTTGACGCCGCTGGTGGTAACGTATCTGGTCACCGCCTACAACTGGCGTGCGGCGTTTCTGGCGGTGGGCGTCCTCGGCTTTGTGTGGGTCGTCGTCTGGCTGTTCGCGATCCAGGGACCGCGCCGTGGCGATCTTGCCCGCCGCGAAGAGCCTCTCTTCCGGATTGAAACCAGCACGCAGCCTGTTGCCCTTCACCTGTACGCGGCGTACTTCGTGGTCGGGCTGCTCGCCCTGGTGTCCGCAATCTCCGCTCTATGGTTCGGAATGGTCGCGCTTTGGCTGGCCGTCGCCGTGCTCGTTCTGGGGCCGCCACTCGCCGCGCTCGGGTCGCCCCACGATCCCCGGCTGGCGCCCTGGGCACGTAGCCTCGCGGTCATCGCAAGGCTACGTTCGTTCTGGCTGGTCGCGCTTGCCTCGGTCTCCATCAACCTGTGCTGGCACTTCCTCATCAACTGGGTTCCCTCGTTCCTCAATGCCGATCGCGGATTCGATTACCAGTCGAGCAACTACCTCAGCATGATCCCGTTTCTGGCAGCGGATCTGGGCAACCTGGGTGGAGGCTGGCTCTCGCGCCAGCTCTCACGGCACGGGTCGGCCACAATGCGCGGCCGGTTCCTGATCCTGGTCCTCGGCACCCTGCTCGCCACCGCTGGCCCCTGGGTTGGTCTTGTACAGAACCAGTCCGCGGTAATCGTGCTCGTTGCGCTCATGGCCGCGGGCACGGCCGCCTTCATGGCAGTGTACTTCGCCTTCGCCCAGGAAGTCTCAATCGCCCATGCGGGGCTTGTTGTCGGCTACCTGGGGGCGATCGGAAACCTGGCCGTCGCTGGCTTTCAACCCCTCGCGGGACATGTAAAGGATGTCACCGGATCCTTCGCGCCGGTGTTCGTGCTCGTCGGGCTCTTGCCCATCGTTGCGCTCGCTGCACTCGCCGGGTCGCACTGGCTCGGAGACACCCGCTCGCGGGCGCAAGCGTAAGAAGGCTCACGCCCGGCTCGATCGCCTTTCAGTCCCGCCCTTGCACCGTGAGCGGCACAATCATGCCCATGATCACGATGACAAGCGCAGCCACCGAGGACATCAGGACGCCCATCAGCACTTCCCAGGGCGTCCGCGCCACGCGTGTGACCGCCCCAATCGCAATCACCATGAGGATCGGCCCCGCGGCGAAGCAGATCCACTGCGCAACCCGCGCAGCGGTCCATTCAGACATGATCCGCAACCCCACCAGCCGCCGAACGACAGACATGGGAATCTCGCCCTCGAGTGATCGGGAAGTCGTCTGGAACTAGACTGTCATGACAAATGTAACAGGCACAGCACAGCCAGTCAACGTCCCAGCCTGGGGAGCCGGATCGCCGTGAATTTAGAGGGACTGGGCAAGGCTGTAAAAGCCAGCGGATTGAACTGGACGAGCGGGAGGATTTGTGACAGGATCCGCGAACATTTCTCGACATCCTCTCAGGTGCACGCGGGCGACAGATGTTGGATTCGACCCATGGAAGGGCGGGCAAAACCATGCGCAAGGCGATTCCCTGGCTGATGTCGGGATGGATCCTGGCGGCGGGGGCAGGCTGCGAACATAACCGCTGGGGCGTGCGGAAGGATGATCCATCGTCCCAGCAAGAGGAGAGCGACTCGACATCGAAGGTGATCGGCGGGGATGGCGACACGAGCGGCAAGAGCATCTTGAAGGGGACGCGCAGGTCGGGGGGCTGGAGCTCCGAAGCGCGCGATATTGAGCGCGACCTGGGCGTGGGATCGTGATCGCGGCCGTCTCGCGTGCTACGATCGCGGCATGGATGCTCAGGTACGCGCATTCTGGAACCGGCTGCTGGGCGATCGCGGCGAGCGAGCGGCGATCCAGTTCCTTGCGCGTAAGGGTATACGTTTAATCAAGCGTGGATTTCGCGTGCGCGAGGGGGAGATCGACCTGATCGCGCGTGATGGCGACACATTGGTATTTGTGGAAGTGAAGTCGCGCCTGACGGGCTCGCCCGCGGAGGCTGTGGACCTGGAAAAGCAGCGTAGGGTTTGCCGGGCCGCGCTTAGGTTCTTGAGACGCGAGCGCCTGCTCGGAGTGCGCTGCCGGTTTGATGTGGTGGCGGTGGTCTGGCCCGGCGCTCGCGGCCAGCCCCGGGTTGAACACTTCCCAGCCGCGTTCGAATTCGCCGCCGACTAGCCGCTGATCGAAGCCAGGAGCCGGTCGAGCGCGTGCATCTGCGCCAGGCCATCCTCGGCTGGATCGACGAGCGCGCCCGCCGCGACCGAAGCCGCGAAGGCGTCGACCATGGCGGAGTACTGATTCACCGGCTCGAACGTGAGCGTCTCGGTCTGTGCGCCCGTGTTGGAGAGATACGCCTCGGACGCGTACCGAGCAACATGCGCAACAGCAGGAGCATTCTGCGGCGGTAGGTATGCGTCAGGCACCTCGATTGTGCCTCGGTCGCCAACAAGCTGGTAACGGCAGCAAAACGGCTGCTCGAACGAGCAATCGATCGCGGCCAGGATACCGCCGGGGAATTCCAGGCTGGCGACGACCGACAGGTCGACGCCGGTGTGGCCGACGTGCGCGGTCGCGAAGGCCCGCAGCGGCTCCGACCCCGCGAACAGCCGCGCGGTACTCACGCCGTAACAGCCCACGTCCCAGAGCGCACCACCGCCGCGCTTGGGATCAAGCCGCCAGTCGTCCCCTTCCATCGTGAACGAGAACGAGGCCCGAATCAGCCGAAGCTTGCCGATCGCGCCTGAGTCCAGAAGCGAACGCACCGCCAGCGTGCGCGGTTGGTGCCGCCACATGAAGGCTTCCATCAGGATCACGCCGCGGCTCCGGCAATGCTCCACCATTCGCCCGGCCTCGGGTGCGTCCAGGGCGAGCGGCTTCTCGCACAGAACATGCTTGCCGCGGTCGGCCGCGCGGAGCACCCACTCCAGATGCAGCTCGTTCGGCAGCGGAATGTACACGGCGTCGATCGCGGGATCGTCGACGAGCGCTTCGTAAGAGCCAAGCGGCCGCGGGATCGCGAACTCGCGAGCCCACTGGTCCGCGACTGTTTGCTCCCGGCTGGCAATCGCGTCGAGCGACCCCGATCTTGATCCGCGAATGCCTGGAATCAGCCCTCTGCGCGAAATCCGCGCACAGCCCATGATTCCCCAACGCAGCGGTTTCGTGTCCATTCGCATCCCCCCCTTGAGCTTCGCAAGTGTTCAACTTACCCCGCGCGGAGCGGCATCACAACCGGGCGATCCCGCCGAGTGACAAGCACGGTTTGCCTGGCCGTCGGCTTGACTCATGCCTTTGCAGGCTCCTACGATCACACTTCTCTCACACAGGCTTGTCAGAGCGAGCGAGGTACGCATCATGTCGGCTGCCACAAGGCCAGGCGCGCGGGCCGCGGTTTTCAGGCTGTTCTTGAGCATGGCATGGCTGTGCCTGCTGGTGGCTGGCTGCGGCGAGCCGGGCCCGGCGGGCAGCCCCGCAGCCACATCCTCCGCCGCCCGCTCGGTGGTGCTCGTCGGCTTCGATTCGAGCGAGCCGCTCGTCGATGCGCTCGGCAAGGGCAAGATCCAGGGGCTCGTGGTTCAGAATCCGATCGCCATGGGTGAGACCGCGGTCAAAACAATGGTCGCGCACCTGGAAGGCAAGAAGGTCGAGACGCAGATTTCGACCGGGGAGACGGTTGTCACGCCCCAGAACATGAAGGATCCTGCGATCGACCGCCTGATTCACCCGCCGCAGCTTGAAAACAGCGGCGGCGCCAGCCTTTCGGGCGCCCGGGCCAAGAAGTGGCGCGTGATGGTGATCCCCAAGGGCACAACCCACGAATTCTGGAAGTCGATCCACGCCGGTGCGCAGAAGGCGGCGGACGAGCTGGGCAGCGTCGAGGTCGTCTGGCAGGGTCCGCAGAAGGAAGACGACCGGGTGCAGCAGATCCAGCTTGTGCAAAGCGCGATCGCGGCCGGAGTCGACGGCATCATCCTGGCGCCGCTGGACGCCAGGGCGCTTGTGGACCCGGTGGAAAGCGCGGTCGCCAAGGGGGTTCCCGTACTGATCTTCGACTCCGCGCTCGAGTCCAACAGGATCGTGAGCTACGTGGCCACCAACAACTACAACGGCGGAGCCCTGGCCGCGCGCAGACTGGGCGAGGTGCTCAAGGGCAAGGGAAACGTGATCCTGCTTCGCTATGCGGTCGGCTCCGAAAGCACGGAACAGCGCGAGAAGGGATTCACCGACACACTCTCGAAGGAGTTTCCGCAGATCAAGCTGATCTCCGACAGCGAATACGCCGGGCCGACCTCCGACACCGCCCAGCAGAAGGCGCAGAGCCTGGTCACGCTCCACAGCAGTGGAGTCGATGGCATCTTCTGCCCCAACGAGTCGAGCACCGACGGCATGCTCCGCGCGCTCGAGTCCGCGGGGATGATCAGCAGCAAGTAGCGCCTTCTGGCCGGACACGAGAGAAAGGCACGGCCCATGCGGCTTGAGATGCGCGATGTATCGAAGTCGTTCGGCCCGACCCGGGCGCTCGAGGGCGTGTCGCTGGCCGTCGATGGAGGCGAGATCCGGGCCTTGATCGGAGAAAACGGCGCGGGCAAGAGCACGCTCATGAAGATCCTGAGCGGGGCGATCCGGCCGGATACGGGCACAATCACCCTCGACGGCGAACCCTTCGCGCCCAGCGGCCCGCGCCAGGCCCGCGACCGCGGCGTCGCCATGATCTACCAGGAAATCGCGCTCGCGCCTGATCTCACGGTCGAGGCGAACATCATGCTCGGCCGCGAGCTCTCCACATACGGCCTGGTGCGCGGACGCGCGCATCGCCGTATCGTGCGTGAGACGCTCGAATTGCTCGACCACCCCGACATCCATCCGGCGATCAAGGTGCGCTCGCTCTCCATCGGCGCCCAGCAGCTTGTGGAGATCGCCCGCGCGCTCACCGCGAACGCCCGGGTGCTCGTGCTCGACGAGCCCACAAGCTCGCTCACCGGGCGCGACGCCGAGCGGCTGTTCCAGCTCGTCGAGCGGTTGCGAGACCGCGGCATGGCCATCGTTTACATCAGCCATTTCCTCGAGGAATCGCGGCGGATCGCCCAGACTTTCACCGTGCTCCGCGACGGCAAGAACGCGGCGGATGGCCTGCTTGCCCAAACGAGCGAAGAGGCGATCATCGCGGCGATGGTTGGGCGCGACCTGAACGAGCTGTTCCCACAGGTGCCAAGGACGATCGGCGAGCCCATTCTCGATCTCCGCGACGTGGCTCTGCATCCGGAGTCTCAAAGCGGGCTGGTGCTCCACCGCGGCGAGGTCGTGGGGCTGGCCGGGCTCGTGGGCGCGGGCCGAACAAGCCTGCTGCGCGCGATCTATGGCCTTGATCCCGTGCGCACCGGCGTGGTGCGGGTGGCCGGCTATCCCGCCAGGAACGCCGGCCCGGCCGAGCGCATCCGCCAGGGAGTGGGCTTTGCCAGCGAGGATCGCAAGACCGAGGGCCTTGCGCTTTCGCGCTCGATCGAGGACAACATCACCCTCTCCGCGCTCGACCGGCACTCCCAGCGCGGATTCCTGCGCCTGGGCCAACGCAGGGCCGAGGCGGCCGAGCTCATGCGCAAGCTCGCCGTCAAGGCGCGTGGCCCGCGGGAACGGGTCGGCAACCTCTCCGGCGGCAACCAGCAGAAGGTCGCGCTCGCACGCCTGCTCCACCAGCACGCTCATGTGTTCCTGCTCGACGAACCCACCCGCGGCATCGATGTGGGCTCCAAGGCCGAAATCTACCGCATGATCGGCGAGCAGGCCGCCCAGGGCGCGGCGATCCTGATCGCCAGCTCGTACCTGCCCGAACTCTTCGGCGTCTGCGACCGCATCGCCGTGATGTCCCGCGGCCGAATCTTCCCCGCCCGGCCCACGCACGAATGGACCGAGCACAAGGTCATGGAGCTGGCCACCCAGCTTTCGAGCTGACAAAACAGGCACCAGGAGCGGGTTGCCGCCCGCTCCCGCGTCGCATATCCTCGGGCAAACGCCGCGCCCGCGTTCCGATGTCACGACAACGCGGCAGCCATTTCTCCGCCAGGGGGTACGCGTGACAGGTTCCGAAGCAAAGCTGCCAGCGCAAGCCGCGCTCCGCGGGACTCTG
This sequence comes from Planctomycetales bacterium, assembly GCA_027451885.1. Lineage (GTDB taxonomy): Bacteria > Planctomycetota > Planctomycetia > Isosphaerales > Isosphaeraceae > JAKBAP01. The sequence goes on from DAIDHX010000218.1 coordinate 44,812, forward strand.
GGCTGGGTCTGGACCGTGCTTGGCCCATTCCTCGGCCTGATTCTCATCACGGGTTTGTTTGCGTATCTCACGCGCGAGACGGGCTCCTTTCTCACACTGTACAACTGGCGGATCATCGCGGTGCAAACCGTGGTGGTCGGAGTGGCCGCGCTGGGAATGACGCTCATCATGATCTCAGGTGCCATTGATCTTTCGGTCGGTTCCACGATCGCGCTCGTGACGGTGGTCGTGGCGCTGATCGTCAAGCGACTCGACCCGGCCATGCCGCTGGCTCTGAAGGGGGGCTTTGCGCTTGCGCTCGCGATGTGCTCGGGCGTGCTCCTGGGTGGGGTCTGCGGCGCCATCAACGGCGCGCTCACGGCAGGGCTTAAGGTGGTGCCCTTCATCATCACCCTGGGCAGCTACAAGGTCTATCGCGGACTGGCCAAGTGGCTCTCATCAAGCACCACGGTTTACGTGCCCTCCGACGCCAAGGCATGGTGGTTCTCCAGGATTCTCGCCGCCGAGCCCGAACCGCGCTGGCTGCTGGTCGCCCCCGGAGTCTGGGTACTCGCTCTGCTCGCGCTCGTGCTCGCCATCGTGCTCCGGCAAAGCGTCTTCGGCCGGTACATCTACGCTGTGGGGTCAAACGAGGCCACGGCCAGGCTCTGCGGCGTCAGCGTGCCCCGGGTGCGGGTGTGGGTCTATGCAATCGCAGGACTGGCGACCGGGCTCGCCGGCGTGCTCCAGTTCGCCTACCTGAGCGCGACCGGCGATTCCACCACGGCCGACGGGCTCGAGCTCCAGGTCATCGCCGCCGTGGTCATCGGCGGCGGCAGCCTGAGCGGCGGCGAAGGCAGCGTGCTGGGAACACTCATCGGATGCTTGATCATGTCTGTGCTCAATAATGGCTGCGTCCACGCCCGGATTCCAAACCCCGCCCAGGACGTTATCATTGGAGTGATCATCGTCGCCGCCGTCACGCTCGACCGCATTCGCCGCGGCAGCCGTTAGGAGCCACGCCATGCCCTGGGGCACTGTACCGCTCGCACTGCTTGTTAGCCTTTGCGCGTTTCTCGCGACTGGAGCCGCTCAAGTGGAGGACTCAATGCCCAAGCCGCCGCCTCCAGGACCACCCCCCAGGCCCACGATCTCCGTGAGCGGGCATGGGGAGATCTCCACCCGGCCCGACATCGTGGAGATCACCCTCGGCGTCCACACCCGGGCCGACACAGCCCTGGTCGCCGCCCGGCAAAATGGCGAAGTCATGAATCGCATCCTCTCTGTGTGCAAGGAGCGGGGAATTGCCGAAAAGGACGTCCAAACCGCACGCCTGAACGTCTCACCCCAGTACAACCAACCGACTCCAGGCTCAAATGCTGAATATATCCCCAGGGTGGTCGGGTATACCGTCGACAACCAGGTCCGCGTGATTCTGCGCAAGCTGGACTCGATCGCCGAGGTTCTCGACGCCGTGATGAACGCAGGCGCCAACCAGGTCTCGGGCATCGCCTTCCGCGTGGAACAACCGGAAAAGCTCAGCGATGAAGCCCGCAAACGCGCCATGGCTGACGCCAAACGCAAGGCCACGATCCTGGCGGGCGAGGCCGGTGTGATCCTCGGCCATCCCCGTTCGATCGTCGAGCATGACGACCGGCCGATCATGGGCGGACCCATGTTCCGCACGAATGCCATGATGGCCGCTCCCGCTCCCGCGCTCCCCGTCGCCCCCGGAGAGGAAAAGCTTTCCGTCTCGGTCTCCGTCGTCTATGAGCTCGTGATTCCGAAGTAAATCGTGTCGGACGCGCGCAACGCCAACCTTCAATTGACACCTTTCCATGCCGCAACTACCATGCGGCCAGACGGTTCGCATGCTCCGAACGCGCGGAAATCGCGTGCCTCCGAAGCCCGCGGACCGCGTGCACCTTACACAAGTTGACGCTCTGAAGGGTGTCACTGTGTTCAATTTGGCGTCTTTCGAGACCAACGAGCCGAAGTAAAGTTGTAAAGAGAGGCGAACCGACTAATCTAGGTAGGTTGCAGGCGAGCAGGTAAGTTCGCTGTTATTAACCATGGATCGCCAGCACAAGGAAGTGCGCCCCGCATGGCCAGCACAATTGACGTCCGGCCTCGCCGAATCCGGGAGGTCCGTCCGAGCGCCCGGCACGCGTGTCCGGGCCGGCGGGCGGCCGATGTGCCTGCGGGACGACGTATCGCCTCCAACTTCGCCTGTTTGAGCTCGGCCGAGTTTGTCTCGCGGACGACCTCGGTGATCGTGACGCTCACCCTGGCCCGCCGGCTTGGCGTGGAAGGGTATGGGCGAATCGAGTTCGCTTTCAACGTGGTTTTCTGGCTCGTGCTGCTCATGCGGGATTCGCACGACCTGATCGTGACCCGCGAGCTTTCGCGCCATCCGCGGCTGGTGCGCCCGCTGGTCGACCAGGTCATGGCGTACAAGGCGCTTCTGGCTCTCATCCTGTTCTCGGTGCTCACGCTGATCGGTTCGCTGACGCTCTCCGCGCGGTCGGACTGGCTGATCCTGGTGCTGTACGGCACGATGCTGTTCACGACCGCGACGGGGGTGGATTACGTCTTCCGCGGCACGGAGCGCATGGGGCTCGTGGCGATCTCGCTTTGCCTGCGGGTGGCGATTTACGCGATCGGCGTGCTGCTCACGGTCAAGGACGCGAGCCGCATCACCTGGGTTCCGATGTGGCTTGCGCTCGGGGAGGCCAGCGGGATCGCGCTTGTCTGGTGGTTCTATCTTAGGCACTATCGCGTGCCTCGGCCCCGGTTGTCGCCGCGTTTCCTGATGATCATGATTCGCCGCGGGCGCACGGTGTGTGCGATCCAGCTCTCGCAGACGGTGATCAACTCCGCCGACCTGCTCGTGGTCGGTCTGCTTTCCACCTGGAGCGAGGTGGGGCTCTATGGCGCGCCGCACCGGATGGTGACGGCGATCCTGACCTTCGGGGTCATCTTGCAGCAGGCCGCGTTCCCCACGCTGGCGAGGCTCTGGCGCCAGAAGGCCGAGGCCGGGCGCGAGGCCCTCGATTCGCTCGTCGAGGTGCTCATGACTGGGCTTGTGCCCGTGGCCGTAGGCTGTACGATCCTGGCCGATCCCCTTGTGCATCTGATCTTGCCGCGGGATTACGCGGGTTCGGGATTTTTGCTCTCGATTGGAATCTGGCGGGCGCCCTTGCTGATCCTGGCTTACCTCTACCAGACGACTCTGATCGCTCTCAATCGAGAGGCGGTGGGAGTGCGTACACTGGTCTTTGGCGCGGTTGGCATCGGCCCGTTGATCATGACGCTGCGGCTGTGGCTGGGACTGCCGGGCGCTGCCTTTGGCGTGATTGTGGTGGGCCTGGGATTGGTTGCGGCGGGTTATGCCACGCTGGCGAGGGAAGGCCGGGCGCCGGCGTGGCATCATCACCTGGGCCGGCCGCTCGTGGCGGCGGCGGCCATGGCGCCTGTGTGCCTCTTGCTCGAGCACGTGCACGTGCTCGCGGCGGTGGCCGGCGGCGCGTGTACTTACATCGTGGTCTGGCTTTCGATTGGCGGGATGGGGCACACGCGGCTCTGGAAGAGCACGCTCGTCCCCGCGCACCGCAAGGCGTAAACAGCCAGGGCCAGGGCATCGACGCGGCGCGCGGCAAGGAGGTCGCCCGTGAAGATCAGGATGATCACCACTTTCTTCGGCCCCCACAGCTTCGGCGGCGACGCGGCTTACGTCGAGCGCCTGAGCCAGGCGCTTCTGCGCAGGGGGCATGAGGTCCACGTTCATTACTGCGTTGATGCGTTCAACGCCGTCCGCGGCGATCAGAAGCCGCGCGAATATCAAGCTCCCGAGGGACTTGAGATTCATCCGCTCAAGAGCCCGTTCGGAGTTCTGTCGCCGATTCTCACGCAGGCGACCGGCAAGCCGTGGCTCAAGACGGGGGGTCTGCGCGAGGCGCTCGACGATCCCGCAACCGATCTCTTCCACTTCCACAACATCTCGCTCGTGGGCGGGCCGGGCGTGCTCGAGCTGGGGTCGAATCACCATGCACCCCGGATCATGACCGCGCACGAGTACTGGCTCTTCTGCCCAATGCACCTTTTGTGGAAGAACGGCGAGCGCGCGTGCGACGCCCCCCAATGCCTGCGTTGCATGCTCCGCGACCACAAGCCGCCGCAGCTCTGGCGTGGCACCTCGGCGGTCCCGCGCGGGCTCTCGAGGCTCAGCACCTTGCTCTTTCCCAGCGCGCACGCCCTGGAGGAGCACCGCAAACGTGGACTCGGCCGCCATGTGCCGCTGGTGCACCTGCCGCTCTTCTTGCCCGATGGATGGGCCGCGGCCCCCAGGCGCTCGAGCGAGGAGCCAGAAGCCCGCCCCTATCTCGCCGCGGCCGGGCGCCTGGTCGCGATGAAGGGCTTTCAGCGCGTCATACCGCTCATGAAGTATCTGCCGGAGGCCGATCTGCGGATCGCCGGCGGCGGGCCTTATGAAAACGAGCTCCGCAAGCTGGCCGAAGGGTTGACCAACGTCCACTTCGAGGGCCTCTTGCCCGGCCATCGCCTGGCGCGGTTGTTCCGGGGCGCGCGCGGGGTGGTGGTGCCCTCGCTGTTTCCCGAGATCTTCGGCTACGTGGTGCTGGAAGCGTTCGCGGCCGGCACGCCCGTGGTTGTGCACGAAGGGGGGGGTGCGCTCCAGGAAACCGGCATCCAAAGCGGCGGCGGGCTCGGCTACACCAGCGACGTTGAGCTGCTCACCGCCATGCGCAGGCTGGTGCATGACGACCGCCTCCGCGCCCAGCTTGCCGCGCGCGGGCGGCAGACGCTGGAAACGGCCTGGTCCGAGGACACACATCTCGAGGCCTACATGCAGATCGCCACCCAGGGCCGGGCGGATCGTGGGCTCAGCACGCTCGCCGGTCCGCACGCCTGGCGCAGGGCCGCGCAGCGACGCGCAGTGCCTGACTAGATCCCACGCGCGCTGCGCTCGCACCCGGAGCCCCCATCGTGTTACGCAACTCATATTACAACCTCTTGATATTCGCAGCGCTCGCGATCGCGCTGGGGCTGGCGTTCGGCCGGCTCACACACGCGCCTCGCGGGCTCACGGTCGACGCCGAGCGCACCCATGTCGACCGCGCGGATCGATCCCACGCCCGGCCGCCGGGCAACGATCTCACCTTCCTGTTCCTGCCGCATCATCTCGCGATCGCCGAGCACATCGCCCGCCATGGCCGGCCCCCGCTCTGGGACGACCGCGGCTTTTGCGGCCGGCCGCTCGTGGGCAACCCGCAGGCAGGGCTCTTCTATCCCCCTGTCTGGCTCGTCTGGATCACAAAGGCGCCCTGGTTGTTCGGCTGGATCACGCTTACCCACCTGCTCGCGGCCGGGCTCGGGATGTATCGGCTGGCGAGAGCCATGCACACTTCGAGGACCGCCGCGGTGGTCGCGGGCCTGGTCTATGAGCTGTCGCCGCTCTCGATCGCGCATGTGGCCGAGGGGCATTTGCCCCACATCTGGTCCGCGGCGTATTACCCGTGGGCGTTCTGGGCGCTCATTCGTGCGCTCCGCGGCGAGAACGGAGCCTACCCCGTACTCGCGCTTGTGATCGCGCTTTCGTTCCTGCCGGGGCATCCCCAGGAATGGCTTCTCCTGGTGCTCGCGGTCACGGCGTGGATTGGCGTGGACGCGGCCGGGCGCATGCTGGCGCGTCAGGGCGTGCCTGGGCGTCCGCTCGCCGCGGCCGGCGCGGTTGGGCTTTCGCTCGCGCTCGTTGCGCTCGACCTCGCGCCCCAGGCGGCCACGCTGCCGGTTCTGCGCCAGGATCACACTTCGAAAGATGCTGTGGTGCCTACGCACTATTCGCTCCATCCCCGGAACTTGCTCCAGCTTCTCGAGCCTACCGCGCTCGGCGGCCCGACCGATTACTTCGGCGGTGATAATTACTGGGAGACGGTCTACTCGATCGGGCTCGCGCCCCTGTCCCTTGCTCTCTTCGCAATGCTCTTTCACTCGGATCGCACCCGTATGCGGCCCTGGCTGCTGTTGCTCATCATCGCGACGTGGTTCGCGTGCGGCCGCGCGGCGGGGCTCGAGCCGCTCGCCAAGCTTCTGATCCCGGGCATGAGCTTCCTGCGCGCGCCCGGCCGAGCCCTGTTCCTGGCCCACCTGGCCGCCGCCTTGCTCGCCGGAATCGGCCTCGACACGCTCGCTGCCTGCGCGGAGACTCGCGCCTGGCAACGATGGGCTCGCGCCCTACCCGCACTCGCGCTTGGAACCTTGCTTCTCCTGGGAGCCACGGTCCTCGTTGGTAAGATGACACACGCGCCCCTGCCCTCACCACTCGAGGCGCGACTCACCGAGCTCGATCGCCTGCGCCTTGCCGGCGAACGGCTCTGCCTCGAACCTCGCGTCTGGCTCGTCACGCTCTCGCTCGCCTTCCTTTTTGGTCTGGGTGCTCGGCTGCGATCGCGCCCGGCCAGGCGCATCATTGCCGCTTGCGTGGGACTCACAGGCGCGTGCGAGCTGGCCGCGAGCGCCTACCAGGTTCTGCCGCATTCCGACGCGCTCCACTGGCTCGCCCTCCAGCCCGGCGATCACGCGATCCAGGCAGCGCTTGCTCCGGGCCCCCCTCGCCCACGCGTCAAGGCGCGCGACGCCGTGTTCACCGATCTGAACGCGGTCTTGCTCGGCGTCGAAAAGACAAACCTCGCCGATTGGTTCCAGCTCGAGGATTCGAGCCTGCTCGAGGAGCCGATCTACGAGGTCGCGGGGCGTGAGCGACCCTTCGAGAAGACCTTGCCGATGTACGACGCGGTGGCCCTGTTTCGCTCCGAGATCCGGCAGGCCGTGCTTGACCGGATGGCGGTCGCCGCGCTCGTCTCGGACCGACCCGAGCCAGGCTGCCCCTGGCCCGTGGCGAAGCTCCCAGGCGCCCTTCGATCCCCCTTTCTCTACACCAATCCCACGGCCTTGCCGCGGGCGTACGTGGTCCCCCGCGCGGAGGTCGCGATCGACTCCACGGCGGGCATTCTGGCTCGCTTCCGCACGCTCGATCCCAGAACCGCGGCGATCCTGGACCACGACCCGCTCGCAGGGCTCGATCCCCGGCATCGAGCCACGTTCCACGCCGCCTCGTGGCTGCCCATGGCCAGCGACCGGGTGCGGCTCGAGATCGAGACCGATGCGCCCGCGCTGCTGGTGATCGCCGACGCCTTCGCTCCGGGCTGGCAGGCGCGGGTGGACGGTAAGCCCGCCCGGATCCACCGCGGCAATCTGGCCCAGCGCGTGCTGGTGATCCCAGGCGCGGGGCGGCACCTGGTCGAGATGGCATACTGGCCGCCGGGGTTCACGCTTGGCCTCTGGGTTTCGGGTATTGCATGGTGCGTTCTGGGAGTCTGGTGGTTGTCGACAAGGCGGGCGTGGACAGTTGGCGCGGCCTGCTCAGCGCATCGGAATCGGCTCGGCCACGGCCTCCATCGCATCGGTCGAGGCAACCGGGGCCAGGGCGCGCGGGAGCTTGATCGTGAACCGGCTGCCGCGCCCGGGCTCGCTCTCGGCGACCAGGTCGCCTCCCATCACCCGCGCGATCCGCTGGGCCACGGCCAGGCCCAGCCCCACGCCCGGCAGCCCTTGCTTCCGCGCTGATTCCGAGCGGAAGAATGGGTCGTAAACGCGGCCCAGATCCGCCGCGGAGATCCCCTGCCCTCGATCTCGCACGGCGAGCTCAACCTCGCGCTCCGCCGCCTCCACGGTGATCTCCACCGGCGTCCCAGCCTGGCTGTACTTGACGGCGTTCTCAATCAGGTTGTCGACCAACTGGCAAAAGAGAGCGGGATGCACCGCAACGTGAACCGGCTCAGCGGGAACATGAAGCACGAGATCGCTGCCGCGTTCGCGCTTGATCCAGTCCTCGAGCTGCGTCTGGAGCCAACCGCCAAGCTCGAGCGATTCGAGCGCGGGGCGGGCGGATTCGGCATCGGCGCGCGCCAGGAAGAGCAGCGCCTCGACGATGCGCCAGAGCCGCACTGCGTCGCCACGAAGCTGGTCGAGAATGCGCTCGTGTTCGGCAACGGTTCGAGACCTGCGCCGGGCAACATCGACAGTCGCGATCAGGCCGGCCAGCGGCGTGCGAAGCTGGTGCGATGCCTGACCCGCGAACTGCTGCTGCCGCTCGAGCGCTTCGTGCAGCCGGTCGAGTACCGAGTTGAACTCGGCCGCGAATTGCTCGAGCTCGTCCCCCGTCCCCGGGCTGGGCAAGCGTAGCGCACGATCGTTGACCGGCATCGTACGCGCGATCTCGGCCATTTGCTGGATGGGAGCAAGTGCCCTGCGCCCAAACCGCCGGCCCGTCGCCGCCGCGCCGACCCAGAGCAAGGTCGAGATCGCCGCGAGCGCCACGAAGAGCATGCTGCGATTCGATTCCAGAGGCACGCGCGAACGCCAGACCGTGAGCAAGGGCGGAATCCGCGGCGGTCCCCCCCGCCCGCGAAATCCCCGGCCAACGCTCGACTCACGCGGCTCGTGCTCATCCCGTCTTCCCGCCGCCCGCCCGGGATCGTTCTCCTCGCGCCTTGGCGGCGACAGCCCCCGATTCAACCCCTGCCACAGCCTGCGCATCGCGTCGGGCCCACGCGTCATCACGCGATAGCGCACGCCGTCGTCCCCCATCATGTCGAAGACCGTTTCCTTCTGGGCAAGCGCCCGCTCAATCGAAAACGGCGGCCGAGACCAGCCCTCCGCCCAGCCGCCGGCCCGCTTCGGCTCCGGTCCCAGAAGCGCCCAACCCACCCGCGCATCATCGGCGGACTTGCCAGGCGCAAGCCGGTCCACCGCGGCCTTGAGCTCGCCGTCGAACTCCTTCTGGAGCCAGACGCTCCCAAGCGCATAGAGACTCGCCGAAAAGCCCCCGAGCGCCACCGCGAGCGCCAGCAAGAAAAAGACGGAGAACCGCCCGACCAGAGTCATGATCGCCCCTCCGAGGATACCGGGGGATCGCCAAACTGGTAGCCGCGCCCACGCACCGTGTGGATCACCCGCTCGCCCCGCGCCTCGAGCTTGCGCCTGAGCTCCTTGATATGCACGTCCAGCGTGTTCGACACGAAATCGTATTCCTCGCCCCAGACCTCGCCATAGATCCGCGCCCGCGACAGCACTTCCCCCTTGTGCCGCAGAAAGAAGATCAAGAGGCTGAGCTCCTTGGTCGTCAGGTCGAGCGGCCTGTCGACGCGAAACGCCCGCCGCGAGACCACGTCGACCCGTAGATCACCGAACGCCAGCGCGAGCTCCTCGTTCGCCTTCCGCCTCCGCACCAGCGCCCGCACGCGGGCGAGCAGCTCATCAAAAGCGAACGGCTTGCACAGATAATCATCCGCCCCCGCGTCGAGCCCGGCCACGCGATCGCCCACGGCGTCCCGGGCCGTCAGAAAGAGCACGGGCGTGTCCCGACCCTGGCGGCGATGCTCCTCGAGCACCGCCAGCCCGTCCTGCCCAGGCAGCCACCAGTCCAGAATCGCCAGGTCCCAGTTCTGGTCGCGCAGCAGCTTCTCGGCCGCGTTGCCGTCCCCCGCGTGCACGACCGCGTAACCTTCATCCAGCAGTCCCGACGTGATCGAAAGCGCCAGGCTTTCGTCGTCCTCGACCACCAGGATCCGACTCGCAGGCTCGATCGCCATCGCTCGCCTCGCCATTCGCTTCGAAGGACGCCCGCATCCGCTTCATCATATCCCGGTTGAAGCTCATGCGAGCAGCCAGGATCAGACAGGTGAAGAAAAACTCATGACCCAGGGGGCTACTCAAGGCGCGCGGTTGGCGCAACAATCCGTGTGGTCCAGGATCGAGCGCGAGGCGAGCGGCCTCACGCAAGGCCAGGAGCGCCACGTCTCTTTCATCCTCACTGGGAGATCGCACATGGATATTCTGGTCTCACGCTCGACGCGCCGGACGTTCCTGGGAGCACTTGCCGCAAGCGCATCGGTCTTTCAGGTTCGAGGCGCCTTCGCCGATGAGCTCGAGCGCACCCCCCGAATGACCGAGGGCCCGTTCTATCCCCGCAAGCTGCCGCTCGACACCGACAACGACCTGCTCCGTATCAACGACGCCGCAACCCCCGCGCTCGGCGAGGTGACCCACCTCGGCGGGCGCATCCTCGACGCCAAGGGAGACCCAATCCGAAACGCGATCGTCGAAATCTGGCAGGTCGACAACACCGGGCGCTACCTCGAGCAAAAGAACCGGGGCGATGACGGCTACGACGCGGGCTTCCAGGGCTATGGCCGGTTTCTTACCGGTTCCTCGGGAGAGTATTACTTCCGCACCATCAAGCCAGTCGTCTACCCTGGCCGCCAGGCGCCTCACATTCATTTCGGCGTCACACTCCCCAGGGAAGAAACCTGGACAACACAGTGCTTCATCAAGGGGCACCCGGGCAACGCACGCGACGGCATCTTTCGCGAACTGCGCACCAGGCGCGAGCGCGAGCTGGTTCAGATTGACTTTTCGCCCATCAAGGACTCCCGCGCGGGCGAGCTCGCCGCCAGGTTTGACATCGTTATGGGGCACACTCCGAAGGATTGAAGCCGCCCGTGCAACCCCTCTCGAAGCACACCGCGGTCGACAAGAGACGCCACAACCACGCCCCCTCCGCTCACACAGGGTGAGAGGGGCCGCGCCCGCACGCGAACGGCCACCCGGCCTGTCCCGGACGCGGGCAGACTTGCGGAGAGACCATTGCCGTGGACGACCCGCGGGCGCCAACCGCGGGCCGCCGACACAAACCGCCCAGTTGTCAAGGAACGCGTTCAGGGACGATTCCCCCCATCTGTTCTCTTGAGACCCTTGCGGGCCTCGTCATGCTCTCGTCAGTCGATCAACGGCACCATCTCGGAACGATGCGGCTGGTGCCAGAAGGCGCACGATTTTTGGCTTCGTTTCGGCGCGTTGGCTTCGCTCCGCGCGGGCGCAATGGGTTCGGTTCGCAGTCGACTTTTCTCGTTTGATTGCTTCACGTTGTGGCGCGCCTTGGTTCGATTTTGCGCCGCGGTGGGTTCGCTCTGCGCGAGCGCGGTGGGTTCGCTCTGCCAGAGCGCGGTGGGTTCGGTCCGCGCAGGCGCCTTGGGCTCGGTCTGCGCGAGCGCGGTGGCTTCGGTTTGCGCGAGCGCGGCGGCTTCGGTCCGCGCGGGTGAAGCCTGGTGATCGATCACGTCATCCGACCGCGGACCCTGTATAACCGCGCATAACATGCGAATTCTCGAATTCCTCATTCGCGGAGCGCATGGGCGATTCGGACCCGAGATGGTTCGCGGGTGTGGGCGCTTCAGTGCGTGATTACAGGTGGCGTCGATGTGTCTGGGCGACGATGTTTGAGCGCGCGTGACGGACTCGGATATCGCTGAGATGCGTCCTTCAAGCAGTAAGACGAACGAGGACTCGGGCCGCCTTCCCGGTTCTTCCCAACATCAACTTAACGCACAAGAGCCTGACCTGAGAAACATTGGCCCAGATTCCGGCCTGGCTGGATCTGCCTGCGCTGGGCGTGAGGGTTGGCATGAAGATCGCGGCTCACGCGGCCCAGGGGGGCGGGCAGCGCCAACTCATCGCGACCATGTGTGGCCTTGTACTCCTTTTTTGTACTCCTTTTGTACTCCCCTCACCGAGGCACTTTGTGTCCTTCTAAACCACTAGACACTCTATGTCCTTGTAACCCACCCTACTATTACCTACTATTACTCGCCCTACTCATTGTCGTCGATGACGAGACGAGCCGCCGGGCCTGGTCCGACATCGTCCACCTGGCCAGAACTCACCTCGCCGTGGTAGGACAGGCGGAATCCACTTGACGTCGCGTCGTGCTCGTAAAGGTCGTGCCCAGCCTGCGATCAGGACGACATCGGGGCCTCGCACCGCCTGTCACTGTCCCGATTCCCCACATCCTCCCCGCCACACTCCGGGAAGCCCCCCGATGCGCCTTCCCGGCGTGTTCCATGGCGTCCGACACCATCCTCCAAACGCGGGCCGTGGACGCAATCCGCAGAGCACTCGGTCCCGCATCAACGGATTCGTTGAATCTTTGATGGATTCTCACAAGTTCCTTGACTACCAGCACCACACCTATTAAGAATCGTTCACAGAGTTGCGATGCGGCTCCCAGCCAAACCCGTAGATCGGCATGGCTCAAATTCCAGAGATTTGGTGATATGAGCAGCCTCCAGCCTCCAGGCGCCGGTTCCCAGCCTCATCGTCGCGAGAGCTGCGCGTGTCCGTTGAGCCTCTCGAATCCCTCCAGATGTAACGTGGTGGTCCAGTCCGGCTTGATCTCGGCCGGCACACCCACTTCCAGTCGCTCGGCAACCCACACGTTCAGGTTTAGTGTCGGCCCTCAGGGTCGTATCAGATGTGGATACCCCGCAAGACCGATAATCAGCCATTTGAGCGGCAACCGAGCAAGACCGATCCATGTCCCTGTCGACTCTTCCTTCGCACGTTGAGGAGTTCATGATGCGTGCGTTGACTGCTGCGCGGCTAGAGATGATCGTCCTTGCGGTTTTGGTTGTAAATACACTCCATGGCGCGAGATTGGCCTGGGCCGGCGATGCACCGGTGAGTTGCAGCGTTGGCTTTCCTTACAGGGCTTGCACAGCCACCTGCGCGGCGGGTAGCACTCCTTGCTGTGCCGCCGGCGGTATCTCTAGCCAGTGCATTTGCTGCAAGCCAGCTACCCCAAATTGCAACACACTCAACATTCTTGGTGTCGCGACGGCCAAATGCAGTTAGGTTGCCGGGGTCGCAGGACGCCGATGCGCCAAGTTGTTCTCTCTGACTGGTCGACCGGTCGCTGCTTTGCGTGGCTGTACGCGAAATCCGCCCCACGCGTGGGCGTGCCGCAATATCAACATAACCGCTCTCTGGGGGTGGGCAACTTCCGCAGTTCTCCCGGGATGAGCCGCGAGAATGCTGGAAATCGACTCACCCCTCGTAAGCATGGATTCTTCAAGGAAAGGCGAAGGAAAGGAGTTTCTTGCCGATGTCTTTTCCATCGCGTCGGCGCGTGATTGTTTTGACTCTGATCAGCGTTCTCCTTGCGATTAATCTCTATTTCGGTTTCCACCGGGGAGGGTCTGACCCGATCGCTGACCAGGAACTCGCCGACCAGCGCACGAGAGACACATTACTCGAGCGCTGGGCCTCGGCCGCCGGCGTTCCGTTGAAGGATGGTCCCGAGCTTCTGCAAGCGATTCAACGCATTCCCACCAACGATTGCATGACGCTGACAACAGATGCCAGGCTGGTCGAACCCAGCGCCTTGCCCCCATCGTCCCATGACGATCTGATTCATGCGATTGGTCAGTTCCTCTTGTGTTATTCCTCGCAGGTTGCCGGGGATCCGAACTCGCTTTTCAATCTCATGTCGGCAAGAAAGGAGCAACTCCCGCGGGAGACGGTCGAGTTGTTGAGAACCTTAATGGTCAACGAAGGGGGGAAGTCGAGGGCAGAGCTTGCATCAAAAACCGCACCCGAGATTCTTGCAACATACCTCGGGCTAGTCCAATGCGAGCGACCGATGTCGGAGCTGCTTGTGGAGGAAAGCTGTCTGTCGATACGGGACGTCAAGCACCTCGCAACCGAAGGAAGCCAGGGAGGGTTTTCACGAGAAGATCATCGACTGTGGAACAACCAGGTCGGTTTGAGCAAACTTTCTCGGGCCGCTCGCACTGTGGAGCAGGAAGCCATGTCGAGGGGCAGCGTTTTGATGGCCCATGCCAGGCTGCTGGTCCGACATGACGCGGATCATTTCGCCATCTCGTTTCCTTATCATCTGGAACTCTGGTACGACACAACGGAGAGAGCGTGGCATTTTCACTCTCTGGAGTACTTTCCGACTTCCACAAGTACGACCACGAGAATCATCTTTTAGGCAGGACCGTCGTACTTACTGCGAGAAAAGCGCGGACCATGGGGGGAGGTGGGTTCTAATGGTCTCGGGCACATCACAGTCTGATCTGCCTGCCCCAGGTCATGGTCCAGTCGCTGAAGCTGGGCGGCATCGCTTTGTCCCCGGCAAGGCTTCACTGATTCTCTACGGCTGCATGATCTTGCTCACTGCTTATACCGTACAGGATCCCGCGCGGTCCGCCTGGCGCATGGCTGTCGGACAGCTCAGGCGAATCGACGAGCGTTCCCTTGCGTTCGAGTCGTACGTCGTTGGGCTTGGACGCGTGCCACTCGATGTCATAAGTTCCCGGTCGATTTCGCTGACGAATATGTCACATTACACCCTGCATCTTGCTAAACCGCGGGGCGACTGTGGTTGCATCTCCCTTTCGCTGGACTCCGAGGTACTTCCGCCAGGCAAGGCGACTGTCTTGAGGGTCTCGGTTCGGGCACCATCAACCCCGCAGAAGTTCGCCAAGCATGTAACTATTCAGTGCCAGGAATCGAAGGAGCAATCCTGGGTACTGACACTCACAGGCGATGCGGAGGCCGACGTCTGGGCATCCCCGCCGAGGATCGAGATTGAATATGGCGGAGCTCAGCAACTGACCTCGCGCGTGGTCATTCACTCGAATCAGATGCTCCAACAGGTAGAGTCGGGCTCCCCACTCATCGTGCTCGAGGGGCAAGTCGACGCCGAACCCTCGGCGGGGAGGTTTACGAAGGTGGTCACGTTTCGACTCGACCAGGACAGAATGGACGCGGGAGGGGAGCGGAGAGGAGCTTCGTTTCTCCTCGTCAGGGCGAAATCAGGGTCCGCTCCGGTACTCGAGGTGCCTGTGCAATGGAGGCCGCGAGCCCCCCTCCTCTTCGTCCCTTCGACACTCGAGATCAAGAGCGACTACGGTGATCCCATTCAGGTAAATGTGACCGTCTTTCTCCGCGATAGAACTCAGCCGTCCGAGAGTGTCCTGATCCAACCTCAGGTGCCATGGCTGAGCATTTCGGATCGAAAGAATTTTCCAGGTTCGATCACCCTCACTCTTACCATCTCACAAGATTCTGGTGCCAAGGATTTCGAAGGGGGTCTATTGACTCTCGAGACCAAGGAAGGTCGGATGGATTACAGATGCGTTCTGAAGCGTGCCAGGCAATGAGTGCGGCAGGAGGCAGCCAGGCAGTCGCTCCCGCATGGTGCGCCGCGGCTCGGTCCAAGGACTTGAGGCCCTCGTCGCGGCCATGCGGAGTGACCACGCCCGCCTGGGCCGTGGATCCGGCGAGGACTCGATCTGGTAAATCAAAACTCGCAAGCGCGACGGATCGATTCGAGATCCTTCAGCCCTGGCTTGGCGATGGAAGAGCCCCGTGTGATTGCGGCCTGGCAAGAAATCCCAGCGTTAGCTCAGGAGAATGCGTCATGCATTCGAGCAGGAAGCTTCGCCCCTCGAGCACGGCATTCACGCTCATCGAGGTCCTGGCCACGATCGCGATAATCGGATTGCTCGCGGGTCTTTTGCTTCCCGCCGTTCAATCCGCCCGAGAGTCCGCGCGGCGTGCGAGCTGCACCAATAATCTCAAACAAATCGCACTCGCACAGGCGGAATACCATGATCGATCCGGGGTGTTCCCGCCTGGCACTCCCATGGCCTGGTACCCCGACGTCGGCTTCAAGGCCGGGCCCAGCATTCTGGTCGCCGCTCTCAACGAAATCGGGGAGACCCCCCTATATAATAGCATCAATTTTAACCTGAATATCTACACATACTCCAATGCCACCGCACACATGACGTCTGTCTCAGTCTTCCACTGCCCGAGCGATCCGGCTGCAAACCGGCTGACGATCTATCCTGGGCAATATCTGGACAATCCTCCGGGTACGTTCATCCTCGCGCACACAAGTTACCTGGGATCGGCTGGGGTCTATTATCACCTTACCTATTCGCTCCCCCTGCTCGCGCAACTGACAGCCCAGGATGACGGCGTTTTCTTTGCGAACAGCCGAACGCGTTATGCCGACATCGTGGACGGCGCCAGTAATACTTTTCTGGTTGGCGAGCGGGCGTATGGGACGCTTGATTCCGCCTCGCGGCGGATCGAGGCCTGGTGGTTCGACGGATGGCTGGGCGACACGCTCTTCTGGACCTTTTATCCCTTGAACGTACGGCGGAGTCTCGTTTCGCCGAGGAGTCCCGGCGTGTATCCTTATTCTGACCCGATCCATTTCCTCCACGGGGGCTCCGCTGGGAGCTATCATCCTGGCGGCGCCAATTTTGGCTTTGCCGACGGGTCGGTTCATTTCATCAAGGACACGGTCGCGAGCTGGCCGATGGACCCAGCGCGGGTCATGCCGTCGGGCGTGTTTGGCGATCTCGAACACCCGTACACAACAACGCCTGGGACGCGTCTCGGGATCTACCAGGCGATGTCGACCCGAAACGGCGGTGAGATCGTGACGGACGCGGAGCGCCGTTAGCAGCCCAGTGTTTCCTTTCGCATGTTCCTTTCGCATGCTCGGCGGCGGCGTTCCTCGAGGATCGGACGCGCAGGAAGATGCCGTGGCGCAGGATCGAAGCGAGGCTGCACTGGCCGGGCGGCTGGATCCGCGAAGGCAAGGGGGCGCGGCCTGGCGTGGGGTGATCAAGCCGGCTGTCAGGGGCGCTTGAGCTCGAAGATGTCGCCTGCGCGGCAGTAGACATCGCTCCGGAGCCGGGCGAGCGGACGCTTGCCCGACGCGTTCACGACGAACTCGGGCACGGCCTCGAGCGATCTTCACTCAGGCACTCTTTCTCCTCCTGGCCTGAATTCTCCTGCTCGCGGCTGGTCCTTGAAGGAGCGATCGGACTCGTGTCTAATACGATAAGAAAGGTAGAAAAATGTCGCCGCGTGCGAGCCTCCTCCGCATCCGGTCATTTCCAATGGATCCAAACGCTCGTAAGAGCCAGGGCCCGAGCAATTCACGAAGGCTCAATTCGAATCCCAGGAGAACCAACATGCGTCGTTGCGCCGTCGTCGTGGCAATTCTGTCCTGCTCGCCATGGTTCACCGTCGGCGCCCGGGCGCAAGGCCGGTTCGACCTTGAAAATAATACTCTCTCCCGGGCGATCGACTCCATTGTCGAGAATGTCGTGAAACTGGGGAAAAAAGAGCATTTTACGGAGCTCGCCGTCGGCCTCTTCAATGACAACGTGAACCCGAATAACACGGCGGGCAGCGGCCTCAAGAAGGCCCTCATCGACGGATTACGAAAGGCGGGTTTCAAGGTCGTTGGTCGAGCCGGGGTAACAATCAAGGGGGAATACTCGATCCTCGAGGGGCACAAAACGGTTGAAGGCACCGATCAGGTCTTCGCCGTCGCCAGGATTTCGTTCCAGTTGCTTCGCCAGGGCCAGGCGTTCTTCGACTCCGAGAGGGATCTCGCGCTTGCAAATCGTCCTTATGTGAGCAACCCTGAAGACGTCTCGAGGCTTGGCGGCTTGAACGCGACGATCGATCCCACCAGGCCCGCCTCAGAAAACGCCCGCCGCATGATCCGGGGGGAAGATGGGACGCCCGAGATCGAGATCAAGGGAACGGTCTTCCGTCCCAGGGGATCTCCCTACGCACTCGAGATGCTGGTCGCAAAACGCGTCCCCCAGAAAACCCCAAAATCCGAGGACTACAAGCCGCGTGAGGTCACTCTGCGCGACGGCCGACCGTTCCTGCGCGTCTCGCCCGGCGAAGTGATTGCGATCAAGATCATCAATCAATCCGATTACGATGCCGCGGTGAAAACCTTTATCGATGGCCTCAGTCTCTTCGCATTCTGCGAAGACAAACAGATCACAACCGATTTCGTGATTCAGAACAAACTCACACAGAGTCTCTGCCTCGGCTGGTTTCGCACCCGGGACAAGGCCGACGCGTTCCAGGTTGCCGAGCTCCCCTCCGACGACTCGGATGCGCCGCTTTTGAAAAACCCGTCGGAGATCGGGTCCATTACCGTCGCGTTTGCCGCCGCCTGGGAAAAGGACGAGGACCGCCCGCGGGACGAACCCTCGGGCCGAGCCGCGTCGCTTGAGATCCGTCAAGGACCTGCCGTCGATGTGGACTACACGCTTGTGAAACGCCATATCGGGGTGATTCGGTCGTCGATCACGATACGCTACGACCGCTAGGCGGTCAGGGTCCCCTGCTCGATTCCCAGGTGCGTTCGTTCGGTCCGAGGCCACTGATTGAAGGTCGAGAACATGACCGTCTCACGGCGCTGGGTCTTCCGGTCGGCGATTCTTACCTTCCCCTTTTTTTTCGCCTCAGTCGCCCGAGCCGAGGGGGAGAAATATGCGTTTCTGGTGGGTGTCGGCAAATATCCGGAGGGAAGTGGTTTCGCCTCGCTGCCTTTCTCGGAGCGAGATGTCGAGCAGCTCGCTCGCGTGCTGGTTGCCTCGGGATACGATCGGTCGCTCGTGCGCGTCTTGACGCTCGGCCGTGGCGGTGACGATCCCAGGTATCTCCCCAACCTGAAAAACATTCGCCGCGAGATCGTCGCGCTCGCCCAAAAGTGCAAGCCGGAAGACAGCATTCTTGTCGCCTTTTCCGGCCACGGTCTCACCCGGCGTGTCGGTGGAAATGGCCCCGACGCCAGTAAGACGAGGGCCTATTTCTGTCCTGTCGACGGCGATCTTGCCGACACCGCGAGCCTGCTGCCGCTCGATGCCGTTTACTCATGCCTCGAGCGGAGTCCCGCTGGCGCCAGGATCTTGCTCGTGGACGCCTGTCGCAACGATCCCACGGAAGGACGCGCGGCGGTCATCCAGTTTCAGGCCACGCCGCCGCCCCCCTCGGTTGCCGCCCTCTTTTCCTGTTCCGATAACGAGATCGCATGGGATGCCGACGACCTGGGCGGCGGCCATGGCGTCTTCTTCCATTTCGTCATCGAGGGACTCAAGGGAGACGCCGACCAACTGGCGGGAAATCGCGACGGCGTGGTCAATCTCGTCGAACTCGTCGCTTACACGCAGGACAAGGTCCCGGAATACGTCGCAGCCCGGCGCGGCAGGCGGCAGATGCCCGTCTTGCAGGGAAACACCGGCCGCCTGAACCTGCTTGATGCTCGACGCGTCGCCGCTCCGCCCGCCATCGTGACGAGCGCTGGACAGATCAGGTTGCTTCGCATCCCCTCCGGCAGCTTCCTCATGGGCGCGCCTGACTACGACCAGGGCTCCCCGCCCGATGCCAAACCACAACACGAGGTCCGCATCACCCGCGGATTCTTTCTCGGCGAAAGCGAAATCACCCAGGCCCAGTATCAGACGGTCATGGGCGTTAACCCAAGCTGGACGACCAGCACGGGTCAGTTAAGCAAGTTGCTTGACTACAACGAGAAGGATACCTCGACGTTCCCCGTCGAGAACGTCTCCTGGCTCGACGCGGTTCGATTCTGCAACGAACTCAGTCGACAGGAAGGGCTGCCCCTTTATTACGATATCCCTGACAAGCCAAGCGACGCCGAAACGATCAATTCGATCCAGATCCCCTCGCGTTTCGCAAACGGCTATCGCCTTCCCACCGAGGCCGAATGGGAATACGCTTGCCGAGCGGGCACAACAACTCGTTATAGCTGCGGCGACGCCCTTGCCCAGCTCGAGGAATATGGCTGGTATGCGGATGTCAGCGGCCGCCGAAGGTGGGATGCCGATGCGTACTGGCGAGAGCAAAAGGGAGACCTGGAACAGGTCATACTCAAAGGCGTGGATAACCGTTGCCATACCCATCCCACGCGCTCGGTGAGGCCAAACGCCTTTGGTCTTTTTGACATGCATGGAAACGTTTTCGAATGGTGCGCTGACGTTTATACGCGCTACACCAGGGAGCGGCAGGAAGATCCTCTCGCCCTCGAAGCTCCCAGCAAGCTTGTGAGAGTGCTGAGGGGCGGTTCCGCGTATTCACCCGACCTGGTGCTGGCTTCCTGTTGTCGCGCCCCTTGCAGCGCGGATTCAAAGATCCCCTACATCGGCTTCCGCATCGCTCGCAACTCGGGCAACTGAGCCTTCACTCTCATATCCGCCAGGAAGCGAGGGACACCGTGAGAGCGCTCCGTGGAATCTTGCTCCTGGCCGTCGCCTGCGTTGCCAGTACGAGCGTGGCTTACGCCGCCGGAAAACGATATGCGTTGCTCGTCGGCGTTGGAAAGTATCCCGAAGGCAGCGGATTCCCGGTCCTTCCGTACGCTGAACGCGATGCGGAGGTCCTCGCACGCGTCCTGGTCGCCTCGGGATACGACCGGCAACTCGTTCGCGTGCTCACGCTCACGCGAGGCGCCCGAGATCCGCGCTTTCTTCCGACCTTGCGCAATATTCGCCGCGAGCTGGAATTGATCACCCGTGATCGCCAGCCGGATGACAGCATCGTTATCGCCCTGGCCGGGCACGGTTTCACCCGGCGAGAAACGAATCCCCCGCAAGCCTCGCCTCAGGAGCGAAAGACGTTTTTTTGCCCGCTCGACAGCGACCTGAGCGATCTCGGCGGCCTGTTACCCCTCGGCGAGATCTACACCCTGCTGGCGGAAAGCAAGGCTGGCGGGAAGCTGCTACTCGTCGATGCCGCGAGATGGAATCCCGACCAGGCCAGCACCTCGCTTTCCTTCTTTCTGCCACCACCTCCGCCCGATTCCGTCTCCGCGTTCTACTCATCGTCTGCGAACCAGCTCGCATGGGATGCCCACGACCAGGGCGGCGGCCATGGCGTCTTTTTTCACCATGTGATCGAGGCCCTGAAGGGAGACGCCGACCAGGAATTCGGCAACAAGGATGGATATGTCAGCCTGGGAGAACTCGTCCCTTACGTTCAAAAGAATGTCGAGGATTACTCGAGGCGGCGCATCGGCGCGGTTCAGGCACCGTACTTCCTGAGCAAGCCCGAGACGAACCAGTTCATCCTCGCCTCACCGCGCAAATCGCCAGGCCCTCCCGCCTTCGTCACCCGTTCCGTACCCATCAAATTGCTGAAGATCGTGCCAACCGTGTTTCGCATGGGATCCCCCGAGAATCAGGCTGCGGATTATCCGGAAGAGAAACCTCAGCACCAGGTTCGGCTCACACGCGATTATTACCTGGGTCAGACCGAGATCACCCAGGCTCAGTACCTGGCAGTGACAGGCAAGAACCCGAGCAATTGCTCAGCGCAGGGGCGATTGAGAAGCATTGTTGCTGGGCAAGACACCCGCGCCTTCCCGGTGGAGAACGTAAGCTGGTTTGATGCGATTGTGTTTTGCAACGAACTCAGCCGCAGGGAGAAGCTCGAGCCGTACTACCTGATCGCGAGCGAAGGGACCGACCTTGAAAAAGCCCGCTCCGTGCGGATTCCCGATCTCGAAGCATCGGGATATCGCCTTCCGACGGAGGCGGAGTGGGAATTCGCAGCCCGCGCGGGGGTCGAAACCCGATTCCCATTTGGCGACACCGAGGTCGGAATCGAAGCCGTGGCGTGGTTCGCCGATAATAGCGGTCGCGTGCGCTGGGATTCGCAGAGATTCTGGAAAGAGTTCTGCAAGGGTGACAAGGTAACATTCATAGTCCAGGCGATCCGCTCTGGGTGTCAAACCCACCCCGTCGCCAGTCTCCGCCCAAACGCGTTCGACCTTTATGACATGCACGGCAACGTACAGGAGTGGTGCGCAGACGCCTATAGAACCGCATATTACCGGTCTGACCGCGTCGATGATCCCATCAACCTCAACATGTATTTGCCGCTTCGTTCCTTGCGGGGCGGCTCATTCGCTGATGGGGCCGAATGCCTTCCCGCCTCCCGGCGTTTAGCGCTCGGACCCACGGAGGCTACCATGTGCACCGGCTTTCGAATCGCCCTCACCTTGCCCCAGTAAGGATCGCTCGCGTTGGGAGCGACATGTCCACGAACCGCTCGCAGCCGGGACCGTATTTCGATCCCAACCGCCCGATTCGAGTGCTCCAGTGAGACAACAATCCAGGGCGCTGGTCATCCCGTTATTCAGTGGCTCAAGCCGTAGCGGGCCGCTGGGGCCGATGTCTCGCTCGAGCATCGCCGCCGGCCGTATTGCTTCGCCGGAGCCCTGGTTGGGCAACCCTCGATCCCGCTCGGCGTGTCCTTCCGCATGCTCGGCGGCGCCGATCCTCAAGAATCCGGCGCACATGAAGATGCCGTGGCACAAGGTCGAAGCGAGGCTGCAATGGCCGGGCGCCAGGATGAGCGAAGGCAAGGGGTCGCGGCCTGGCGCGGGGCGATCAAGCCGGCCTCAGGGGCGCTTGAGCTCGAAGATGTCGCCTGCGCGGCAGTAGAAATCGCTCCCAAGCCGGGCGATGGGATCGAGCTTCTGGGGATCGACGCGGCCCGCGCCCGTGAGCAGGCGGTCGTCGACGGAGATCCACACCACCTCGCCGATGACCAGGTTGGGGGCGATGGGGCCCGTTCCCATCGGCAGGATCATGCGCACGCGGCACTCCAGCCGCGCAGGGGCAAGCGCGACGAACGGGGGACGAACCCGGGTCGAGGGTTTGAGCTCGAGCCCGGCCAGGTCCGCCTCGCTCTCGCCAAGCGGGAGCTCCGTGGAAGTGAGGTTGACCGCCGAGGCGAGCGCGTGCACCGACGCGTTCACGACGAACTCGGGCACGGCCTCGAGGTTGAGCAGCGTGTCCTTCTTCGTGCCGTTGCGCCTGAGCGTCGGTGAGAAGACGACGATCGGCGGATTGGCGCCGAAGGTGTTGAAGAAGCTAAACGGGGCCAGGTTGACCCGGCCCGCGGCGTCGATCGTGGTCACCCACGCGATCGGGCGTGGAATGACCAGGTCGACCAGGGCTTGATAGATCTTGACGGGGTCGGCCGCGGCGGCATCGAT
This sequence comes from Planctomycetales bacterium, assembly GCA_027451885.1. Lineage (GTDB taxonomy): Bacteria > Planctomycetota > Planctomycetia > Isosphaerales > Isosphaeraceae > JAKBAP01. Next base: position 67,565 of record DAIDHX010000218.1, read on the forward strand.
GTCCATCTATTCCATCCAGCTATAAGGATACGAGGGGTCGTCGAGCGGGCGGGCGGGCGCGTAGAGCTCGAGCGGGCGTTCGGTGTCGAGCATCACGGCGAGCTCGTCGGTGCTTGTGACGTTCCGGCTGGCGAGGATGGTTCCGGGGTGTGGGCCGTGGGGGATGCCGCGGGGATGGAGGGTGAGGGAGCCGGTTTCGACGCCTCGGCGGCTGCCGAAGCGCCCGAGCACGTAATAGATCACCTCGTCGGCCACGACGTTGGAATGCGCGTAGGGCACCTTGATGGCGTCGGGGTGGGTGTCGAGCAGGCGAGGCGCGAAGGTGCAGACCACGAACCCGGGTGCGTCGAAGGTCTGGTGGACGGGGGGCGGCTGGTGCACCTTGCCGGTGATGGGCTCGAAGTCGAGCGCATGGAAGCGATAGGGAAAGACAACGCCGTCCCAGCCGACGACGTCGAAGGGGTGGCTGGCGAGCGTGTAGCGCGTGAGGCGCAGGCCGTCCTTGACGAGCACGGTGGTTTCGGCTTCGGTGTCGATGGGCGCGAGGGTTTCCGGCCCGTGGAGGTCGCGTTCGCAGTAAGGCGCGCCCAGGCGGAGCTGGCCGTGGTGGTTGAGATACCGCGGCGGCACGCCGAGATCCCCGGCCGATTCGATGGCCAGGAACACGGGCTCCGCGCCCGGCTCGAAGTCGAGCTGATAGGTCGTGGTGCGTGGGATCATCAGGTAGTCGAGCTCGCTGAACGTGAGCGAGCCCTGCATGGTGCGGAGCGTGCCGCGCCCCTGATGGATGAACAGCAGTTCGTCCGCGGTTGCGTTGCGGAACAGTTCCTGCTGTGGTTTCGCGGGTTTGCAGACTGAGAGCGTGACATCGGCGTTGCCCATGATGCCAGCGCGTCCTGTGATGGGGTCGCCGCCCCGCGCGAGCCCAGCGGACTTCAGATGGTGGTGCCGGAGCACGGGCTCGGTGATGGGCTCGAGCGTGACGCCGCCGGCGGGCTCGACCTTCTTCACGCGGGTGGGTGGGCGGAGATGATAGGCAATGGTGTAGCCCGCGGAGAACCCTGCGCGGGTGATGACCTCTTCGTAGTAGATGCCCTCGTCGCGAAATCCGCCGTCGCGGCGGCAGGCGGTGTGCCGCTTGGGGGGAATGTGACCGAGCTTCAAGTAAAACGCCATCGCTCGCCATCGCTCCGCGCGTCAGGGATGGGGGACGATCCGGTTGGAGAGGGTTCCGATGCGTTCGACGGCGAGCTCGACGGTATCGCCGGGCTTGAGCCAGCCGCCCGCGGCCTCCGGGGTGAGCTCGAGGATGCAGCCGCTGCCGACGGTGCCGGAGCCAATCACGTCGCCGGGTGAGAGCGTGGCGTCCCGGCTCGCCGCGGCGAGCAGGTCCGGCCAGGTCCAGTGCATCGTTCCCGCGTTGCCCTCGGAGAGCAGCTTGCCGTTGACCCGGGCGGTCATCTCAAGGTGCAGCCGGCCGTCGCGATAGGCGTCCTTGAGCTCGGCGAAGCAAACCAGCTCGGGACCAAGCGAGGTGGCGAAGTCCTTGCCCTTGGCAGGCCCCAGGCCGACCGCCATCTCCCTGCGCTGAATGTCCCGCGCACTCCAGTCGTTCATGATCGTGAAGCCGGCCACGTACTCCATCGCACGGTCGTCCGCGGGCAAATCGCGCGCGGGGCGGCCGATCACGCACGCCAGCTCGAGCTCATAATCAAGCGCCTCGCAACCGGCCGGCGGATAAATCACGTCGCCGTGCTTCACCACCGAGGCCGCGTTCGAAAAGTAAAAAACCGGGGCAAGATACCATTCGCGCGGCACCTCCTGCCCACGCTGTTTTCGACACGTGGCCACATGTTGCTCGAAAGCGTAAAAGTCCCGTATGCTCCTGACTTCGGGAATCGGTCGTCTCATCGCGCTTGCCCGTCCTTTCTCGACCGGAACGCCTGCTCGAGCGGGTTAGAGCGTTCCGCGGCGAGATTGTTCCCGCTCGATCGCCTCGAACAAGGCCTTGAAGTTCCCCTTGCCAAAGCTGCGCGCACCCCTGCGCTGAATGATCTCGAAGAAGAGCGTCGGCCGGTCGGCAACCGGCTTGGTGAAGATTTGCAGCAGATATCCTTCCTCATCGCGGTCGACCAGGATGCCCAGCTCGGCGAGCTCGGCGATGTCTTCCTTGATCGAGCCCACGCGTTCGGGGAGCATCTCGTAGTACGTGCTGGGTACGCGCAGAAACGAGACGTCGTTCGCCGCCATGGCGCGCACGCTCGCGATGATGTCGCCGGTGGCAAGCGCGATATGCTGCACGCCCGGCCCGCCGTAAAAGTCGAGGAACTCGTCGATCTGCGACCGCCTGCGGCCCTTCGCAGGCTCATTGATGGGGAACTTGATCCGCCCCTTGCCGTCGGCGACGACCTTCGACATGAGCGCGGAGTGTTCGGTGCTGATGTCCTTGTCGTCGAACGAGACGAGGGTCGAGAACCCAAGCACCTTGCTGTAGAAATTCACCCATTCGCTCATCCGGCCCTCCTCGACGTTGGCGACGATATGATCGATGGCGGCGAGCCCCACCGGATGGAACGTGCCCGCGCTGTAGCGGTCGGGGTCGAGCGGCTTGAAGCTGGGTGCGAATCCCTTGTAGCGCGAGCGGTCGACAAAGGCGTGGGTGGTATCGCCGTAGGCCTTGATCTCGGCGGTGATGTAGACGCCCCCCTGGTCTTCGATGGTCTGAGGGGGCGAGGCGGATTCCGCCCCGCGTGCGAGCGCCGCGTCGTAGGCGGCCTGGACGTCGGCGACTTCAAGCGCGATCGTGCGGACGCCGTCGCCATGGCGCACCAGCCGGCTCGATTCGGGATGATCGGGCGTGATCGGCGAGACCAGCACGAGCGTGATCTTTCCCTGGCGAAGCACGTACGCCGCCTCTTGCCGCGAGCCTGTCTCGAGCCCGGCGTAGTCAGTCACCTGGAAGCCGAACGCGTTGCGGTAAAAGTAGGCAGACTGCCGGGCGTTGCCCACGAACATGCGAATGTGGTCAATGCGCTTGAGGTCGAGAGGATCCAGCATCGACGCGATCTCCCCGCAGCCGAAGACGTGGAGCCCGATCGCGCGATTCGTGCTGCGACTTTGCCTTGCCGCCCTTCGAACGAACGGCCGCGAGGCGTGTCTGAACGATCGTTGCTCCGATGTCCTTCATCTTACACCCAGCGCGGGGTGCGGGTCGATCGGCCAGCGGAGGGAATTCGGGGGAGAGGAATTCCGCCCGACCGTGGGCCTGGCCGATCGGCACGGTTCGAGGCGGCGTCAGTGCAACTGGGCGACAAACGTTTGCCCATCCCACAGCCAGTCGAGCTGCGAAGAGAACGCGGAGACGACGATCGCGCTTGCGGGATAGACGAGCTCGAGTTCGTCTCCGAGCCGGGTGATGCCCCGGTTGAGCCCGCAAACGTTCACCAGGCGAGTACAGCCCCCCTGCGCGAAAAGCGAGGCGGGCGCGGCGAGGTTGGCTTGCGGATTCCAGCCGATATTCGCGAGCAACGGTTTCAGATCGACGAATCGTTTGCGCACGGCGATCGTCTTGCAAGTCGTGTCGTCGCAGCGGTAGACCGTCCATTCCGTCTCGGACACGATGTTGCGGTTGTCGAGCTCGCGTGCGACCAACGTGAGTGGTTGTTCAGCCTTGCCAGTAGCTGCGATCGCCAGCGGGTCGGTATCCGGATCCGAGAGCACGGCCGCGGGCAGGACCTGGAGCGTTCGGCCCAGGCAGGCGAGGTAATCGGGTGCGGTGGCGAGCCGCGAAGGAAGCTTACGGGGCGGACTCCAAAGCGGGAGATAACAGCCCTGGTCATGCAGCCGGTTGCGCAGGCTCACGAAGTCGTCTACAAAGTCGCCGCGGAGCGAGATGTGCGTGGGTGACGCGGGCTGGCCTGGCCACTCCGGGCGATCATTGGCAAGCGAAACAAAGGAATAGATAGGAAGCGAATCGTCCACGCCCAGGTACGATGTCGGGCCCGCAACACCCAGAGCGCCCGCGATCATCTGGGCTCGAGTATCCGGTTGCTGAAGCTGGTCGACCAGATTCAGATAGCCGCCGATCTCGGTGATATTTCGAGGCGCGGGGATCCGCGAGCTGACGACGTCCCCCTGAAGCGCGAGCCTGCGCAGCAGGATGCGCTGGGCGTCGATGATCGCGGGATCGCTCCCCGTTTCGAGCAGGCCGACGAGCGCCCGGAAGACGTCGCTGAGCTGCGTTTCGTTCGAGAGCGGCGGGGTTGGAACAGGGATCGGAATACGGGGAGGCGTGGCCATGGATCCTCCTGTGGTTTGAGTGCGATGCCAGAAGCGTGGAACGAGACGCCGTATCCAGGCGGACGAGGGACTAGGACAGATTTGATGGCGGCGGCAGCAGCCCAAGCGCTGTGAGGAACGCCCTTGAACCCTGGCGTAGATTGCCGGTTGGGTCGGTCTTGTTGAACACCTCGAAAAGCGCGGCGGCCAGGTCGAGCGGGATCGGCGTCTCGCCCACGGCGTCAGCGACGGCTTTCCTGGCGAACTCGTTGGCGGAGAGCTGATCCGCCTGTTTATCGGCGGCCTCAAGGAGTGCGGGGGCCGCGCTGCCGAGTCGATCAACGGCGGACTTGTTGCGCGCGTCGCGGCTGGTTGCCTGGGCGATCGACCGTTTCTGTTCCTCTTGCTGCAATCCGGCGTGCGCTCGCAGCAGGTCGGGAAGCTTGTTGAGCGCCTTCTCGGCCATGTTCTGCGCGGCCGTGAGCGCTTCATTACGAGCCTTGTCGGCGGAGTCGATGGTTTTTGTGCCCAGGGAAATGAATTCTGCCGGAGGCTGGAGCATGCTGAAGTCGGCGGCGGTTGGCCCCCTGGCGATGAGCGCCTTGAGGAGGTCGTCCGCGACGCCATTCGCGCCCGGGACTCCGTTTGCGTCCTTGATGCTGGGCTGCGGGCTGGTGAAAGTGCTGGGGGCGGCGATGGTGTCTTTTGTGAGGAGGTAGTCACGGTAAGCGGGAACGTCGGAGATCTTGGGCGCGGTGGGAATCGGCGAGTCGGCCCAGTTCCAGAAGCGTGTGAGATCGATCTTCTCGGCGGAGGGATTCTGGCCGAGCACGGCCTCGCAGAGTACGCCGCGGGTGGGCAGGACGATGTTGGAGGTTGGCGAATCGAAGGCATCCGCGTGAAACTTGCGGAGGAATTCCTGGATCACGCTGGTGGTCAGGGGCGCAGGGGTCGGAGTCGATGGCGTTGCCGGCTGTCCCGGATTGCCCGAGGCGGGTGCACCCGAGGTTCCCGTTGCGCCAGGGGGAACCGGGGCCGCCGAGCCAGCGGCCGGGCTGGGCTGGCCGGCACCCGATTCCACGACCGCGGTCTCAAACAATCCAGCCGGAATCGAGAACGGCAGAATCATGCAGTTACCATGGAAGCCCAGCACCTGGTTGCCCACGCAATTCAGAAGCGGAATACTCTGGCTCGGGTCAGGGATGCCAGAGGTGGGCAGACCGAGGGTATAGCCCTCGAGCAGAATGGCGCGTTCCTCGGGCGTGATCGACATCCACACGGTGCGCGAGTACGAAACGGTGTTGCGCAAGACGTGCTGGAGTGTTTGTTCGATCCTGAGAATATCTCGAAACTTGAGCAAGGGCGGTTGCTGAAGCGCGGGGACGGTGTAGATCCCAGGCGGCATCTCGACTGGACTCGCGGCGGAGATAAGCGCGGGCGAGATCGTCTCGTTCGCCTGGCCTGTCGTACCCGCGGCGGATGCGGTTGAGACCACGCGCTGGCAGGTGAAATCGGTAAGCAAGGGGCCGCCAAGCACGGCATCAAGTTGGTTCGGCGACAGCCTGATCCCGTTCATCAAATCGCGGTAGACCTGCGTCGCGGAGGAGTCGAGCCCGCGCACGCCGAGAATCTTTTCCAGAAGGGCGCGAGCCGCGTCGTTGGCGTCCGGGACGGGCTGAACGTCGAGGCTCCGCTCCGTTCGAAAGAGCTCAAAACCCACGATATCGGTCACGGCAGCCGTGAGCGGCAGCGCGACACTGGCCGTAAATGCCTTCGCGTTCTTGACGTCGCGACGCCGGTTCTGCAAATCGGTCAGCAGATCCGCACGGCTGGTGTAGTTGTCTCTCAGCGGCGGGGCCGTGCCTGTGAGCTTGGTCGGTCCCAGACGCTGGCCATTGCGCAAAACAACCGACGCGAAGAGATCCTCGAACGGCAGGAACGTTCCCGAGAGACTGAAGAACAGAACATCCTCAGCCAGGACGCTGGGATCGGGCGCGGCGAGCGGATTGGCCGCGAACTCCTCGAGTATCCCAAAGCCGGCCCGGAACTCATAGGGCACAAATCGCTTAAGAGTGTCCGCATGCTTGAGCAACGGACCGTAGCGCCTCAGCAGGGAAGGCCGATCCTTCACGGCGGCCGTGTCGACGAGACGGATCGACTGTCCCAGCGGTAAGAAACGTACGACTTCCAGCGGCACGAAGCAGACGAGCGTGACTTCTTCCACGCTGGACTCGACCTGGTAGTTCCGCAGCACCTCCCAGTACTGGACGGTCAACGCGTGGGCTCGATTATTGTTGGTGATGATCTTGGTGGTCGTCGTCTCGGCGTCGGCGGCCGTGGCCGACCGCACCGATACCCGCTGAGAACGCCGGAACGCGGCGGCCTGGTTTTCGACCGAGCCATGGATGCTCTCCGCCGCGTTTGAGGTGTAAGACCGCGCGCCATCAAGGCTGGAGCTGGTGGATCCCTTCGACCCCGACCGACTGCCACTCACGTTCGCACCCGCGGTAAACAACACCCCATACCAACCGGCGACGCTCCCGCTTGTGCCGCCGCCGATCGTGTCAGCCTCGGTGGAGTAGGAACTGCCGCTCTGGACCGATTCGTTGAACGCGGAATTGAACACAGCCTGCGTGGAGCTGTCGTTTCGCTGGATGGCTGATTGCTGTTCCGTGGCGGAAAGTGACTCGAATTCGCGATCGATGATGGTCTCGGCCTGTTCCAGAATCGCAATCTGCTGCTGCTCGCCAGGCGCGAGCGGCAGCGAGTAGACGAGATCACCCAGCGACACGCCCATATAAGCCCAGCGCTGGGCGAGGGTGAGGACATAACCGAGGCCAAGCGTGCCCGCCATTGGAACCGAGACGCTCGCGTCCGTGACTGCGCTGGGATCGTTTTTCGGGTCGGGGTTGATGCCGGCCAGCCGGTCTC
>DAIDHX010000219.1 GCA_027451885.1 Planctomycetales bacterium
CGCTGTTCGTGACCGTGCCGTCCGACTCGCACCAACCGGCCGCGGCCGGCAGCACCACATCGGCCATCTGGGCCGTCGCCGTGAGGAAGATGTCCTGCACGATCAGGCAGTCAAGCTGTTCGAGTCGGTGCCGGGTGTGGATCTGGTCGGCCTCGGACTGGATGGGATTCTCGCCCAGCACATAAAGCGCGCGGAGCGCGCCACGCTCCATCGCCTCAAACATCTGCGACATGTGCCAGCCGCGTTCTGGAGGGATTTGTGCACCCCAGCGGCGCTCGAATTTGTCCCGGAGCGCGGCGACCTCGACGTGCTGGAACCCGGGCAGCCGGTCCGGCAACGCGCCCATGTCGCCCCCGCCCTGCACGTTGTTCTGCCCCCGCAGAGGATTGAGCCCGGATCCATAGCGGCCGACATGCCCAGTGAGCAAGGCCAGGTTAATGAGCGCGAAGACGTTGTCCACCGCGTTATGATGTTCCGTGATGCCCAGCGTCCAGCAGATCATCGCCCTCTCGGCCCGGGCAAATGCGTGCGCCAGGTCCTGAATCACGCGGGCGGGAACGCCGGTTTCCTTCTCGGCATAAGCCAGCGTATAGGGCTCGACGGCCTGGCTGTATGCCTCGAACCCGGTCGTGGCGTGGGCGATGAATTCGCGGTTTTCGAGCCCGGCGGCGATGATCTCCCTGCCCACCGCGCTCGCAAGCGCGATGTCAGACCCGACATCCAGCCCCAGCCAGGCGTCGGCCCAGCGCGCGGAGCTGGTGCGCCTCGGATCCACGGCGTACAGCCGCGCTCCGTTGTGGATGCCCTTCAGCAGATGGTGAAAGAAGATCGGATGCGTCTCTCTTGCGTTCGACCCCCAGAGCAGAATGACCTCGGTTTCCTCGATTTCGCGGTAGGAGTTCGTTCCCCCGCCAACGCCAAACACAGTCGCCAGACCGGCGACGCTGGGCGCGTGTCAGGTGCGGTTGCAGCTATCGATGTTGTTGCTGCCAAGGACGACGCGCGCGAATTTCTGAGCCGCGTAGTTGAGCTCGTTGGTCGTCTTGGAGCAACTGAACATCCCGAACGCCGAGGGGCCGTGGCGCTCAACGGCCGCGCGCAGCCCGGCGGTAGCGCGATCGAGCGCTTCATCCCACCCCGCCGCTCGCAAGACTCCGCCGTCACGGACAAGCGGCTCACGCAGCCGGACGTAGCGCCCGGCACTGGTCTTCGATCTCATCGCTCGCATCCACCCTTCCGAGAAGTCTGGTAGAATTCGGAAACCCTATTCTACGCCAGGAAGAAAGCCTCAGAAAGGACCAGAGTCACGGGGAACTGGCAGCCGCGCGGGCTTGATTGATGACTCTTCAGCCGATTCCGTGGCGCCGCTGGTCTCGAGATCGACGATCCTTCGCCCCCTCGCGCTGTCTTATCGGCCAGGAGACCCAGGGAGGCTTGGTTTATCGAATGATTCTCCACGAGAACCGCTCCGGATCGACGACAATCGCTTCGGATCAAGACCGAGGGAGCCTACCTTGGATGAGCCGCAAGCAGGAAATCTACCGGGAGTTGCTCATGTTCGGCCTGCCGTACCTGCGCACGGTGCGGTCGCTCCGCTGGTGGCAATCGAAAAGGCGCCTGGCGCTGTACGAGGAGGCGGAGTTTCTTCACAACCTTTACGTCTCGATCCTTGAGCCCGAATTCGTCGAGCACGATCTCTGGTTTCTCAATCATCAGGCCCGGCGCTATCTTGCGGACGCCGATCCCCGGCACGCCGTTTGCTTCGAACACCATCGCAGGCTCATCCAGGAGCTTGTCAGCCTGGTTCCAGAACGCTTGCGAGCCAGGCTGGAATGGGCCGGTCCGGAGGATACGTAAGCGCTTGCTCGTGAGCATGAGGGAGTTTGGGGCAAATGGCATCGAGCACGCGTCAGGAAGAATGTGAGTAGAAGGGATGTGTGAATCCCGCACGGCTGTTCTCTGGAGGCAATGGCTCACGAAGCCGCGAGCAAGGCGATTCCAGGCAGAACGGACGGGGTGGTAAGCTTCAAGACTCATGGTTGACGCATCAGGATCTTACGGTTCGAGCGAGTTGCCGCACCTCGCCACCTTTACGAGAGTGGCCGAGCGCGGCAGCTTTACCGCGGCGGCAGCGGATCTGGGGGTGACCCAGGCCGCGGTGAGCCAGCGCATCGCCGCGCTTGAGCGCACGCTTCGCGTCGCGCTCTTCGATCGCGGGGCCGGACGGATCACGCTGACGCAGGCCGGCGAACGACTTTATACGCTGGCCCGCGAGATCCAAAGCCTGCACCGCGAAGCGCGCGAGCGCCTGAGCGGCCTCCATTCTTCGATTATGGGCGACCTGCCAATTGCCGCGAGCTCCATCCCCGCCGAGTGCTATCTCCCCGCCCTCCTGGCCTTGTTCCACAAGCGATTCCCCGAGATCCATGTCCGCGCCAGGGTGGGTGACAGCGCGTCGGTGATGAAGGACGTAACGCAGGGCCTCGCTGCGCTCGGGCTCGTCGGGCAAAAGGCCGAGACGCGAAGCCTCGAATCCGAGCCCATCGGCGCCGATAGGCTGGTCCTGATTCTCCCCCCCGGCCACTCGCTCGCACGCAAGAAGAACATGACTCTTGCCCAGCTAATCCGCTTGCCGCTCATCATCCGCGAGCCCGGCTCGGGCACCCGCTGCGCCCTGCAGAAAGGGCTCGAACGCGCGGGAAGTTCCCTCGCCGCCATGACCATCGCGGTCGAGCTCGGCAGCAACGCCGCCATCAAGGACGCCGTGATCCGCGGCCTGGGTGCGTCGTTTGTCTCCCGATCGGCTGTGGCGCGCGAGCTCGCCGCGGGGGAGCTCATCACCCTCCCCGTGCGCGGCCTGGTCCTCACCCGGGCGCTCTACATCGTTTACCACCACCGTCGGCCGCTTTCGCCCGCGGCATCGGCATTTCTCCGGTTTCTCAAGGCAAATCCGCTCCAGCCCGATCGCCGCTAGAACAGCATAAGCCTGGCTTATGGGCCGCGTGCGCGGTATCAGCCCGGGCGCCGTGGCCCCGTTCCCAGCGCGTGACCAGGATGGCTTTATGAACGCGACCTGCCGCAAAACACACTGGGAGACGATCTACTCCACGAAGGCCGCGACCGGCGTGAGCTGGTACCAGAGCGAGCCTCAGCTCTCGCTCGAGCTCATCCGTTCCGTTGCCCCCCCGCGCGGCGCCCGGATCGTCGACGTGGGCGGCGGCGCCTCCCTGCTGGTCGACAGACTGCTGGAACTGCCCTGCTCCGCAATCGCCGTGCTTGACCTCTCCGCCACGGCGCTCGAGATCACAAAAAACAGGCTTGGCGACCGCGCCCAGCACGTGCGCTTTATCGTCGCCGACGTGGCTCTCTCGCCCGAGCTGGGAACCTTCGACCTCTGGCACGACCGAGCTGTATTCCACTTTCTTACCCACGCGCACGACCGGCGAAGCTATGCCAATCTCGTCAGCAAGTCTCTCGCACCAGGCGGCCACGCCGTGATCTCAACCTTCGCCCTGGACGGCCCCTCACGCTGTAGCGACCTCGAGGTATGCCGCTATAACGCCCAGTCGCTGGCGCGCGAGCTCGGCCAGGGATTCACGCTCGTTACAGAGGCGCAAGAAACCCACACGACGCCCTGGGGCGCCGCGCAGCCGTTTCTCTACGCCGTGTTCAAACGCGGCTGAGCCCAATCCCCGCGCGGTCTCAGGCCGCTTCGAGCTTCCACGCCACGCGAACCCACCACGCGGCGGGCGTGCATGAAAAAGGCATGAAACCCAGGCAAGGCTCTTTGCCCCGTCAACGAGTGAAGTAGAATATTCGGGCTGCCGTTCGTTGTTCTCGCTTGCCCTTGATACCCAGGAGCCCATGACATGACCCACGTGAACGTGACAGGTTTGACGACGCTCGCGCTCCTCTTCGGGATCGCGTTCCCTGCGCAGTGTGGAGCGCAGGAATCCGCGGCCGGACAGACCCGTGGTACGTTCGCGACGCTCGACACGCTCAACGCCTCCTACGAAAAGCAGTTTCGCGAGCTCGAAGCGCGCCGGATCGCGGATCTGGCCGCTCTTGCACAGAAGACGCCGGCGACGCAGGTCGACGCCGTTTACCGCGAGCTTTTTGGCCTGGCGATCACGCACGGTCTGTGCACGCAGGCGATGGAAGCCGCAAGGCGTTGCCTCGATTCCCCAACCGCGGCCCGTGATGCCCGCTCCCTGGCCGCGCTCGTGCGCACGCTTGGCCACGCCGAGAACGGCGAGCACGACCGCGCCCTTTCCCATCTCCAGGCCCTCTTTCAGCACGCGGCAGGCGCGGGCAAATCCCCCCACGAGCTCGAAGAAGCGCTCGGAGTGGGCGAGGCGTTCCTCGCACGCCTGATCCGCGAAGGCCGTTATGATCTCGCCCATCAACTCTGCAAAATGGCCTGCGGTAACGACTCCCCCACAATGATCAAGGATCACTTCGAGGACATCCGCGCCCGGCTTGAGCTCGTCGGCAAGCCCGCGCCCAGGATCGCCGGCAACGACATCGACGGCAAGCCGTTCTCACTCGACGACCTCAAGGGCAAGGTTGTTCTCGTCGATTTCTGGGCGACCTGGTGCCCCCCCTGCACTGCCTCGATTCCCCACTATCGCACGCTCACCCAGAAATTCGGGCCGAGCGGCTTTGTCATCCTCGGAGTCAATGTCGACGCCATGCACGAGGACGCAAAGGAAGCCAGACGGTCGCTCCAGGATGTCCGCCGCTTTCTCGTCACGCATCGCGTCGACTGGACCAACATGCTCAACGGCGAAGGCGCCGCCGATTTCGCCTCGGCCTATCATGTGGAGCGCATCCCCGCCAACTTCCTGATCGGACCCGACGGCCGGATCCTCGACATGGAACAAAACGGGCAAACGCTGGAACGTGCCGTGGCCAGGGCGCTCAGCAACGCGAAGTCCGCCGCCAGACCCTGATACTGCCACCCCTCATCCCGCGGGAGATGAAATATGAAAACACAAGTGCGCAATCGGATGATCCTACCCATGGCTTTCGCCGCAGCCGCGGCAGTCTCCGCCACGGCCACGGCCCAGTTCTATCACGTCAATCGCTTCGCCGGGTCTTATAACAACTACGGTTACTCCGGCGGCTATGGCGCAGCGGGTTATGGCGCGGCGGGCTATGGTGCTTCTGGCTATGGCGGATATGGATATGGATATAATATCAACAACGGCCAGATCGGCCCGGGCTACAATTCAGCCGGCAATCTCTACCAGGTTGTGAACCGGGCGATCGTTCCCCAGACGGTGACCAACTATCAGCCGCTCATCAGCGCGATCACGTCGCTGCCAGGTTGGAACGGCTCCACGGGCGCTGTGCACCGCCGGGTACGGACGTATCGCCAGGTCGCGCAAAACCGGACCCCGACGGTGAAACCGTTCGACTCGACCGGCAAGATTCTCTGGCCAGGTGCGATCCTGAACGACAGCGCAACAACAGCCCTGCGCCAGAAGGCCGAAGCGGCGGTTCACACGGTCATCGCGGAGTACCGATCGACGGGGCACGGCTCCGTGAAGCCAGTGGTCGAGGCCAAGAATCGGCTCTCCGCGCTCGAAAACGAGGCGCTGCCGCGCATCAAATCTCAGAACGCCACCGACGCTTCCAACGTCGAGATCTTCTTCTCATCGCTTGAAAAGGACCTGGACGCGATGACATATGTGTATTAAACCAGGCTTCCGGTTGATTGGGCGACTCTTGCCAGGAAGGATTGGCCAGCGGCCATTGTCGCTTCACTCAACATGTGCCAAAGTGTTATTGGTGAACACGTCGGAGTAGATAAGCCGGTCGTCCCTTGTCCTGGGCGCGTGACATCGGAGGTTGTCGATCTGATCTGGGATCGTCAGCCGCACCCGTGGGAAGATCTTGCGGCCGTGCCCGGGCTCTCGGTGCCGCGGCCGCGCGCCTGAGCCCCAGAACGCCTGGCTTGTTCGCAGCCAGAGCGCGGAAGCCAGTGACAACCCATGGGCTGTATTTCAGTCGCCCTGCTGGATTGCTCCATAGGCCAGTTTCTGGAAATCCTGTACGAGAGTCAAATGGTTCGAGGGGAAAAGCTGGGTCATGAGTACGCCGATCAGTTTCTTGTCTGGATCGACCCAGAAGGCCGTGTTGTAAAACCCGCCCCAGGAGTAAGATCCAACCGAGGCCGGCTGGTCCTTGCTCGCCGCGACCGCAATGCCGAAACCATAGCCGAAGCGGTCAGTCGGCCGCAGGGACGGGAGGTCGCCAATCTGATTGCTTGTCATTTCTCGGACAGTCTCCGGCTTCAGAATGCGAGTGCCGTTCCACTGGCCGCCGTTCAAGAGCATCTGGAGAAAGCGAGCGTAATCGCCGGCGCTCGACGTGAGACCCGCTCCACCGGAACAGTACCCTCGCTGGCCGCGGTAAGGGCTGGTGACGCAGTAAATGAGTTCCCCCTTCTGCACTGGGTCCTCGCCAATCCGGTGGATATGCTGATCTGGCCCCGGCTCGTAAACAACCGCAAGACGCCCGGTCTTTTCGGCGGGCAAATCGAAGTAAGTGTCGTTCATACCCAGTGGCGCAAAGATTCGGCTGCGCATGAAAGCTTCAAGATCCTGCCCGGAGATCACCTCGACCAGCCTTCCCAGTACGTCGGTCGATAGACTGTATTGAAATGCACTTCCGGGCTGGTGGAGCAATGGTAGCGCGGCCAGTCGGCGTACATTTTCCGCCAGTGTAAACGTGGGCCGAGTCAGCCCGTCGCAGATCTCCGCCTTGTGATAAATCGCGTCGAAGGGCTCCTGAGACATAAAACGATAGGTAAGCCCCGATGTGTGCGTAAGCAGGTCGTGAATGGTAATCTCCCTGCTGGCGGGAACGAGTTTGCGATCGCCCCCAGATCCCTGGAGCAACACCTTTGGAGTCTTGAACTCGGGTAGATACTTCGACACAGGGTCCTTCACCTTGAGCCGACCATCGTCAACCAGAATCATGACCGCGACGCTGGTCACCGGCTTGGTCATCGAGGCGATGCGGAACAGCGTGTCAGCCGTCATCTCCTTGCCAGCTTCGACATCTTGAAAACCCTTTGCACGCAGGTAGCCGAGCTTACCATCACGCGCGAGCAGAGCCACCGCTCCTGCAACCTGTTTGCGCTCAACCGCTTGCTGGAGCAGAGTATCGATCCGCTCGAGGGCGTTCGAAGCGAACCCGGCTTCCCGTGGCGTGACTTGCGCTGGGGATTGGCCGTGTGTAATGGACGTAAGTAACGCGGACAGGCAGAGAACCAGTAAGCAGCGTGTCCGAGAGAAATGTGGCATGGAAAAAGTCCTTCGAATTGCGAGACAACCTGTCGAGTACTCACGCCGTGGTCGAACGGGCCAGAGCGAGATCGACGACCGGAACGAGATGCTTCTCGAGATCGGCCATGCCGATAGTATGCTGATCGTGCCGGTCGAAATCGCGTCCCTGGCGCTCGCTCGAAATCGCGTCCCTGGCGCTGCCTACACGCGTTCACGCGCGGATACGCCGCGCGGCCGTAGGACGCATCGACCACGCGTCAAAGCAGCCAATGACGGGATTTATAGTTGAGAAGACTCCGGGCCACAAGACGCCCGCGAAACTTCTGGTCGCCGGAGTCCGCGTCTGGGCTGCTCGCTTGCGAGGGAGATTCCGCTGCAAATCGAGTTCCGGCAAACTACTCCCCTTCTCCCGCGGGCATCTCAAAAAGCTGGTAAGTCTCCCACGTTCCCTCAACGACGTTCTCCAGGAATCTCCGCGTGTATTGGGCGGCTTCTTCCTTGCTCGAGGCATTCAGGAGAGCATAGCCGCCGAGGACCTCGTTCGTCTCCGCGAATGGGCCGTCGGTAACCGTGACCTCCCCGCTGGCCGCCTTGTGCACGCGAAAGCCGTTCGTGCCGAAGGTCACGCCCTCGCATTCGATCAGCCACCCCGCCTCCATGCCTTCCCTGATCAGCTTGCCCATGGACGCCATCTCGGCCTCGGTCGGCAGGCGATTTCCGGAATTGTGCGTGAATACACTGATAAAGCGCATGTCTTGTTCTCCTCGTATGATGTTGTTCGATGGCACATGTGTTGTCGATCGGCACGCTCGCAAATCGACAGGAAAGGGATTCTTTGCCGACTGCCCGCGAACACGCAACGCCGGAGCAGATCGACGCCGACTCGGATTATCAAGCGGCATGTCCTGTGCGATCCAGCGTGTGTCCTGTTCGATCTCGCGTTCGTTCATGCCTTCCTGGCGAACGCCGCGTTTCGCTCCGCGATGATTCGGTTCATCGTTTCATTCGCGGGGCGAATCTCGAACGACGTCGTCCCATACATTCCCACCGCTGGATGCTTCGACATGAGCGCGATCGCGTGGTTCAGGTCGCGTGCTTCCAGGAAGAGGAGGCCGCCGAGCGTTTCCTTGGTCTCGATGAACGGACCGTCGGTGACCTGCACCTCGCCATCCCTCAGTCGCAGCGTGACCGCGTTGCGGGCGCGATCGAGTGCTTCTCCACCCAGGTAATGCCCCGCTCTGCGCAGTTCATCGTCATAGGCCAGAATCTCTTCCAGCGCCCGCTGCCGCTCTTCCGGCGGAACCTGGGCAAACTTCGCCTCATCGAGGAAGCCCAAACACACGTATCTCATGCGACTCTCCCTTCCCAGGAACGCACCTGGCACGCGCTCGGCCTTGCCGCGACCGAGCTTTCATCCGTTGGTCGAACGGGCCGGGCCGGAATCGACAGCGCGGGCGGATTTTTCTAGAAAATGACCTACGTGCTCAGGTGCTCGATGCGTGCAGCCAGAAACCGCTTCTCGGGCTCCAGGCGGGCGAGCGCATGCGCCTGCCGAAACGACGCCAGGGCCTCCGCCCTTTTGCCTACTCGCCGCAGCAGCTCGCCACGCGCTGCATGGGCAAGCTGATAGTGGGCAAGCTCCCCTCTGCCGAGGATCCGATCGATGATCTCCAGGCCCGCCTCCGGCCCGTCCCGCATCGCGACCGCGACCGCTCGATTCAGCTCGACAACCGGCGACGCGTCGATGCGCTGGAGAATCGTGTAAAGTACAACAATCTGGTTCCAGTCGGTCTGGTCGGCGGTGGCTGCCTCGGCATGGATTGCGGAAATCGCGGCCTGGAGCGTGTACGCGCCAAACCGGCCCGACCGCAAGGCTTGCTCCACCAGCGCCTTGCCCTCAGAAATCAGGCGGCCGTCCCAGCGGGCGCGGTCCTGCTCTTCAAGGAGAATGATCTCGCCGTCCTCGGAAACACGCGCATCCCTCCGCGATTCGTGGAGCAGCATCAGGGCCAGCAGTCCCTTGACCTCGGGATCGGGGAGGAGCTCGAGCAGCAACCGGCCCAGGCGAATGGCCTCGGCCGTCAGATCGACCCGCAAGAGCGATGCGCCTTGCGAGGCGGCATAGCCTTCATTGAACACCAGATAGATGGTGGCCAGCACGGCGTCGAGCCGTTGGGGCAGGGCGATTGCGCGATCCTGGGGAATCTGGCATGATTGGGGGAACATCTTCTCGACTCTCGCCGCGGTTGCAGGCGGGTCGTGAGAGGAAGACTCATCCCCATCCCAGGAGTCCATGCCATGCCTCGGCCCGGGTCCGTT
>DAIDHX010000220.1 GCA_027451885.1 Planctomycetales bacterium
GAGGCCAGCGGGAATCCGCACGAAAATACCTCCAGCTCGCGGCCGATTCGAGCCGGACCGACCCCGGGCTTCGGCAGATCGCAATCGATTCGATCCGGGCGCCGGAGACAAAGAACGCCATCTGACCCCGGCGCACAAACCACTCTGGTCGCGCATGCGTCATCCGTGCGCTAGCCCGGTGAGACGAGACCTTGTTCGGTTGACGCATGCGCAAGCCGGGAGACGCACCCAACGGGCCAGCGTTCAAGTCGTAACAGATGCTGCTGGGTTCCCGGGACTGGAATGGGCTGGAATGAGGACAGGGCCGGAACGAGGGGCCGGAACGAGGACAGGCATTCTTGCGGCCGTGGGTTACTCTGGGCCCGAATAAGGTGCCCGAGTGAGGACAGGCACTCTTGCGGCCGATCACGTGGCGCGGGAGATCTTCCCCAGCCGGCTTCTGCACGATCCGCCTGTTATTGAAATCGGTCCGCGGTTGGCGTCCGCGGGCCAGGTGGCGGGCGTCGCTGTGTGTTTGACT
This sequence comes from Planctomycetales bacterium, assembly GCA_027451885.1. Lineage (GTDB taxonomy): Bacteria > Planctomycetota > Planctomycetia > Isosphaerales > Isosphaeraceae > JAKBAP01. Next base: position 521 of record DAIDHX010000220.1, read on the forward strand.
TCGTTTGGGCGGCTCGCGTGGCTCGTTCTTTTTTCTTAAGAGGCGTGGAAAAGAATCTGGCAGGAACGCGCGGGGAGTCTTGTGGGAGGAGCGGTCGCGGAACGAAAACGCCCGGGCGCGAGGGAGAATCCCAGGCGCCCGGGCGGGCACTGAATTCAGGTTCAGGGCGCGATCAGGCCGAGGCCGGATCCTTGCCGTCGACCCAGTCGCCTTCGAGCTTCTGGTAAGGATAGGCGCCGAGGAGCGAGCCCTCTTCGCCGGCCTTCCAGCCCGCGACCTGGTTGGGCTTGCCGCGCTCGTGGCTGCGCTTTTCCCAGTTGGCGGCCCAGCTCCGATCAGCCTCGCTGACCTCGCCGGTGTCCTTGTTCATGTAGTAGGCCTTGCCTTCGCGGTACGACTGCACGCCGAGGTTGACCGTGGAGATCGCGGCGTAGCCGAGGTCGGCGGGGCAGAGCGTTTCGGTGTTGCGCGAGCGGATGCACGAGAGGAAGTGCTCCCAGAGCGCCCGGGTGTCTTCGCCCGGCTGCTTGGGGGTGAACTTCTCGCCACCTTCGCCCTTGTTGGCGCCTGGAGGGGCCGGGCGGCCTTCGAGCTTCTGGGCGACGACGCGGAAGCCATCCTGCGGGTGACCCTCGAACATGATCGTGCCGGTGTGGCCGCGGATCACCTCGGGAAGCTGGACGTCGTTGCACATCGTGGCGGAGATCAGGACCTGGCAGCCCTCATCGTAGTCGGCGACGACGGTGGCCATGTCCGGCACGTCGCGGCCGTCATACTCGAGATACAGGCCGCCCGCGCCGACCACACGCCTGGGGAGCCGCACGCCCATCGCCAGGATGAGGTGCGTGAGCTGGTGGACGAAGAGGTCGGTGTACATGCCGCCGCCGAAATCCCAGTAGCAGCGCCACTGGGCGTACTTGGCGCGATTGAAGGGCATCTCTGGGGCCAGGCCGAAGTCAGTACCCAGGAACATCTTCCAGTCGACGGTCTTGGGGTTCATGTCACGCGACAGGGGGTAGTACCGCCACTGGCCGTTGGGGCTGTTGCGGTAGTAGCTCGTCTGCCCCTGCATCACGTGGCCGATCTTGCCGGAGGTGATCATCTCGTTGGCCATGCGCCAACGGGGATCGGCCGTTGATTGCACGCCGACGGTGAAGACCTGCTTGGTGCGCTTGACCGCCTCGGCAACCTTGCGGGCCTCGTCGATCGTGTGGGTCATCGGCTTTTCGCAGTAGACGTCCTTGCCGGCTTCCATGGCATCGATCGACATCTTCGCGTGCCAGTGGTCTGGCGTGGCGATGAGGACGGCGTCGATGTCTTTGTTCTCGAGGATTTTTCGATAATCCTTGGTGATGCGGTCCTTGTCTTTGCCTTCGGCATCGAGCCCGCAGCGCTTGGCGGAGAAATAGAGCCCGCGGCGGACGTCGTCATTGCCGTCCCAGACGTCGCAGATGCCGACGAGATCGACGGGCTGCTGTTCCTTCTTCATGCGAAGGAGGATCCGCAGGTGCTCTTGGGCGCGGCCGCCGGAGCCAAGGACGGCGATGTTGATCTTTTCGTTGGCGCCCTTCACGCCCCCGACAAACGGGTGCGCGTAGGCACTCGAGGCCGCCGCGGCCCCTGCGACCGCGCCGGCCGATTCCAGGAATCCGCGACGATGCACCTTGCCGTTGTCTCGCATGCTCGGAACCTCCCTCATTAGAAATGCGAAAGATGCTTGTAGCCAGGAATTACAAGGCGCCGTGGCAGCCGGTACGCGGCCCAACGGGAGTGTGGGGCAGGTTTGCCGCGGAAACCAGGTCTACCCAGGCCGTGCGGGTCCACGAGCAGGCGCAAAATCCCCGACCATGCTGGTCACCATACCTGCCGCGCACACGCTGGGTCAAGCAAACGCAGGGAACTTCTCGACTTAACGCAGGACCAACCGGTGAGTTCGTTCAAGTCCGAGGCGAAAAATCCACCGCTTTCGGTTTTTCCTAGGCCAGAGTTGATCTCTGGAACGTTAGGATAGAAGAGGCGGCTTTCGCGAGCCGCTGGAACCGCGCCGGCTGGGAGAGCCGGTTCGATCCGAGGAGTTTGAGTCATCCATGCCGCGGACGATCCAGTGCAAGCAATGCGAGGCGGTGCTCAACCTGCCGCCAACTATCGCCGCGGGCAAACGGCTCAAATGCCCGCGTTGTGGGCTCAAGTTCGTCGTCAGCCAGCGTGACGCGAGCTCGGAGTCGACGTTTCCCGGCATGGCGGACGCAGCGTCCTCGAATTTCGAGGTTCCGCGTTCGCCGCACCAGCGTTCCCCGCATGACCTGGACGACCTGCCGATTCCGCGCGCGGATCGGGACCTGCGTGAAACGTTCGACCTTCCGCTCTTGAGCGGTCGCGAGCTGGAACGTGGAACGGTGGCGTCGGTGCCTGGGGCTTCGGACGCCGCGTCGCTCTTTCGCGACGATCCTCCCCGGCGCAAGAAAACAACCGCGGCCGAGGCCCGGCGCTCGGCCAGGCGCTGTACGCGTTGCGGAGGCGTTGTGCCCCAGGGCATGTCAATCTGCATGTCGTGCGGGACCGACCAGGAAACCGGGCTGCGCGTTGGATTCGAGGACGAGTTCGCGCCGCCGCCGCCTCCACCGCCGAGCGGGCCGCCGTTTCATGTCCTCATGGTCGGGGGGCTTTGCTTGGCCGGCGGGATCGTGCTTGCCATCATGTCCGTCGCACAATCGGTGCATAGCGAATCGCAGCTCGCCAACCTGAGCTGGCTCGCACTCGGGCTGGTTTCGCTCTTCGGTATCTTCGCCGCGGTTGAGTTTCTCCGCGGCAAGTCCGCCAGGTTGATGCTCACCGCGATCGCCATCGGCTGCATTGTCGACGTGATGGGCATGATCGCGCTGCCGATCATTCAGGCGAGCTTCGACGAGCCCGAGCACATTCTCGCCCCTGCGCATTCCGCTGATATCGACGACGAGGACACGGCCATTCGGCCGCTCGAGGAACGGATCGATTCGCGCAAATTGGCCGCGGGAGTGGCGCTTCTGGCGATCGGCGGAGTTCTCTCGATCTACATGCTTTCGCCCACGGTGAAGAAATACATTCACTCCCGCGTGGCGCGGGATGAAGGCTATCTCAGCTAATCACGCCCGAGCGCTCTGGCCAGAAGCCGCGAGCGCGCGGGCGCGTTTGCTGTTTCAGGGCGCTGGCCGGGTCGAGAGTCAGGCCGTGGCCGAATCGAGCGGGCTGCGCCAGACTGGCCCTTTGGGGAAAAGAATGCGTGCGGCGTCGAGCGCTGTGCTCGTCGAGGCCGAGGCGTCCGGCGTTTCGATCGCCTCGTCCACGCTAACGTGCCCCATCAGAAGCCGAACCAGCGTGGGCTGGGTAAACGAAAGATGCCGGCGGCTGAGCTTATCGGGCTCGATGCGAGCCGAGCGGCGATCAATATGGATGAGATAGCGGGCATCGTCGAGCGTCAGCCCGAGCTCAAGGGGAAGCTGCGTGCCGGACTCACGCGCCCGGCGCGAGAGCTCGGGTAGCACGGTATTGAGGAACCGGCCTAGATCCGGGATATGACACATCGAGACCGTGTTGTCGAAGTCGTCGACGTCGATCATCTTGCCGGGAGGCGCAGCGGCGACTTCCATGACCGGGTGCGTCGGTGGGGCGGAGATGATGACCTCTGGATACGCCCGCTCGAGCGCTTCGGCCCGCACGCGGCCAAGCAACACCTGCATCGCCTGGGGATGGGCGGGGTCGGCAGCCAGCTCCAGCACTCGGTGGTCCTTGATGAAGGCATAGCCGCGCACGTGCTCGCCCTGGCATGCAACCCAGATCACGTGAGCATACTTGCGCCCAATCATCCACCGCCAGTATTCCTCGTCCCTGACCACGGTGCCGGTGATTCGACTGTAGACCTGGTCGTAGAGTGACATCAGGTCGTTGAGCTCGACCTGGCGCCAGGGACGGACGTACCAGCTCCCCGCGCGGTTTTCCATGACGCCGTCGGCCACCTGGGGCAGGTTCCGGCTCATGATCTTGGCGAATGTCGCGCGGCCGCAAACACCCCAGCCCAGGTTGCGATAGAATTCCGGCATCCCGGTGGTGAGCGCCTGGAGCGGAATGCCGCGATCCCGGGCGCGGGCGCTCGCCAGCCGCATCAGATTGTGCGCGTAGCCGAGACCGCGGAATTCCGGCAGCGTTCCCACCCACATCACGCCATTCATGGGCAACGACACGCAGCCGTAACGGATCTTCCGCTCCGTCAGGTGGACGTGGCTGACCACCCGGCCATCAACCTTCGCAAGCAGGCGCTGGTCCGGCCGGTAGGCGGGATCGGAAAGCGCGCCCAGGAAGGTGTCACGATCCGGGCCGTGAAAGACGTGCAGCAACGTCTGGTAAACGGCCTCGTGATCGGCCTCGCCGCCGACACAATATTCGACCGAGCCCCGTTTCAGCGGCAGCTTCGTTCCCGTCGTCCGTGATTTGCTCGTGTCCGCCATCGCTACCCTGCGCCGAGGGGAACGTTTTACAACCGGGACCGTCGCCGACCCCGAAACCGAGCGCCTTTTCTGTTCCATTGTACGGGGACTCGAATCACGAAGCTTCAAAAAACGAAAGATCGGCCCATTTGCAGCCCTGCGAATCCCAGCCGACGCTCTCGAAACCCAGGCAGACATGGCCGATCCATGTCGTAAGCCCTAAGAATTGTGTGAGTTGCGGCCGGAAAGTCAAGCCCCTGGCGAGATCGGTGACGCCAATCCACGCCCAGACGTTAACCCCAGCGCACAGAACCAAGCATCACGTCTCGCAATCTCGACGTGGAATGCAGAACAATCGAGAACTCCCGGCTACGAGCAACTCGATCCGAAGCGGAACGCTCTAGCGCAAGACCAAGTGCGGCGATTGTTTCTGCATACTTATCTTGAACATACGGCGCGAGCGCGGCGTTGATTTGGCGAATTTCGGCCCACCGGGCTTTGCGCTCGGCCGGGGTTTCCGCAACGCGTGTGATCGCCGCCCGCTTGGTATCTAGCAAATTACGAACCGCGGCCTGGGTTGGTTCGTCGAGAAACCGATCCGGGCTGTAAGCCAAGTCACGCAACAAACGATGGTTGCGTGCGATGTCGATCTCGCTGGTCCCGTGGACGGGGAGGCCGTTGCGGTGCAAGGTGAGCGAGAGGGTCAGAAAGGGAGGGGGAGTGATGCCGAGGAAGCGGCTGGTGATCCGGTCGCCGAGTTCGTCGTACTTCGCGCCTCCGATACCATGGATGAAGAGATCGGCGAGGAAGAGGCGGCAGAACATGGTGGTGGCGAGGGCGCGGGGACGGATGCGGATCTCGGAAGCGTGCAAGGCTTGCAACCGTTCCACAGCGCAGCAGGCGGACATGTCGGGGGCCAGTGGAAGCTCGATGAGCGTGTCATGTTCGCCGGCGATTCGGAGCTCGATGCTTCTGGCGCGCTGACGCGCCAGCAGCGGCCGCCGCCGGGGCGCCGTTTGCCGCCAGGCCCAGAATGGGGCTTCGATCCAGTCCCCCTCGCGATCGAGGGCGGCGACCGGGTGATTCTTGCTGCGAATCCCGTGTTCCGCGCGGTATTCCTCGAGCGCCTGGTTGTGGACGTCGCGATAGCGCGGAAGCTGAGCCAGCATGTGCGAGAGGAACCAGAGAAACGCGCTCGAACCCGAGAGTGCGGCCAGGGGTACCTCGTGATTCCGCACGCCCCAATCCTGCTCGATCATGCGCCTGGCGATCGAGAAGCGCGTGCCCAGGTGCGGCACACCCGCCAGCGCCCGCACAACCCCCCAGTGCTGGTCGAGCAGCCAGTCGCCAGGCTCGAATTCCATGGCGGCGCGGAGGCGCTCTGGAAACACCTCGAGCCGGCTCGGGTCGGCTACGGTCCAGTCTTCATATGGGATCTCACCGGCCCATTCGTCAAACTCGACACGCGTGAGCCGGACGCGATCCCCTGCTCGCCGCGGCGCCAGGATGGCCGAGGCCTTGGGGATGTCATTGTCAACGATCATGTTGAGCGACCAGCCGCCGAGCAGGCGGGCAATCGCCCAGCAGGCGAAGTTCTTGATCCAGACGCCGGGATGAAAGAGCTCAGGCTGATGCCCGGTCATCACAAGCGTGCGTTCGGCGAGCGAATCGAGGGAGGTGGAATCAGGCTCCAGGCCATGGCTGGCCAGATACTGGCGGGAGATTTCCCAGACCTCGCGGCGGGCGTGTTCGCGGACTGCAAGCGCGGACCGGCCCTGGACGTCGTACGACCACGACTCGAGCCACGCGCGATTGGCGCGGGCAAGCTCCGTCACGTGCTGCGGCTTGGGGATCGCGAGCACGCCGCCATCCACCCGCGGGGCTCGTATCCCCCCAGTCGTCATCCGCGACATCCTTCGGGCGTGGCCAGGCCCGATCGCTCGAGCGCTGCCTCGAAGACGCGGCGATAGTGAGCCAGGCGATAGCTGGCGTCGTCAAGCGCTCCGCCAAAGGCACGCGACTCGTCGAGATAAACCAGTGGAACGGGTTCCTCCACGATCGACAACCCCGCTCGAACAGCCTGGACCCACACCTGAAGCGGCATGGCGTAACCCAGGTCGGTGATGTCAAAATGCTCAAGCGCGGCACGGCGATACGCCTTGAAGCCGCAAAAGGCGTCGGTGAGGTTCAAACCCAGGCATTCGTTAAGCCAGCGCGTGACTTCCATGTTAATTTTGCGGCGTTCTTCAGGCGGGCGCTGACTGGGGTCGAAAACCCTGAGGTAGCGGCTGCCGGAGACAAGATCCGCCTCGGCAAGCCGGGAGGCGAGTTTTGGAATCAGGGCCGGCTCGTGCTGGCCGTCGCAATCAAGCGTGACCAGGCCGTCGTAACCCCCTTCAAGTGCAGCGCTGAAGGCCGTCTTGAGCCCCGCGCCATACCCCTGGTTGACAGCATGGCGGATCGTCCGCACCCCGGCGAGCGTTTTGAGCAGCTCAGGCGTGCGATCGCTCGATCCGTCGTCCACGACCAGAATATCGCCGGCGTAATTCTGAACCTGCCTGAGCACGTCCAGAAGCGTCGCCTCCTCATTATAAACCGGCAGTGCGGTGAGAATTCGCATGGAGATTATGCCGGGCAAGAGGTACTGGAGGACGAAAGTTAGTGCATTTTAGACCGACCGATACGGAAGTCAATTCAGCCGTGGACGGCCGCCGAACCCCCGGTCGCGCCCCTTGACCGCTTGAGCCGCACGCTTCTAGATTGATAGTCGCAATCCGTGCGCATGATTCCTCTTCCATCGTTCTTCCTGGCTCCAGTCCGATGACCGAACCCAAAGACAACCATCCACTTCCAGAATCGGAACGCCCTTCGGCCGCCGCCGCGGAAGCCCCGGAAAACGCTCCGGAGGCCGAAGCTCCGGAACCGTGGACGCCCGCTCGCGTGACCGAATGGAACGCGTATTACGACCTTTACGTGATGCTCGCAGCGCTGCTGCTGGTGTTCATTGCATCATGTAATTACATGACCGACTCCCATTTTTGGCTCAGGCTCAAGACGGGCGAACTGATCAGCCAGGGGGGCGGGCCGCCGGCTGTCGATCCGTTTTCGTACACGGAGGCAGGCAAGCCGTGGATGAATGGATCGTGGCTTTTCGACTGGGCGCAGTCGCTCATTTACCATGTGGCGTATGGATTTGTGCCGGTGAATCCGCAAGATCCGACGGCCAATCGCGTGACGGCGGAGCAGGTGGGGGTCGGTACGACGGAGCTGGTGTCCGCGTTCTTGCGCTTGCTCACGGCGTGGATCTTGCTTCGGATTCGGCATCGTGGGCCGGGGCTGTGGTGGACGGCGATTTGCGTGGTGCTGGCGCTTGGGGTGGTGTTCCATCCCCTGTTTGGGCTTGCCTTCGGCGGAATTGCAGGGCCGGGCAGTGCAGCGCCGGTGAACTGGGGGCTGTTGTTGCTGGCACTCGAGATGTGGGTTTTGTTTCAGGCGCTCGAGCGGGGGCGAGTGGCGTTCCTGGGCGGTCTGGTGCCGTTGTTTGTGCTCTGGGCCAACGTTGACGATTCGTTCCTGATCGGGCTTCTCGTGCTTGCCGGCGCGGCGATCGGCCGGTTGCTGGACGGCAAGAACGCGGCGGGATATCCCCAGCCGGTGCTCGATTCCGACCTGAACAACGTACCCGCCCAAACACCCGCGGCCATCGCCAAACCTGCCGTGCTCGCCGGCGTGCTTGGGGCCAGCATTTTGGCGTGCCTGGTCAACCCCTTTACCTACAAGGCGTTCCTGGGCGCGCTTGAGCCCTATCTGCACCTCTTCCAGCCTGCGGGAAAGATCACCACTCTGGATCGGCTGTCGTTCTTCTCGTTCCTGGGCAGCGGCTGGCGCAACCTCGTCGACGAGGAAAGCCGGTATCTGTTGCCCGCCTACTACCTCGTGCTTGTGGCCGCTGGGCTCATTGGCTTCATCATGAACACCCGCCGCTTCACCTGGCGGCGGTTCCTGCCGTTTGCGATCACCGCAATTTTATGGGGCTTGCTCATCCGCGCGGGATCGACCTTCGCGATCGTGTTCGCGGTCACGCTGGCCCTGAACGGCCAGGAGTGGTGGCTCGACCGCTTTGGTGCGCGGGGCAAGCTCGGCCTGCGCTGGTCGCTCTGGTCGACTGGCGGCCGCATGGCGACCCTGGCCGTGGTTTTCGCCATGGTCGCCCTCGACATCACGGGACTCGGCAGCCGCATGCCCGAAATTCAGTTCGGCGTCGGCTTCCAGCCCGACGACTTCGCCTTCGAGTCCGCGAACTTTCTCGACGCCCATCCCCAGCTCAAGGGCAACGTGCTCAACACCTCGCTCGGCCAGGGGGACATGATGATCTGGAAGACCGGCGGCAAGCGCAAGACCTACGTCGACGGCCGCGCCCGCTTCTTTCCCCAGGAATTGCTCGAGCAATGGAACGACACCCGCAAGGCGATCAGTGAGGACGACGTTGCGAAGTGGAAGCCCTTGCTCGATGCGCATGACGTGAGCGTGGTCATGATCGAGCCATCGAGCTCGCCGCTGACTTACCGCAAGTTGATGACCAGCCCGAACTGGATCGCGTTTCACGACGATGGCCGGGTGGTGATGTTCGGCCGAACCGACGCCGCGGCGGAGGATGTGGCGCTCTTCCAGGCGAATTCGCTCGATCCGGAGCGGAGGGCCTACACCATGACGCGCCCGGTTGCGCCGGCGGAGCGCCCGCCCAATACGACTTCGTGGATCGATTCGATCTTCCTCACGCGGACGCTCAACCGGCCGCGGTCACGCACGGAGTCGTCACGGCGGCTGCTGGAGGGGCTGGATTCCGCGGCGTCGTCCGAGTCGCTGCCGGACCCCGCGCGGTGCCTGCTGGCGATTCAGGAAGCCCGCACAGCGCTTGCGCAAAGCCCGGACGACTGGATCGCCTATCGCCGCTTGAAAGACGCCTATCGGTACCTGATGCAGCAGGAAGCGGCGATGCTCGCGGGCATGCCAATCACGCCCGAAAACGGCCCGCGGATCCGGCGCATGAACATGCCGGTTGAGATGCTCATGAACCGATACCGCCAGCGCGTGACCGCGCTCAATTACGCGATCCAGACCACCCCGCCGCCAGGCTCAGACCCAGCCCGGCGCGAGCTCGCGGGGCTTCAGATCGAGCTTTACCAGCTCTACCTGGGCGCCAACGCGCTTGACCTGGCGCGGAATCGACTGCGGACGATGCTCGAAGCGAGCCAACCTGACGATTTCTCCCCCGAGGAGCGCACCCAGTTCGAACGCGACCTCGCCGCGCTTGACGAGCGAATCAAGGGGCTCGAAAACAAGCTCGAGGATCTGGCGATCGAGGGCCAGGCCAGCACGCTCCAGCAGGCGTCTTACGCGCTTTCGCAGGGCGGGACGGAGTGGGCGATCTTCCAGCTTGCCGAGGCTGAGCGCAACGCCGTCAGCCCTGCGCTCGTGAAGCCCCAGCTCGTCGACCTGTACTGCAACACCGGCCAGCCCGACAAGGCACTCGAGCTGCTCACCGCCGCCATCGAGGACCCCAACCTGGGCATGGAGCCAGGCACCTCAGCGCTCCGGCAGGGGCAGGTCTACTTCCTGCTCGGCAACTATAACTCCGCCGCCACCATGTGGAAGGATCGGGCGATTCCCAGGCTCCGCTACGAGCGTACAGCGCGGGCGCTTTCGGCCGGCCAATCGCTCACTCGCGGCGAGGGGATCATCGCTTCCAATGCGTTCCTGTCGCTCCCCTCGATGATCGGCCAGCAGGCGTCGTGGGAATTCGATCTGGCGATGTGCCAGCTCGAGTCAGGCGTGCCCCTGGAAGCGGCCGAGCATTTCACCAAGGCGCTGACAATTTACCCCGACCTGCCGGTCAGGGCGATCGCGGCCTACTATCTTGAAAAGATGGGCAAGCCGGTGCCCCCGCCGTCGAAAGCCAAAACCCCCGTGGCCGCGACGACGAGCCCCGCGGCCGCGGCCAGGCTGAACATCAACGCGGCGCCCATCAAGCCGTAACCCAGCGTCCCTCACGCGCCCAAGGCACGCTTCAATCGTCGACGAGCGTCACGTTGTCGAGCCGGCAGATGACATCCTGAAAGTCGTCGTTCGTGGAGTATTCCCAGCCGATCAAAAGCGCGTTCGGCACTCGCTTGCCGGTCGCGCGGTCTATCACCGGATAGATCATCGCCTTGTATGGTTGCTTGCGCAAGCGAGCGTTATGCTGTGCGACCAGCCGGGGCTCGGAGTACACGCCGCCGTCATCGAGCCCGTCGTTGGAGACCCAGACGCCGAACGGAGCCTCGCCAGGATCGAACGAAGTGCTCGACCCACGCTCGAGCGGCGGCGGCAAGTTGCGCTCGTTCTTGAGGTCGGCAGTGGTGTTCTTGTGCGTGTATGACCAGAGCCGCTTTTTCTGGGGCGGCTCGGCTCCCCGGGGCGATATGTACCAGCCGCCTCGGGTAGTGGTTTCAAGCCCAAGTGCGACCGCGGGCGTGTACTTCACCGGCCCCGGCCCAGCCTTGCGAAAGCGCCCGGGCGCTGCTTCGGCCGTGGTCTTCACGGGGTTGAGCAGATCGCGGAACATCTCCAGGCCGTAGCGCTCCTTGAGAATGACCGCCCAGTCGGGCTCGCCCGGCCCGGGAGCGACTTTCGGTTGATGCGCGGTCTGGCCGATCGCAACCGTGGTCGCGGCCAGAAAGGCAATGATCCAGGTACGAGCATGCTTTGCGTTCATGATGCGTTCTCCTGAGACTCAGGCGGCCTGATCGGCAAGGGCTGGCTCGATCGGCTTGCGGGCCAGGAAGATCGCCAGCATGGCCGCGAGCACGAAGCCCGCAAAGGTGATCATGGCGCCCAGGCGGAATGAGGTGGGTTCATAAGAGTAGACCAGGGTGTGCTTGCCGCGGGGCACCGCTGCGCCGCGCATCAGGCGGTTGACACGATAAATTGGTGCCGCGACCCCATCGATCGTGAGCTTCCAGCCGGGATAGTAAACGTCCGCGAGCACGACGATTCCAGGGGTGATGAGATCGGCCTCGAGCACCGCGTGCTGCGGGTCAGGGTAGTTCACCGTGACCGTCTCCGTGGCGTGCGAAGTTTCCAAGGAGAGCGCAGGCGCGAGCGCTTCGAAGTCGGTCGCTTCCACCCAGGCCACCTGCCTGGGGTCGAACGCGACCATGGTTTCGTCCTTCCAGATCTGGTCGTTGGCGTAGAGGATCTCCTGAATGGCGGCGGTGCGGCTCTCGCGTGAAAGCCCCTCGAGCGGGCGCACGGGCCGCCCCTGATGCACCACCCACGCGCGAGGATACGCATTCAGGTTGCGGTGAATCTCAAAATCATTCGTCTTGACCCACTCGCGGAAACGATCGACCCCGCCTGGCCCGCGAAAGCGCGCGGGATCTGGGTAGATCTGCTTGTTATCCCAGCGGAACGACGCCGTCGCGCGGAGCTCGTCCTTCCACCCATTGGGGAATGAGGGAATAATGAAATAACGAGCGCCCCACATGTCATAGGCGCGGCGGGGATAATAAACGATCGTCTTTTCGAGCTCGATTCCAAGCGCCTTGGCGAGCAAGGGGTCGTGGAGCTTGCGTTCGAATCCGGAGAAATACCACTCGTAGTCGTAGAGTTCGGCGACGCCCATGGTGTAGGCGTATTCGACGCCCTGCGAGATGCCGTGCTTGGGCTGGATTGTGTCGCGTTGCCAGTGTGCAAAGTCGCTGAGCCGGTCGGGAGACGCTTTTTCCAGCCAGCCGGGGGGATTCCAGGCTGCCATGCGGTGGATGCGATAAGGGCCGCGGGCTGGGTCGTTTTTCTCGGCCTCGTCGATCAACCGAAGCACCTCAGGCCGGCCCTCGAACAGGGTTTGCGGCACGGTGAGCACCGAGCGTGAATTGGCCAGCCCAAGGTCGAGTGCGAAGAGCGCAACGGCAAGTGCGCCCGAGATCAGGGGATACTTGCGTGCCGAGGCGAAAAGCGCAAGCCCCGCGGCCAGCACGCAAGCGGCTTGCGCCAGGCTGGCGACGATCGCCCAGTAACCGCCGGTCCTGTCAAAGGGACCAAACGCCGTGGGATGCGTGTTCTTGAACGCCTCGAGAATCGCAGCCTTTTTGAACGCAACTGCCGCGAGCGCGAGGATCGTCACGCAAAGCGCGCTTGCACCCAGGATGATCGCAGGGCGTGGGCGGGCACGCACGCGATCCCAGCCCATGGCCGCGAGCGCGGCGATGCCCAGGGCCGTGAAGGTGAACAGCTTGGCGGGGTAGCGAAACTGGCGGAAGCCGGGCAGCACCGTGGCCATCCACCAGTAAAAGGAGCCGTCGCCGTCCTTGAGCCATCCATCCTGGCGGATCGCCGCGGCGTCGGCGGCGTCGAGCGGCCCGATCGCCTTGGCCAGCGTCATGTTCGTGTCCTTGGGATCGCGTAGCGCACTTGCAAAGCGTGTTGTCCAGATGGGGCTGGTATAGAGTCCCAGGCCGCCGAGGAAGCTCAAAAGCACGAGTGCTGAGAGAAAGATCCGCCGCGGCGATCCCTTGCGCAGGCTCATGGCGCACAGCGCGAGCAGCCAGGCCAATCCGCCCAGGTAGAGCGACGGCGTCCAGATTTTGGGGCGAATGCCAGGGAGCTGAAACGCATCCAACCAGTAGGTGTTTCCGCGAAATTCATCGCCGAAGATGTTGGGCCAGAGGAGCTCGATCGCGCGATAGGGCTCGATGCTGAAGGGATAAAGCTCGTGCGGTCCGCCGAACGACGCCCGCGCTGTTTGCTGGGTGAATTCCATCACGGGCAAGAGCTGCACTGCGCCCAGGGTGAACGCCAGGATGGCCGAGCCCAGGAGCCCCGCGCAGGCCACGCCGAAGCGCGAGGGCTTTCCGCCGCGATACCAGCGCCAGAGGAAGATCGCGGCGGCGAACGCCCAGCAGCCCGTGACGATTCCCGGCACGTACCGCATCCACCAGAGTGGCGGAGTGGGTTTTGCGTGCTCGCGCAGGGTCGGCACGTAGGCCGCGGCCACAAGGGTGAGCAGCCACATTGCCAGAAAGAGACAGGAGGCGAGCAGGTTGCGGCCAGCGCTCCACTGAAAGACTGTGTGATTGGAGTCGCTGCTGAGGCTGAGCTGGGGGCAGGTTTGCCTGGCACGCGCCATGAGCCAGGCGTATCCCCCTGCGCAGAGGCCGAGAAGATACGCGGCCTGCGGATCGCCGCCGAGCGTGATCATGGCGATCACCGCGGCCAGCTCGAGCAGTGCCAGGCGCTTGCCGCGCGCCACGAAGGCGTCGACCGCGTGAAAGCCGAGCGGCAGCCATGCCGCCCCGATCAGAAAAATCACATTGCAGTACTGGAACAAAATGGGTGCGCCAAAGGCGTAAACCAGGCCCGCGATCGCCGCCCCCGCCTGGCTTGCGCCCCACGATCGCATCAGGAACATCATGGCCACGAACGCAAGCGCGGTATGCATCACAATGTAGACCCGCGCGGCCCAGGCGAGCGGCAGCAAGGCGAACACGACCTTGCCCGGATAAAAGACGGCCGCGGTCGGGTTGCCCGCCAGTGGCATTCCGCCGTTTTCCTCGGGCTCCCACAGCGGGATTCGCCGCGCGCTCCATTCCTGCGCGACACGCTCGTGGAGCGGGTAGTAGTAATGCTCGGCGTCGCGATAGCCGAACTGCTCTCCCTTGAACAGGGCTGCAAAGAAACACGCCAGGAAGATCCCGGAAAACGAGACCAGGACAACAAGCGGCATCGTCCATGCGGAAAGCGGTCGGCGGGATGAAGCCTGGTCGGCCGGCATACGTTACTCCGAGCGGCGATTCGTGTGCGATGAAGGCTCGCCCGCGCTTCCCTCGCGCGGAGCGGATCAGCGATCGCCATGGTAGGGGACCTTTGAAGGGTCGTCCACCCCGCGACCATCAGAGAAATCGCCGCGCGGCCCGAACCTTGTCCTTTGTGTAGGGGGGATAGAAAAAGGCGGGGTCGAACCAGGTGGGCTTGCGCAGAACCGACTTCATGTGGCTGAACGCCTGGAACGAAGCGTATCCGTGGTAGGCACCAAAGCCGCTTGCACCAACGCCGCCAAAGGGGAGCTCGGGCGCCGTCAGATGGAGGATCGTGTGATTGACCGCAACGCCTCCGGAGCTGGTGTTTCCCACCACGAACCGCTCCGTGGCCCGATCCTGCGCGAACAGGTAGAGTGCGAGCGGCCTGGGCCCGGCGTTCACGCGTGTCACGGCCTCCGCGATGTTCTCGACGGTGATCACGGGCAAGATCGGGCCGAAGATTTCCTCGTCGAGGACTGGCGATCCGGGCGGGGGATCGAGCAGGATCGTCGGCTCGAAATACCTCTCGGCCTCGAGATGCTTGCCTCCGGCCACGACTGTGCCGCCGCCTTCGAGCAGCCGCACCAGCCGGCGATGATGCCGCTGGTTGACGATTCGGCCGAAGTCGGTGCTCTGGCGCGGATCGGGGCCAAAGAACGCCGCGATCGCTCCCTTGAGCTTGTCTAGCAGCGGCTCGACGATTGGACGGCAGGCGAGCACATAATCGGGCGCGACGCACGTTTGCCCGGCGTTGTAGGTCTTGCCCCAGACGATGCGCCTGGCCGCCGCGTCCAGATCCGCGGAGGCATCCACAAGACAAGGAGACTTGCCGCCAAGCTCAAGCACAACCGGCGTCAAATGCCGCGCAGCCGCCTCCATCACGATCCGCCCGACTGTCTCACCCCCCGTGAAGAAGATCAAATCAAAGCGCTCGGCAAGAAGCGCCTGAGTCTCCTCCACTGCGCCCGGAACGACCACGACGAGGTCGGGGTCCAGGTACTCGCGCAAGCGGGAGGCGAGCAGCGCGCTCGTCGCCGGCGCGAGCTCGCTCGGCTTCACCACAGCCGAGCAGCCGGCCGCAAGCGCGCCCACCAGCGGCGCAAGTACAAGCTGAAGCGGATAATTCCAGGGGCCGATCACAAGCGCAACTCCGAGCGGCTCCGGGATCACATACCCCGCGCTCGGCCACGTAAAGAGCGGCGTGGACACTCGCCGGGCACGCATCCAGCGATCAAGCCGGGAGATCGCGTATTCCGCCTCGGATCGCAGAAAAACGACCTCCGAGGCAAACGCCTCAAACGCCGGCCGGCCCAGATCGGCGTGAAGCGCATCGATGATCGCCGTCTCACAATCACGCGAGAACGCCACCAGCCGCCGAAGCTGTTCCTTGCGGGCAGCCGCGCTCGCGAGCTTGCCCGTCATCCTCGACTGCCGGAGCCGGGCGACTACCTGCGGGATCGTCTCGGTTGTGCTTGTCGTTTGCATACGTGGGCAGCCCGTGCCTCAATTGCGTGGTTGTGTTCACCCAATTTCTGTTGCGACCCCGCATTGGTGCGATTACTCTCTGAATTCATTGGGCAGTTCCGAATTCGCACATCACCAGACGGGGATCGTTCATGATCATAGCGAAGAAGCAGACTGGGCGGGTGCGGTCGATCGTGATTGTCGTGTTTGCGATCGTGGCGATTTCGGGGGCAGGGCTGTATGTCGTCAAGAACCTGCGAGAGGAACGCGCCCGGCTGCGCCCGGTGGAGGAACCTGCTGGGGCTGCGAAAAACGACGACAGCGTCACGCTCGCCGCACCTGAGGGGACAGACCCGCTCGAGGTTCGTTCGGCCCTGGCGTTTCGGCCTGGCGGCGAGGTGGGGCAGAGCGTGGTCGAGCTGGGGCCCGCGGCATCCGCGGCGACATCCGCTGAAGTGGCCAGGGGCAGGCAGGGATTGCTGGAACGCGAGCTCGTGCGCCAGGGGATTTTGCTTGCCGCCCGGGATGAGCTGGGAGCGACCACGCGCGACACCGTGCTGGGCGAAGCAGTCTCGAACGATCCGCGGAGCCATGTTGGGTACGTGTCGAGCCTGATTCCGCGGGGCGAGGATGCGACTCTGTTTGTTCGTTCCGGCGAAGGTGCGGCGCATGAAACGGTCTATCAGGGCAACCTGGGCGCGATCGCGGCCAGGGATGAGGCGGCGCCTGACGCACTTGCGCTACTGGTGCAGCAGGTCGAGGCGCTATCCCGCCAGGATCTTCCGGCCACGCTTGGCAAGCTCGGGCTTTCAAAGGGCAAGGCGATCACCTGGGGTGAATTCGATGGGCCGGCGGCGCTTGAGGACCGCTTGAGCACGCTGTCGTTTCCCGAGGTCTTTGGCGTCATTCGCGAGGTGCACGCCTCGATCCGCAAGCAGGGCGAATCCGCGGCTCGGCTGGCCGCGCTTGCGCGTGCGTACGCCATGCTCGGCGTGCTCTCCGAGTTCCACTACCGCCCCGCACACAAGGCATACAAGGCCAGGGCCTTGCTGTACGCACAGCGGCTGGTGGCAAAGCAGGCCACACGCCCGCTCGCGTTCTGGACGCGGGCATATGTCTGGGCGCTGGTGGGTCGCCCTCAAGAAACGATCGCCGATCTCGAGCGCGCGGGCAAGCGCCTGGAATCCGAGCCCGGCACAGCCTCACCCGCCTGGGTGCCCGTGATCGCGGCCGCCGCGCATGGAGACCTCGATGCACTCAGCCTGGCACCGCCTGAGTGCGCGAATCTGGCCTCGCTCTTCAGACTGACGCTCTGCGAATATCCCGCCAGCCCGTACCTCACCAACTCGGCCGTCAACGAGGTCGTCAAACGCGCGCCCGAGTGCTACAGGGCCATTGATGCCGGCTGCAACGCACCCGCGCTGGGTGAGATCCGAGCCATGTCCACCTTCGGCCCTCAGGTGCTGGCTCAGACCCTGGCCACCCGTTTGCGCGGACTCGCGGCGATCCCCGCCGAGATCGCCGCCGCGCTCGACGCGCCTTCGAGTGATTCCGTGGCAATCGTAAGCGCGCTCGAAGCCGCTGCCGCAAAGGACGATGCTGAGCTCTCATGGTCCGCGCTTGCAAGCCTCATTCGAGAAACCAGCTTCGTTCAGATCACTCGCTGGATCTATCTCAACAAGTTCATGCTATCGGTACCGATCGACGATCAGTGGCCGGTGATGCAGCGGTTCGTGGCGGACCATCCTTACAAACCGCTTCTCGAATCGTATCTCCTGCCTCCCGCTCAGGGCGACGCGGCGCGAGACCGCTTGCGAGCGGCTGTCTCGCGGCCAGATCTGGAATCGGCCCAGCACAATCTCCTGGAAATCCTCAAGCGCGATTCGTTCTCGGACTCGCGCTCCCCTCTCCACATGATTTCGTTGCACCTGGATCATGACACGCACGACCTGGGACTTTTCTTGCGAGACGCGGCCTGGTCCCGAATGTCCACGCTTGTCTCCGCGGCGCGGGTGCTGACGGCCCTCGATCCCCAGACTGGCATCGGCCGTGCGTTCCTGGTGCAGAACGACTACGACCGCGTACACGATCAGGCCGAGCTCTGGGCCAAGGAGCAGAAACTGCCGGCGGTGCTCGCGGTCGCCCTGGCTGGTCGTTATCAGGCCAGCAAGGACGAAACTCGGGCCATCGATCTCCTCGAACACGCCGCCAACCTTGTGCCAGATGTCGACACCGTTGAAAAGCTGGCGAATATCTACAAGTCGAAGGGCCAGATGGATCGCTGGCGGCGGGTGCTTGATAATTTCCTGACCCAGGCGCCTCCGACGGGGCTCGACCATGCGAAGGTGCAGGTGGATCTGGCGAACTATCTGATGTCGCAGAAGAAATGGGACGAGGCCTGGCCCTACGCGCAGGACGCCGCGGAAAGCTGGGCCGGCTGGGCCATAACCTGCGCGCAGGAGTGCGCGGAGGGCCGCAACGACCTGGATTCCGCCGAGAAATACGCTCAGGGGCTATCCCAGCGCTATCCTGATCAGGCCTGGGCGCAATGGTATCACTTTTGCAAAACTTACGGGCGTGGGGATGTCGAGTCGGCCTACGCGCTTGGCAAGGAGGCGATCGCCGAGCTTGAGCGCAAGTCGACCCCCGCCCCAGCGCGTGAACGAGCGTACTTTCACTGGCTCGGCGGAGAGTACAAGACGGCCTCGATCGAGTTCGAGGCCGCCTATTCGCTGGAAAAGAAGGGAGAAGATCTCTTCCTCGCCGTGCTCACTGCGGACGCTGGCGGCGATACCGCCAGGCGGGACAGGCTCTTCGCCGACTTCGAGACGAAATTTGGCGCGACGACTCCCAAAACCGTGAAGATCTGGAACATCATCCGCGCCGCGTCGGATCAGATCAAGCAGGGTAAATTCGACTACAAGCCTGTGGACGAGCTTGTGGAATCGACCTCCGCGGAGAATCGCTGGTATACCCAGTACCTGGTCGGCCAGATGATCCGCAACCTGGGCCGGAGCAAGGATGCGATGAAATATTACAAGGCGGTGCAGGCCAGGGGAGTGAAGGGCTGGATCAAGGCGCTTGTCAACGATTCCGCGCGGCTTGGGGCAGGGGATTCGAAGACGGCGTTTGCACTCTAGCGGCCGCAAGCGCTGGATCGATCGAGCGCGGCCAGTCTCCCTCAAGCGTAACCGAGCGGACGCGCACCTCGGTCTGGTCGGCATAATGGAAAAAGCCAAACGAACGCTCGGCGCCTGGCTCGACGGCGCGTTCCAGAATCGGTTTATCGTTGAGCACAAGGCTCACGGCGTCACCCTTGACGATCATCGTGAGCCGGTTCCACTCCCGCGGCCGAAGCGCGGGGGAACCAAAAGCCCTGTGCGTGGCCGGCTCGTCGTGCGCGTTACCGGTTGCGAGGCCGTCTCGATCCATGCCTTTATTGGTGAGCAAATGAATGCGCGTGCCTTCGGGCTCGATGAGGAAGGCAATCCGTCCCAGTGTGGGATAGACCATCGTGGAGCCAGGCTCGTAGAAAAACTCGTATGAAAGTCGCCCGTCTTCCAGGAACGGCCGATGGTAGCGGAGCGTGCTTTCGCTCGAGCTGCCCAGGCGCGCGTTGGGGTTGACCGCGGCG
>DAIDHX010000221.1 GCA_027451885.1 Planctomycetales bacterium
GCGCCACGAACCTTGTTATCTGCTTCTTTCATCGACCGAATCTCCCCGATGGACCTGGGGTGTGCCGTGTCCACGTCCTGTCGCGACGCGGTGAGGGGCTGGATGCGTGCGCACCCCCGCCGCGTGGAATCGATTCAATAACCTACGCCCGTCTCATGACTTCGACAAGAGCCAGAACGCCGACTTCGCGTGGAATGCTTCAGATAAGGGGTTGTTTAATCGTGCTCGATGGGCAGGTCGAGCCGGGCGCTCCATTCGTTCCAGGAGCCGTCGTAGTTGGCGAGGTTCTTGAATCCCAGCCTGGCCAGGTTGAAGAGCACGACGGTGGCGGCGACGCCGCCGTTGCAGTAAGCGGTGATTCGGCGAGAGGGATCGAGGCCGTGCTGACTGGCCAGAGCGCGGAGGTCGTCGAGGGGTAGGAAGCGTCCTTGTGCGTCGAAGAAGAGCTCGCGTGCGGCGCCCAGGGCGCCTGGGATTCTGCCGCCGCGCGGGCCTCTGCGTTTGGCGGCTGTGAACTGGCCGATGTCGCGGGCGTCGACCAGGATCTCGCCCGGGTCGGGGTGTTTGATGCGCTCGAGCAGCTCGACGGCGGTGACACGGAGCTCGGGCCGGACGCGGGCGTGGAAGCTGCCGGGCGCGGGGGTTGCCGTTTGGCCGCTGGCGACGGGGCGCCCCTCGGCCGCCCAGGCCTGAAAGCCCCCCTCGAGCACGCTCGTGCGATCATGCCCATAATAGGCAAGAGCCCACCAGAGCCGAGTGGCGAACTGGCCCCCGGCGTGATCGACCGCGATCACATGCGTGTCGTCGTTGACGCCGCGGGTGCGCATGGCTTCCGCAAACCGCTCGGGACCGGCCACCTGCACCGGCACGGGGTCATCTGGATCGATGATGTCGCGCGTCCAATCGACATATTGCGCGCCGGGGATGTGGCACTGAGCGAACTCCTCGGGGCAGCCGAGATAATCTGCTTCCTCAACGCCGGGCGCCGTTTCGCGGCGCAGCACCTTGCCCCGAATATCGAGCACGCGCACCCCGGGGTCGTCGAGATGTGCGGCGAGCCAGGCGGTGGAGACAATCAGGTCTTCGCTCATCGTGGAGCTCCCTTGCACGCGTCTGGCGTGCGATTCGGCTAAGATACCTTGCTTGTGTCCCTTTCCCAAGATCTCGCAGAACTCGACTGGGCAAGCGAGTTCGCGGGATTTCCCGGAGCAATCGTCGATGAAGGCCGCGGTGTTCGACGCGTTTGGTCCTCCAGATCAGGTATTGCAGGTGCGTGATTTGCCCACGCCGAAGCCGGGGCCCGGCCAGGTGCGGGTGCGGATGATCTATAGCCCGATCAACCCCTCGGACATGTTGGTGGTCGAAGGGAAGTACGGCGTATTGCCGACCTTGCCGGCCACGCCAGGCTTCGAGGGTGTGGGGGTAGTCGACGAGGCTGGGCCTGGGATTCTGGGCCGGCTGGTGCTGGGCAAGCGTGTTGCGGTGATCAATTCCGCTGGCGGCAACTGGGCCGAATATGCCGTGATCCCTGCGCGGCAGGCGCGGCCGATTCCGCATGGGGTTTCGGACGAGCAGGCCGCGGCTTTTTTTGTGAATCCGGCGACGGTGCTGGCACTCGTGAGGCATGTGCTGGCGGTGCCACGGGGCGCATGGCTCTTGCAATCGGCCGCGGGCTCGACCCTGGGGCGGATGGTCATCAAGCTGGCCAGGCACGACGGGATCAAGACAATCAACGTGGTGCGCAGGCAGGAGGCGGTCGCGGAGCTCGAGGCGCTGGGAGGCGATGTGGTGCTCGCCTCCGCGGACGGCAATATTGAGGACAGAGTTCGCGAGATCACAGGGGGCCGGGGAGTTCTCCACGCCATCGATCCCGTGGGAGGCGCGACCGGCCTCGGCCTCTTCCGGGCGCTCGGCGAGGGGGGCAAGCTGGTGCTCTATGGCGCGCTCTCGGGCGAGCCAATTCCCATCGAGCCCCGCGCGGCCATCGCCGGCGATCGCCGACTCGAGGGTTTCTGGCTCGGCCACTGGATGCGCAAACGCTCCATTCCCGCCTCGCTCAAGCTCTTTCGCGAGATCGGCCGGCTCATCCGCGAAGATGTGCTGAGCTCGCGGATCGGAACAATCTATCCGCTCGACCGGATTCAGGAAGCCACGCGCGAGGCGGCGTCGATTGGCCGCGATGGCAAAACCTTGCTCCGCCTCTAGTTAGTAACTCACCTGGGAAGTCTGTAGGCGTGAGTGCATACGCGGAAATGGCAGGCACGGCGACGGTTCCGGGAGGAGTCGCCGGCCGTGCTTCGCTCCGGCTGTGCACGCGTGAAACAACCGTGTCGTTTTTCCAGAATTCATTCGCCCTCGACCACACGCCTGGTTAGAATCTCTATAGTGTTGTCAGAGACTTGCTCCCGGTACCGTGCCGGCTCGACTGCATGAGCCTGGCTGGATTCGTGGGTCACCCTCGTCTCGCTCGACGCCAGAGAAGCTGCGGTCCGCCCGGACCACGGCCCGGCTCGCGTTTTCACTGTCGTGCGTGGATGCGACCCGGGTGAATGCCTGGACGAGCGAGATGTTCATCAGATCCGTATCGGATCGGGCCAACGTGCCGCTGGTGTGATCGCCTGATGGAGAATGATTTGCACGATGGCGAGATTGGGGAGCAACCTGAAGGCAGGTAATTCATAGTTTCGCCAGCGCTTTGCCTCGAGGAGGCGTGGCTTGCCAGGGAAACGCGGGGCAGGTCGTGAGCGTTCGGCAGGGAGAAGAGACAATGAGCAGTGCAGCGGTTGGGGCTCAGGATTGGCGCGCGGTTGCGTGCCTGACGCCGAACGGCGAGCGACTCCTCTGCGTGGGAGAGAGCTCGTCTCAGGTGCGCGCGGCTTACACGGGCGCGTGGGGCGAAGTGATTCGCGACGAGGACCGTCCGACCGTGCGTGCGATCTCACTCCAACGCTGGTCGGGTCCGTTCTGGGCTGGCCAGTGGGAGCATCAGGGTTACCTGACCGTGCCCACCGCCCGGGCAGCACGAACCTCGATGGATGACGATCTGGTCGAAGAGGAAGCCGAAGCGGTCGGTGCCGATAAGTCCAAGAAAAAGTAAACCCAAGGTCTGTGTCGCGGGGCTCGTTGGCCCGCAAATTCTTGTTTGGCCGGCGTTCAGGGTAGCAAGCCCCCGGTTCGAGACCGGGGGTTTTTTGCTTGATCAGCGCCGTTTTGCTGGGAGGATTACCGTGAGCTCGCTCGAAGACTCGGATGACGAAATCCCTGAAATGACGGTCCGCATCGAAACGAAGCTTGACAAGCTCGACGAGCTGGGGATCGATCCACTCGAATTCGAGCAGGCGCTCGATGCCGCGCTGGATCATTTTTTCGACTCGATTGAGGCGGCAGAAAATCCCGATCAGGTTCCCGATATCGACGACGTGATCGTGGAAGTGGGCGGTCAGAGCGTACGGCTCGGAGATGTTGCGAGCATCGAGATTGGCGAAGATGATCTGGACGACGAGGATGAGGAAGAGCTGGACGACGCGCACGAGGAGCATGACGAGGACTGAAGCGGTCCCGTTGATTTGCCCTAGCCTGTAACGAGCTGGAACGGGTCGCGTTCGTGCTGGCTTGGCCAGATGGCGAGCCCGGGCAAGGATTTGCTCAGGGCATTGGCGAGCTGGACCACGCCGATGCGTTCGGTGGCGTGGTGTCCGGCGGTGATGAGGCCGATGGAGAGCTCCTCGGCCTCGATACCGCGATGGAACCGGGCCTCGCCGGTGACGAGCACGTGAGCGCCTGCCTGGTGTGCTTCGC
Source organism: Planctomycetales bacterium (assembly GCA_027451885.1). Lineage (GTDB taxonomy): Bacteria > Planctomycetota > Planctomycetia > Isosphaerales > Isosphaeraceae > JAKBAP01. The sequence goes on from DAIDHX010000221.1 coordinate 3,799, forward strand.
GGAGGAAATCATCCCCTGCGCCGCAACAGATGGCCGCGCGCCCGATGGGCTTTGTCGGGTCGCCCGCGAATTGCACGCAGCCGCTTTCGAAGGTGTGCGCGACGAGGCGGGCAAAATGGCCGAGTGTCGCGGGCTGGTCCAGGCGTCCGACACGGCCCGCGCCCGGGAACCGCGGCACGGGCTCGCCGGCCAGGGGATACACATCGATCGCCGGCTCCTCGTAGGAGTGGCTCGCGCGTACAGCGGCGAGGGCGGAGGCGAGTTGGCTGGCCGGGCAGATGAATTCCAGGCGAAGCTCATCGACAGTCTCTCGATGACCTTTCGCGCCGACGGTGGGATGGGTGGTGTCGTCGCCGAAGAACGTGCCCTGGCCTGGGATGGCGAACGAGCATTCGCCGTAATGGCCGATGATCCCCGCGCCCGCCGCGAATGCTGCGTGGAGCACACGTTCACGATCGGATTCGGGCGTGAATACCACGATCTTGAATCGCGACGACGGAACGGGTGCGGCTGGCCGGAGCGGTTCGACGTCGCGGAGTCCGAGCCGGTTGGCGAGCAGGTCGTTGATGCCGCCCTGGGCGTTGTCAAACGCGGTGTGAGGACTGGCCACGGAAATGCCGGCCCGCGCCAGCGTCCAGAGAAAACCGGTGCCGGGCATGTCGGCCGTGACCTTGCGTGTCTGGCGAAAGAGCACGGGGTGGTGGCTGACGATGAGCTCTGCGCGTTCGGCGATCGCCTCCTGTGCGATGGCGGTGGTCACGGTGAGGCAGGTCATCACACGTGAGACATTTGTGGCTGGGTCGCCCCAGAGCAGCCCGACGTTGTCCCACGACTCCGCGGCCGCGAACGGCGCAAGTGCGTTCAACTTCTGGACCACATCGCGGACGGTGATCATGTGCGATCGCCTCCTTTTTCGAGCCAGGCGAGGAGGTGTTGTGAGAGCTTCCGCGTAACCGGGCCTGGGAGAGCCAGGCTGCGCTCGAAGACGCGGGCAACGGGCACGATTCCGCGCACGGAGCTGGTCAGGAAGACCTCGTCGGCGTTGTGCAGCCGCGCGATCGAGACCAAGGATTCGGCGGCTTCCAGTCCAAGTTTACGGGCGAGTTCGAGCAGGGTGCCGCGCATGACTCCGGGCAGGAGCGCTCCGGAATCCGCGGGGGTGACGATCCGGCTCGATTCGATGAGAAACAGATTCGACCGTGTTCCCTGCTGGACCATGCCGTCGGGCGTGAGGCAAAGCACCTCGTGCTCGCCGCGGGCCATGGCCTCTTCATGGGCTTTGCGCATGCGCCAGTAGTTGAGGGTCTTGTGCTGTGTGAGGGGATCGTCGGGAGGCACGGTGATGGTCCTGGCCACGATAGCGCCCGGGATGATCGGCGGCGGCAGAGAGCCCGCGGTCATCCAGACGGCCGCGTTTTTCCCTGCGGAGGTTGACAGGCCGCCGGTGAGGGTGATTCGAAGCCGGACGTCGCCCGTTTCTCCCTGAGCCTGGAGGTAAGCATCCACAAGCGCGCGGACGGCGGGCTCATCGGGCAAGCAATCGGCTTCAACGCTCAGCCCGAGCGCGGCGGCGGACTGCCTGAGCCGTTGCAAGTGGCGCTCAAGCAGCGTTGCCGTACCCTTCCAGGTACGGAGCGTCTCGAACAGGCCAAGGCCGTGCTCGAAGGCGCGATCGAGCGGGCTGATGCCGCAAGTGGGTTCGGACGTCACGCGGCCACTCTGCCAGATCATGGGTCGTGCCATTCTGTAGCTTCGCCCACGAGCGCTGTACGAAGCCCCCTACCCTTGGACAGGGTTTCCTCGTGCTCTTGCTCGGGGACAGAATCCGCCACGATGCCTCCTCCCACATGGAAGCAGGCCCGGTCCCCCTCGACGGCAATGGTTCGGATCGCGATGTTGAAGGCGCTTGCACCCCAGCTCAGATATCCGATCGACCCGGTGTAAACCGACCGCCGGCACGGTTCGAGCTCGTCGATGATCTGCATGGCCCGAATCTTGGGCGCGCCTGTAATTGAGCCGCCAGGGAACAGAGCGCGGATCACGTCCACCGGGCCAACGTTCCGTCTCAGGCGACCGCTGATCGTCGCGACCTGGTGGTGAACCTGGGCGTACGATTCAATCCGGCACGCTTCAACGACCTCCACGCTGCGGAATTCGCACACGCGGCCGAGGTCGTTGCGTTCAAGATCGACGATCATGACCAGCTCAGCGTGGTCCTTGGCCGACGCGCGGAGCTCGGCTGCCAGGCGTTCGTCCTCGTCGAGATCGCGCCCGCGCGGCCGTGTGCCCTTGATCGGGCGCGTGATGATCAGATCGCCGCGGGTCTGGTAAAACCACTCGGGACTGGCCGAGATCACGGCCAGGTCGTCCCAGGCAAGGTAGGCGCTGAAGGGTGCGGGGCTCAGCTTGCGAAGGCGTCTGAAGATGCCATAAGGATCGGAGACGCCCCGCGCCTCGAAACGCCTGGCCAGGTTGACTTGGTAAACATCGCCGGCGGAGATGTATTCGAGCGCACGCTCGACCGAGCGCAAATACGCGGCCCGGTCGATCGTCGGCTGGAGCGCTACCGGTTGGAATTGACGGGCGTGAGGCACATTCGCGATGGATCTCGCGATCAGGCGCTGCCATTGCGTCGCCCGCTTCTTGACCGTGAGCTCCCCTTCACCCGCGAGATCCCATGCCCAGAGCTCAGTCCGCCCTTTCATGAGATCGATGATCACCGCCGTGTCGTAAAGGCCAAGGCGGATATCCGGCAGGCGCGAGTCACGCGGATGCTGTCTTGGGCACGGCTCGATGAGCGGGCCAGCGTCGTAACCGAAATAGCCGATGAATCCTCCCTGAAACGGCGGTTCCTCGGGATCGGGAGGCGCATGTTCCCAGTCGAGATCAAACTGGCCAAGCACGAGTCCGAGCCCGCGCAAGGGATCGCTGTCGATCCAGCGTTTATCCTTGCCGGGAGGCAACAGGCGATATCGAGTGTCCTGGGCTTCGAAAACGATTCTTGGCCACGCCGTTAAGATCTGATAACGTCCTGCGCCGCCGAACTGTGAGCTCGAGCCGCTATCGAGAAACGCGGGGCTGGGCCAATCGGCCATGATGTCCATCACGCGATCGCCCGGTTCGTCGAGCAATCGCCTCACGATCGCTCTCGAATATCGCGTCGCCATCGAATTCCTCGAGCAAAAGCAATCACGGGGCGCCCTAACCGCCGATCCAAATCTTGATCGATTGCTGTGTTTGCAGCAACCGGCCACGCGAAGGGGATCGTTCGATCCCCTGAAATCGTGAGCTGGGAACGCCTTGGGGAGGACAAAGCACTCCAGGCGAAAAACGCCCAAGAGAATTCGGCGCAAACGGGTGGGACTCGTTTGAACCTTCTCGCCTGGGCGCAACGTAGAATGGAGTGTTTGGGAAACGAGGTTCGATCTCGGATCCAGGTCAAACGGAAGGGCCCTCCATGGACAACTGCTACAAAACTCCATTCATGGACGTCATGAAGGCCTGGATCTCTCGTATAATCCTGGTGTGGACTTTTGGTCGTGTTGGTCCACCGGGTTTGTGCCCGATCCCCGTCCCCGCAAGTCGAGAACTGGGGCGGAGATGGGTCGCTCGTCGATGAGTTTCTGATTCGTCGTGCGGCGAGAAGAGGTGGGGCCGGGTTCTCGGGGTAGCCGAGGGTTTCCGGCGGTTTCGTCCGGGGTGCGCGCGGATTTTGCGGCGTCTCGGGTCGGATGGAAAGAGGTCGCCGTCGAGACAAGGCATCACGAGACGTTTGCAACCAGGTGGTCGCGACGGCGGCCTCTTTCCCTTCGACCCGGCATGAGTGGGTCGTGGGTGACGTGGAGAGTTTCCCTTCGGGGATGGCCGACGGCGAAGGATCGTGGCGATCGAGGTCCGAGTGAGCTCGAGGTTCGCAGCCATGAGAACGACGAAGGCGAGCGGGCGTGAAAGTCAGGGTGAGAGCCGGTCCGGGTCCTGGCTGGCCCGCACGGAGTTCCCCGCGCGGCGCGGATTTATCCGCGGCCCGAAGACCGCGGCTCCCAAGCGCCTGGGCCGGCCGCTCCAGCCCGCGGAGTTGCGGACGCTTGTGAGTCGGGCGGCGATCGCCTTCCGGGGTTACGACGCCACCAACATCGGCCGCAGCGCTGAGTTGCTCGCGCATCCCGTTTACGGCCCGATCATCACTCCCGTACTCGAAGAGGCATCTGAGCTCTGCCGGCCCATCCTCGGCCGCTCGGTCGCGCTTGCGGACCGCATCCGCGCGGGTGCTGAGTCCACGCTCGACAGCTTCGTGGAAGACATCGCCACGATCGTGGGGCTTGAGCTCGCGCAGATGAAGATTCTCGAGCAGGTGTTCGACGTTCCTGTCAAGAACGCGCGGATGAGCTTCGGCCACAGCATTGGTGAGCTGGCCGCCCTTGTGCTCGGGGGCGTCTATACCATGGAACAGCTCTTGCCGGTGCCGCTCTCGCTTGCACCCGACTGCGCAGCGCTCACACCCGATACCATGATCGGCATTGTCTCCGCCAATCACAGCACGCTCGATATCACCCGGATCGAGCGCCTCTGTCGCTCGATCAGCGGCCGCGGGCACGGGCTCGTGGGGCCGTCGACCTATCTTTCGCCCGATCACATTCTGCTGATCGGACAGCAGGGCACGCTCGACGAATTCGAGCGGGAAATGCACGCGTTTCTGGGTGAGGACGTGGCGCTCAAGCGGCGGCCGAATCATTTTCCCCCCCTGCACACCCCGCTCGTGTGGGAGAAAAACATTCCCAACCGCACGGCGATGGCGATGCACCATATCATCGGCGGGAACGTGAAACCCACGCCGCCGATCGTCTCGGGATGCACGGGCATCGCGAATTACGACGAGTGGAACAGTCGGGTGGTGCTCGCTGACTGGACGGATCATCCCCAGCGGCTCTGGGACGTGGTCGAGACGACCTTGCACGCGGATGTGGAGCTTGTCATCCACGCCGGGCCCGCGCCCAAGCTCTTTTCCTCGACCTTCGAGCGGCTAAGCCATCGTGTTGTGAAACAGCTTCGCAGGAGCCACCTGGAACGTCTGAGCTCGAGCGTGATCCCGAGCATCAGCCGCCAGAGGTGGTTGTTGCGGAGCCTGCCTGACAGCGCCGTGCTGTTGCGGGCGCCCTACCTCGGGCATATGATCCTTGAGGATTGGCTGCTTGCCCAGGACGTCGCTTGAGGGAGCATTGCGAACGGGGTCGGCCAGGGCGGTCCAGATGAGGGCGCCCAGGCGTGTTCGAGGCGTGAGTACGAGAAATCGGACGGCGGGAGCGAGCCGGCCAGCGCAGGTCGTGATCAAGGCAATTGGCCTCGACCTGCGCTCGGACCTCTGGCCAGCGACCGCGCGACCGGGAATGTTCGACTCGCAACGGCCGAGACGGCCAAGAGGTGGTTCGATGAGTGCCCCAGTTCGGGAATCGGAATCGCAGACCTTCGTGGAATCGGCCCTCGCCCTTTCGGGGAAAAGCGAGGAAGAAGCCCGCAAGACCGGCTCGATCGACCGGGCCGATGACCAGGTCGATGCACTCTTTGACCTGCGTCATCAGACGCCGCACAGCCCGGTGCACCGGGCTGTTTGGGAGCACGAGCTGCCGATTGATCTGTTCCTGCCGGAAGCCCCCGTCGTGCCCGAGCACTGCGCCCGCACGATGAGCAGCTCGCTGGAGATCGTTGCCCGCCATCGCCGCGCGGGCACGCTTTATGGCAGCGACAACAAGGTCACCGACGAGGTGCTGGCGGAGCTTGGCCGCGCTGGATACTGGGGGCTGCTCATCGATCGCGAATATGGCGGCGGCGGCTCATCCTTCGCCGGGTTTGCCCAGTTCCTCACGCGAATGGCCACGATCGACCCCAACGTCTCGGGCCTGGCGTCCGTGCACGGCTGCATCGGCGCCGTCGACCCCATCCGCACCTTCGGCAGCCGCGAGCAAAAGGAATGGTATCTCCCCAGGCTGGCGAGCGGCGAACGGCTCTCGGCCTTCGCGCTCACCGAGCCAGGCGCGGGGTCGGACCTTACCGCGCTCCGCACCCGGGCCACGCTCCAGGGCGATGAATATGTGGTCGAGGGCGAAAAGCTCTTCATCACCAACGCGGTCCCCGGGCGCACGATCGGGCTCGTGTGCAAGATCGAGGACAAACCCAGCGTGCTCATTGTCGATCTTCCCGATCAGGAGAACGAGGCGTTCCAGATCGTGGATTACGGCCTGTTCGCGCTCAAGCACTTGCATAACCACGGTCTGCGGTTCCATGGCCTGCGGGTGCCGCGCGAGAATTTGCTTGAGGCTGGGCGCGGCGATGGACTGACGATCGCGTACCACGGCCTCAATCTCGGTCGCGTGGCGCTCTGTTCGGCCGCGGCGGGCTCGATGCGTGTGATGCTCGCCAACATGCTCCCCTGGGGCCATTTCCGTCGCACGTACGGCGCGGCGATCGTCACCCGCGAGCTTGTCGAGCGGCGGCTCGGCCGGCTGGCAGCGCTGATCGTGGGGGCCGATGCGCTTGTGGCCTGGTGCTCGTGGCTGCTCGACCAGGGCTACCGCGGCGAGCTCGAATGCATCGTGGCCAAGATCTTCGGCAGCGAGGCGCAGAAGGAAGCCGCGATCGAGCTCTTCATGAAGACGCACGGCGGCCGCGCGTTCCTGAAGGGGCATCACTTTGGTGAGAACGTGCACGAGTTCCTGGCCCCGTGCATCTACGAGGGCGAGGGCGAGATGCTGGGCATGGCGTTCTTCAAGTCGCTCGTCAAGGAGCACGGCAAGACCTACTTCGAGCCGGTGGGCAAGGCGCTCGCCGCGGCGAAGATCAAGCAGCCGAATTTGCTCAACCCCGCGCACGTGTGGGCGCTCAAGGACGCGATGATCCCCTACGCGAAGTGGCGGATGAGCCAGGCGGTCCAGGGCCGGCGGTCGCTGCCGGCGAGCACGCTGTCGAAGGTGCCCCCCGCGCTTGCGGCGCATGCGGAATTCGCCTCGCACATGCTCGAGCACGGCCGGCTCGAAATCAGCGGCGTGATGACCAAGCACCAGCTTCGCCTGGCTGACCGCCAGTGCCGAATGGCTGAGCTCTCCCAGCGCATGCAAGATGCCGTCGTCATGCTGGCGACGAGCCTCTGGGCCGGTCGGCAGTCGAACGAACTCATCGCAGACGCGGCTGACATCCTTTGCCAGGATCTTACCCGCAAGCTCACGGGCAAACGGCCCAGCGACGCCTACTTCCGCGCTGTCACCCGGCTTGGCCAAAAGATCGCGGCCGGCGGTTTCGAGGCGATCGCCGGCATTGAGCCCGGCGAGATTCTCATGCCTTACCAGAACTAACCGAGCGAGGGACTCTCACATGGACGCCGCGCTAAAGTTCGACGAGCTGGAAGGCGGGCTGGGGCGAATCACCTTCGACCTCCCCGGGAGCAAGGTCAACACGCTGGGCCGGCAGGTACTTGAGGAGCTGGCCGGCATCGTCGCCCGGCTTGAGAGCCGAAGCGATCTCAAGGGTCTCGTCTTCATGTCCGGCAAGCCCGGCCAGTTCATCGCCGGTGCCGACCTGAAGGAAATCGCAGCACTTTCGTATGTCACGCCCGAGCAGGCGGGGGTGATGCTCGAGTTCGGCCACCGGCTGTTCTCGAAGATCTCGCGCTTGCCGTTCCCCACCGTGGCGCTGATCGACGGCGCCTGCCTGGGGGGCGGCACCGAACTTGTGCTCGCGCTCGATGAGCGCGTCGCCTCGAAAGCCGATCACACTCAGATCGGCTTGCCCGAAGTGAAAATCGGGCTCATGCCCGGCTGGGGCGGCACGCAAAGGCTGCCGCGGCTTATTGGCCTCAATGCGATCGAGATGATCGCGGCCGGCGAGGCTGTAAGCGCCCAGAAGGCGCGTGACCTGGGGCTTGTGTTCGATGCCGTGCCCCCCGATCGCCTGCTCGACGAGGGGCGGCGGCTGATCGAATACCTGCGCGATTCGGGCGCCTGGACCAAAAACCGAGAGACCCGCAGCGGCCCAGTGTCGGTCAGCCTGGACGCCCTGCATTTCGCGTTCGCAGTGGCCGGCGGCGTGGTCAAGGCCAAGACCAAGGGGCACTATCCCGCGCCCCTGGCGGCGATCGGGGCCATCAAGGACGGCCTGGCCTTGCCGCTTGATGAGGCCCTCAAGGTCGAGCAAAAGGCTGTGCAGAAACTGGTCGGCTCGCCGATCCTGGCAAACCTGATTGGGATCTTCTTCCTCAAGAACAAGCTCTCCCGCGGCGACGGCGCCAGGGACGTCGAGCGCCTGAACAAGGTGGGCGTGCTGGGCTCGGGGCTCATGGGCGCAGGCATTGCCGCGGCCTTCGCCAGGTCGCGCAAGAAGACCGTGATGCTCGATGTCGACGATGCCCGGCTGGCCGACGGCATGAACCGGGCGATGGACGTGGTCAAGGGCCGAATCGCCATTGGCCGCGCCACGCCGCAGGATCTGGCCGACATGCTCTCACGGCTGGTGGCGACGACCAATCACACCCTCCTGGCCGACTGCGATATCGTCATCGAGGCCGTCACCGAAAACGAAGCGCTGAAACGCGAGGCGTATGCCAAACTCAAGGGCGTGCTCCGCGACGATGCAATCGTTGCGTCGAATACCTCGACGATCTCGATCACGCGAATGGCCTCCGCCGCGCCCAATCCGGAGCGGTTCGTGGGCATGCACTTCTTTAACCCTGTCGACCGCATGGAGCTCGTGGAAGTCATCCGCGGCAAGGAGACGAGCGACGCCACCATCGCGGCCGTGGTTGAGCTGGCGCGGCAGGCGAGGAAGGCGCCCATCGTCGTCAACGATTGCCCCGGCTTCCTGGTCAATCGCGTGCTGTTCCCGTACATGAACGAGTCGCTCATCCTGGCGCAGGAGGGGGCGGCGATTGAGGCAATCGACGCCGCGTCCACTCGATTTGGCATGCCCATGGGGCCGATCACACTCACCGACCTGGTTGGGCTTGAGACCGCGGTCTACGCCGGCAAGCTGCTCCTGGCGGCGTATCCGGACCGGTCCGTCGCTTCGCCGATCCTGGTGGACATGCTCAAGCAAGGGGGCGGCGGCAAGAACGCTCTGAAGTTCTATCTGGCCAAGTCGAAATCGTCGGCCCCTCAGGTCAATCCCCAGGTTGCCGAGATCGTCGCCCGCCACCGCACCGGAGACCACGCCTTCGACGAGGCCGAGCTCACCGATCGGCTCTTCCTGCCGATGCTGCTCGAGGCCGTCCGCGTGCTCGAGGAAGGCATTGTGGGCGATCCCGGCGAGGTCGACATGGGCCTCATTCTGGGCATCGGCTTCCCGCCCTTCCGCGGCGGAATCCTCCGCTATTGCGATACGCTGGGTGCCAAGAACGTGCTCGAAAAGCTCGAGCGCTACGCCCATCGTGGCAGACGCTACCAGGCCCCCGAGTCTCTCGTCGCGCTCGCCAAGTCGGGCGGAACCTTCTATCCCCGGCCCAAGCTGACCTCGGTCGCCTGAACCAAGGAACCACATGACGGAGGGATGACGCAATGAAGACCGCTGTGGTGATCGACGCCGTGCGAACGCCTATTGGCCGGGCCTCGGCTGACAAAGGGTGGTTCCGCGACACGCGCTCGGAAGATCTTTCGGCCCATGTGATCAAGGCGCTCGTCGAGCGCACTGGGGTTGATCCCAGGTTGATCGAGGACGTTCGCTTTGGCTGCGTGCAGCAGCAGGGCGAACAGGGCTTTGACGTGGCGCGGATCGCCGCGCTCGCCGCGGGTCTGCCGGTCGAAACGGCCGGTGTGACCATCAACCGCAACTGCGGCTCGAGCCTCACCGCGCTCAACGATGCGGCCATGAGCATCGCGGCCGGCGGCGACGATGTCCAGATCGCCGGCGGAGTCGAGCACATGGAGCATGTGCCCATGAGCAAGGACTACAATCCCTATCCTGGGCTCTTTCGCGGGCATTCCGAGGCGGTCATGAACATGGGCTTCACCGCCGAATATCTGGCTGCCAAGTACAGAGTTCCGCGTGCGAAGCAAGACGAGTTCGCCCTGCGCAGCCACGCGCTCGCTGCGCAGGCCACGCAGAAGGGCGAGTTCGCGTCCGAGATCGTGCCGACCTGGGGCCGTGACGAGGCTGGACGCAAGACCCTGCTCACCGTTGACCAGTCGATCCGGCCGGATACCACGCTCGAGGCACTCGCCGCCTTGCCCCCGGCGTTTCAGCCCGACGGCGGGTCGGTGACGGCGGGGACAAGCTCGCCGCTTTCCGTGGGCGCATCGGCGATTCTTGTGATGTCGGAAGAAAAGAGCCAGGCACTTGGGCTCAAGCCGATGGCCAGGATCCGCGCCACGGCCGTCGTTGGCGTCAATCCGGAGGAAATGGGCATCGGCCCCGTTCCCGCGGTGCACAAGGCGCTCAAGCGCGCGGGGCTCTCGCTCGATCAGATCGACGCGATCGAAATCAACGAGGCTTTTGCTGTGCAGGTGCTTTCGGTGCTGGGGCTGCTCAAGCTCAGCGTGGACAAGGTCAACACGCGCGGCGGCGCGATCGCGATCGGCCATCCGCTGGGCGCATCGGGCGCCCGCATCGCTACCACCCTGCTCTATCGCATGCGCGACTCAGGCGCCCGCTACGGCGTGGCGACCATGTGCATTGGTCAGGGCCAGGGAATCGCCACCGTGTTTGAAGCGTGCGCATCGTAGATTCAGGAACCGCTCATGATTCGAAATCCTCTGGCCCTCCGGCTCGATTCCGAACACTCGATCCGCGACCAGATTCAGGACGCTGCTCGCCTCGGCGCGCGCGGGGTCGTGCTGGAAGCCTCCGGCGACCTCGCGCCCCATCGCCTGGGCGAAACAGCCAGGCGCGACCTGAGACACGTGCTCCGTACCGTTGAGCTTGCGCTCCCCGCGGTCGTGCTCCCCACGCGCAGGCCGTTCGATTCTCTCGATCAACTCGACGACCGCATGCGCAGGGCCGATGCTGTTTTCGCGCTTGCCTATGAGCTTGGCGCTCGCACCGTGCTCGTCCGCGCGGGTGCTGCGCCCGCGGTCGAGGACCCGCGCAGAGAGGTGTTTCTTTCGACGCTGCACGAGCTCGAACGCAGGGCCGATCATCGCGGAGTCGTGCTCGCGCTCGAGACCGGCGGCGAGCCAATCGAGCCGCTCAACCAGATTCTCATCGACCTGGGATCTCAGCTCCTCAAGGTCAGCCTCGATCCAGCCGGCCTGCTTTACGTTGGCGTTGATCCCATCGCTGCGGTTAGCCTGCTCGCCGAGCGCCTGGCGCACGCCTATGCCGATGACGCCGTCGGCCGCCCGGGTGCGATCGCACGCCACCCCCGCGGAGTGGGTTTTCCCTCCGGCGCGCTCGACTGGGAAGAATACGCCGGCGCACTCGAGGAAGTCGGCTACCACGGGTTCCTCACCTTCCGCGGCGACTCCGCACGCCCCATCGGACCGCAGTTTCAAACGCTCCTCGCCAGGCTCAAGACGATTTAGCTTGCACCGCCGTATCTTCTCAGCCTTGCCTGGACTTTCTGCTTTCGCAACTTGAGTACGAGTCCGATCCTTCAGCGACCATGATCGGTACGGGGATCGCGGATTTTTTGGGTGTCCGTGAATCGAATTCGCGGTTGCGCCCCTCTTTCTTCTGGAAGACCGACGCACGAGTGTGCGGGGTCGCGTTTCCCGAGGAGAGGCTACGATCATGAAGACGAATGTTGGAACGGTTGAGCGTATCGCTCGCGTGCTGGGTGGCGGCCTGCTTGTCGCTACGGGATTTCTCGCGTTCAGTCAGGGAATGATGGGATACGGGATCGCGGCGATGGGGTGCATGCTGCTGATGACGGGTCTCATGGGATACTGCCCGGCCTGCCATCTGATGGGGCGCTGCCCTGTTCGCGCCCACTAGACAACTACTCGAGAAGGAAGCGTTTCGATGGGCTCAAACGGCGTTTCCGTGGAAATGATTCGCCTTGCGGTAAACGGTGATCCGGCCGCGGTTGAAGCGCTTTTGTCAGTGGCCCAACCGGATATTCGCCGCTACGCGAAGCGCTACTGCATCAGCCATGAGGATGCGGAAGACGCGGCCCAGCAGACGCTCTGGCAACTCTATCGCAGGATTGGCGCTCTCAGAACGGCAGCGTCGTTTCCCGCGTGGCTGATGATGATCGTGCGCAGGGAGTGCTCACGGCTCGCAAGCCACTTAAAGCATCAGTCCCTGATCGAGGAAAGTGTGCTCGCGGAGCGGTCGGATTCGGAGCTTCGCCTCGACATCGCCGCGGCGATCGAGTCGTTGCCCGAAAGGTTTCGTTTAGTGGTGATCCTGCGCGACTTGCAAAGCAAGACCGTCGATGAGATCGGTCAAGAACTCTCCCTCGGCCGCGAGGCGGTCAAGAGCCGGTTGCATCGGGCTCGGATCCTGATGCGAGAATATCTGGCTGATTGATCCCCTCTCACGTTCATCTCTCAAAGAGAAAGGATGCTCTCATGTCTCGACGTGTTGCAGCTCTCGGTTTTGTGCTTTCCGTCCTTTCGATTCAAGCAGGGTGCATCTGCGAGAACTGCCGCCGCAATACGGCCGCGGAATCCTCGATCAAGAGCACGTCGCAACCCCCGATGAGCCCCACGGCCCATAACCACCAAAGCGGTGATGCCAGCTCGTGCCCGGCGTGCATGCGTTCGCACTGATCGGCTTTATCTCGCAAGGACCTTCCGAGATTCGACAGGCCGCCCGGACTGTCTCGGAGATTCCCTGGACTGGAGCACTCCAATGTCGCGTTTGAAGATTCGACCCGTTCTTTGCCTGTTCTTGGGATTGTTTCAAATCGCCGCGCCGGGGTCGGAGGTCGAGCCCGCGATTCACTGGACGAACGGCTGGCAAAAGGCCGTCGCGACCGCGAAGCGACTCGATCGCCCAATCCTGCTCTATTTCCAATCCGGGAGTTGCGGTTTTTGCCGCAAGCTCGAGCGCGTGACGCTGAGTGAGCCAGACGTTGTCGATCAAGTGAACAGAGCGTTCGTGCCCGTCAAGATCGATGGAGAATCAAGCGCCGCACTCTGTGACAGATATCACGTGGAAGGCTATCCCGCCCTGGTGATGATCTCCCCGCGTGGCGCGACTCTGGAACACCTGGAAGGATTCATCTCTCCCAGAGATTTGCTTCATCGCCTGGAGGCGTCTTTGCTGAAGAAACGCTGATGGCTTTTGGTGTCTCAAGTCTCGACTCGCAGGACCGCTGCGTCGATCCAGGGCTCTAACCCACCTTCGGCCTGTTGCGGCCACACTCCCGGGTTTTCGCTGTTTAACATTTATTGTATAGTTGAGGGTATTGAGATCGGGTGAGAGCCGGGAGACGCAGGGCATGATGGCGAAGCGAGGGCCAGTGGTTGTGAGGGTACTGGCGCGCGGGTTCCTTGCGGCGATTTTCGCGGGTGTGTGCGCTGGGATTGGCGTGAAAGCGGCAGCGAGCGAGGTGGATGGCGACGTCGCGAAGCTGTTCAAGTTACGGTGTCTCAAGTGCCACGGTCCGATCAAGCCCAAAGGTAAGCTGAATCTGAGCAACGGGCGTTCGATTGCGCGCGGGGGCGCGAGTGGTCCGGTAGTGGTGCCTGGCGATCTTTCTGAGAGCGTGCTCTGGGAGCGGGTTGAGAGCGACGAGATGCCGCCCCAACCCGAAGAGCCGCTTTCGCGTGATGAGAAGGCGGCGCTCCGTCAGTGGATTGAGCGAGGCGCACGCGGGCTTGCCGGTGCTGCCACGGTTTTGCGCGACGGCCCGGGCGCGGATCACTGGGCGTTTCGCAGGCTTGAGCCTCCGGCACCGCCGCGTGTTCAATCAACGCGCCTGGGACGCACTCCCGTCGACCTGTTCGTGCTGCGGGCACTTGAGGATCGCGGGCTGACGCTTGCTCCGGAGGCGGATCGCGCGACCCTCATCAGACGCATGAGCTTTGACCTGACCGGTCTGCCGCCGACGCCGGAAGAAGTCGAGGCGTTCGAGCGCGATTTCGCGCCCGATGCTGCTGAGCGATTGATCGAGCGACTGCTGGCATCACCGCGCTATGGTGAACGCACAGGAGGTCTTTGGCTCGATGCCTCGGGATACGCGGATTCGAATGGATACTTCAACGCGGATACCGATCGGCCCCTGGCGTATCGCTATCGCGATTACGTGATTCGTGCGTTTCAAGGTCACAGGCCGCTTAATCAGATCATTGTGGAGCAATTCGCCGGCGACGAGCTGACGTCGGAGCGTGGGCCGGGCGTGTCTCGCGAGGCGGTTGACAAGCTGGTTGCAACGCACTTCCTGCGAAACGCGCAGGACGGCACTGGGGAAAGCGACGGCAATCCCGACGAGGTCCGTGCGGACAAGTACGCCGTGCTCGAGGGAACGATCCAGATCATCGGTTCGTCGCTGCTGGGACTGACTCTCCAGTGCGCGAAGTGCCATGATCACAAGTTCGAGCCTGTGACCCAGCGGGAGTATTATCAGCTCCAGGCCATGCTGTTCCCCGCGCTCAACGTCGAGCACTGGCAAAAGCCAAGGGAGCGTGAGGTGGTCGCCGGTCCGTGGTCGGAGCTCGGCCCCTGGCAGGCGCACGAGCGCGCGATCGACGCGCAGATCGCGGGTCTCAGGCGGCTCTTCGCGTCCGTAAAGGGGGATGCCAAGAAGCAAGGCGAGGAGGCCATTGCGCCTCTGATCAAGCAACTTGAGGAACAGCGTTGGCCGAACCCAGCGCGGATCGCCTGGATCGGAAGTGAGCACGCCCAACCCGAACGGGCGCCGATCCTCTTACGCGGCAATCCCAGCACGCCAGGTGAAAGGGTCGGTCCGGGCGTTCTCGCATTCCTGACCGATGCCGATAACCAGTATCAGCCTGCACAGCCGGTCTCGGGTGCAGGAACCTCGGGACGCAGGCTAGCCTTCGCGCGCTGGTTGACCAGGTCTCGATCACGCCCGGCCGCGCTCCTGGCGCGCGTACTCGCCAACCGAATCTGGCAGCAGCATTTCGGTGTGGGACTCGTCGAGACTTCAGAAAACCTGGGCTATACAGGTTCGCCCCCGAGCCATCCGGAGCTGCTTGAGTTTCTGGCCGCCGAGCTGATGCGATCTGACTGGGATCCGCGGGTGCTGCACCGGCTGATCATGACTTCCTCGGTCTATCGCCAATCGAGCGCGGCCGGGACCAGGGGCGCGCGTGTCGATCCGGATAACCGCCTGCTCTGGCACAGCCCGCTCAGGCGGCTCGATGCGGAGTCGATTCGCGACGCAATGCTCGCGATCTCGGGCGAGCTCGATACCCGCGTGGGAGGTCCATTTGTGCGCACCAGCCGGGTTGGGTCGGGCGAGGTGCTGGTTGAGGAATCGAACCCGGGCGCACACAGACGCTCAATCTATCTCCAGCATCGCCGCACGCAGACGATGAGTCTGTTGGAAACGTTCGATACGCCGTCGATCGTTACGACCTGCACAAGGCGGTTGCCGTCCACGATCCCTACACAGTCGTTGTGTTTGCTCAATTCGAGCTTTGTAGTCGATCGCGCAGCGAGCTTTGCCGAGCGGTTGGAACGAGAGACCGCGCGGGGCGAACCAGGCCAGGGAACGACGCAATCCGCCGCGGATGCGTTTCTGGCACGGGCGTTTCGGCTCGCACTTGGCCGCGCGCCGGGCGAGCAGGAGCTCGAGGCTTCACGGCGATTTCTTGTGAGTCAGCCAGCGCACTATGCAGCGCTTGGCGTAAAGCAAGCGGAGCGCAAGGCCCGCGCGGATTTTTGCCAGTTGCTGCTTTCGAGCAACGCGTTCCTTTACATGGAATGAGCGCTCATGGAATCACGACGTTATCCTGGCGGTCTTGCCCTTCATGAAGGCTTCGCGCTCAATCGCCGCGCTTTCCTGGGCCGGTACGCCGGCGGGTTGGGCGCGCTTGCGCTTGCCAGTTTGCTCGAGGAGCAATCCCGGGCAGGGGCTGCGCTCGGAGAAGCAGTCACGCGCCCCAAACCGCGTGCCCGCGCGGTCATCAGCTTGTTCCAGCACGGCGGGCCGAGCCAGGTCGACCTGTTCGATCCCAAGCGCGAACTCAGCAAACATCATGGCAAGCCCTATCCTGGTCAACTGGAGATTCACTTCAACAATCGCGCGGGTAACTTGCTGGCGTCGCCGTTCCGGTTCCGGCCGGCGGGGCAATCCGGCATCGTGCTGAGCGAGCTGCTGCCGCATCTGGCGGGGATCGTCGATGACGTGACCCTCATCCGCTCGATGTCGACGGAGTCGGTCGACCACGAGACAGCGCTCCGGTTGATTCACACGGGCAAGATCCTCGCGGGTCGGCCGGTGCTGGGCTCCTGGGTGGTATACGGCCTCGGCACGGAGAACCGCAATCTGCCGGCCTATGTAGTGCTATCCGGCCCTGGAGGGCTGCCGGTCGACGGCACTCGCAACTGGTCGAGCGGCTGGCTGCCCGCGGTTCTTCAGGGAACGCCGTTTCGATCAGGCGCTGAGCCTGTGCTGAACCTGCATACCGCGCGTGGCGTGACGGCGGAAGCGCGCAGGGCGCAGCTTGGGTTTCTCGAGGAGCTCAATCGGATTCATCTGGGCCGCCACGCGGGCAATGGCGAGCTCGAAGCCCGCATCGCGAATTTCGAGGTGGCTGCGGCCATGCAAAGCGCAGTTCCCGAGGCGCTCGACCTTTCGAGTGAAACCCCCGCCACGCGCAGAATGTACGGTCTTGATGATCCGGTCACGCATGAGTACGCAGCGCGGTGCCTGATGGCCCGGAGGCTCGTGGAGCGTGGTGTTCGGTTTGTGCAGCTATTCCACGGCGGCCAGCCCTGGGATACCCACAACGAGAACGCGAAGTCGCTTCGCTCTCTCTGTGCGAAGACCGATCAACCCAGCGCAGCGCTTGTGCGAGATCTCAAGGAACGCGGTTTACTTGAAGAGACCATTGTGATCTGGACCGGCGAGTTCGGCCGGCTGCCGGTCTCGGAAGGGAAGGACGGGCGGGATCATAATCGCCACGCTTTTTCGCTTTGGCTGGCTGGCGGCGGGTTCAAGGCGGGTTACGCCCATGGCGCAACCGACGACTTCGGCTACAAGGCCGTCGACAAGATCGTGACCGTGCACGACCTCCACGCCACCCTGCTCCACGCGCTCGGGCTTGATCACAGGAAGCTCAACTTCCCGCACGAAGGGCGCATGGACAGTCTTACGGACGCTGAGGTCACGAAGGCGAAGATTGTGCCCGATCTTCTGACCTGATGGCCGGCGGCGATCGGGTCACGCGGGTTCTGGGGCGGTCCCGAGCCTGCGCAGTGTTTCCTGGTCGCGCTCGCCCTGGAAAAACCTGTCGAGCAGCCGGGCGAACGCCGATCCTGGAGGCGAAACGGCCTCGAACAGAGTCGCGCTCGAACGCAGCTTGAGATCGTCGGGATAGCCGAAGATCTGGCTCGCGGATCGGTCAGGGACGGCAAGTACGGCCTCCGCGCATTCGCGCAGGCGAGGTCCGAGCACGGGATGCGCGAGGTAGGCGGCTGCCTCCGCCCGAGACTGGATCGCATAACGCTCGGCCGTGGGGCTATGGCCCAGGCCCGCGACCTGCGGAAACACATACCACATCCAGTGCGACTCCTTGCGCCCACGCTTGAGCTCGGCGAGCGCGCGGTCGAAAGAAGTGCGCTGGGCCGCGAGAAATCGGGCCAGATCGTGAGGGTCGTGGGTGGGAGCAGATTCGCCAGGCTGGCTCATGATGTACCCTCCCCTCGCCCTGGCCGGGTCGAGCCTCACGGCAAGGTCGAATAGATCACCACATTGGCCGCGATTCGGGTCGCGCTCGTGTGGGTATACCCCTTGCAGTCGATGCCGGAATGACGCTCGAGTGCGCATCCGATATCGAGCTTTGAATAAATAATCGCCCAGTGATCGTTGATCTTGATGCCCTCAAGCTGGGGAAAATCCTGGCCTCCGCCGGCCGCGGGAGTGTACTGGCAGTCGGAAAGATCGAAGGCGATCTTGGTGGAATAGAGCGGATCGTTGCGTGGAATTGGCGTGAGCGGCTTGCCGGGCAGAAGCTCCTTGACGAACTTTCGGAAGGCAGTATCGAAGGCGAAGCTGCCGCAAGCTGCGTCTGCGAAGAGGGTGCCGCCGCCTGGCTCCAGGTGGCGCCTGAGCGCTTCGATGTCTTCCTGATCAAAGGCCATGGCCGACCGCCCATGGAGGTAAACGAGGGGGTAATAGATCAGTCCCTGATCCCTGGCGGCGAGGTCTTTCTGGTTGATCACGACGTCGAAGTTGAGCGGGGGCCGGCGGAGGGTTTCCATCAGATTTGCAACCGCGCGGGGGGCGATGTTCCAGTCGCCTGCGTACTTGAGCTTGGCGACTCGCAATGCACCTCGCCGGGGTGCATCAAGCTGGGGCGAGACCGTGGCGCGGACGGCGAGTTTGTCGGCCGGACGTTCTCGCCCTGTTGCGTAATCGACGATGTTTCGACCCACGTGCATGCCGCGAATGACCGCGGGATTTCTGGGATCGCGTTCGGCCTGGTTCCAGTAGCAAGAAAGGTCCTGCGCGGAGTAGATCACGATCGTGCGGCAGCCGTGCTCGACCCCGTAGAGCGGGTTCCAGTTGGGATCGAGGTTGTAACGCGCCCGGTAGACCGGGTGTTCAGGAGGCAGGAGCTTGAGCTGGTATTCCTCTTCGGGCAGGATTTCCTTGATCAGCCTGCGGAATCCTGCGTCGAATCGCGAATCGCCGCAGCAGGCGTCCGCCATGAGAAAGCCCCCCTGTTCCAGATAGCCGCGCAGAGTCTTGCGCGCGGCGGGGGAAAGCTCGGGCGCTTCGTGGCCGTTCATGAAGGCGATGGGGGCCTGGAGCATGTCCTCGACCGAGGCGTACGCCGGATTCACGATTTGCCAGGTGAGAAGCGTTTTCCAGTCGCGGCTGGTCTCGTTTGTGAGCTCACGGACGTCGTCGGGGTCGTTGTTCCAGTCGGTGATTGGCTCGCGGAAGAGCTTGTTGATGATGACCGGCGAGCGTCCCTTGGCCAGGAACAGGAGTGCGAAGCTGGTGGCGACAAGCTCATTTTCGCTTCCGCCGCCGCGCCAGAATCCGGAGAGCCGGTTCTGCGATTGCACAAGCTCCTCAGCGCCCAGCCTGTACCAGTCGTTGCGGCCGAAGTACCGCACGCCCGCGAGCCGGCCTGCGCGCTCGAGTGCGTACAGGTAATAGTAGCGCCATTGCTGGCCGTTGCCGAAGTTCTGCTGGACCGAGAAATGATTGGCCAGCCAGGCCACTCCGCGCGCGAGGTTGATGTTGAATCCCCCTTTGCCGCAGTCGCGGATCGCCTCTCCCTGGAGGAATTCTTGCCCCATGTACCTTCGAACGCCCGTGATCACCAGGCTTGAGACCCCAGCGCAGGTCATGCTGCCGGTGGGATTCGAGCGCCCGATCGTGTAGCCCCAGCCGCCGTCTCGCGTCTGGAACCGCTCGAAATAGGCACGCGAAAGCGCCCAGACGTCGGGATTGACCGGCACGCCGGCCTCATGGGCCGCACTTAAGCCCAGAAGCGCGTACTGGGTGTTGGAATTATCCCCTGCCTGGTTCTTCTGGTCAGAGTAAGTCCACGCTCCTGGCCAGGGCACGCGGTCGTTGGGTGTGATCTGTGCCTGTTCAAGCCAGTTCACATTGGCCACGATCCGCACCCGGTCGCGCTCGGGATCGGCCAGAGCGTAAACCATCGTCTGGAGCGCGATCGCATAGGTCGACCGCAGCTCATCCGGTGTATGTTTACGCAGGTAGTCAAGCGCACGCGCAACCTCCGGAGCATCCGCTTTCTCACCGGCGGTCAGCAGCGCGAGCGTCACGAGCGCTGTGGTCCCGACGCCCGTGCGCATCTCGACTTCAGCCCAGGAGCCGTCGCCCTTGTTCTGGCGCCCCTTCAGAAATCGGATGCCGTCGCGGATCGCGAGCTCGACCTGCTCGCTTGTGACGCCGCCCTGCGTCTCCGGTACGAGGAATAAAACGAGCGGCACGGCAAGCGCCGTCACAATTCCCAACGTGATGGCTCGCGTGAATCGAACCATGAGCCACGCCTCGGCACCGCCAGAATACCCCAACCGATCGTTGATTGTGGCCTCGACCACGATGGTTCGACAAGGCGCAAGCTTTGCAGAGACGACTTCCGAACGCCGGCGCACACATTCTTGGACGACCTGCGATTACTCAGGAAAGAGCGCCCGGAGCACGTGCTCGTGAACGCTCGTCATCGCCAGGGTTGCGGAACCATCGGGTGCTGGGCCGTCGCCGATCAGGATCGGACGGTCGAGATCGGTCGCGGCTGGCAGGCCGTGACTGCCACGCACGAGCGCGGGATCGAGCGGAATCACGTCGAACAGGGTGCGAAAGCCAAGCTTCTTCTGGATCAGCCTGCGGATCACGCGGCCGGTGGGCCAGAATAGCCGCGGGTCCACCAAAAGCTCGCAGGGATCGAAGCCGGGCTTGCGATGAATGTCCACTGTACGAGCGAAGTCGGGCGCTCGGGACTCGTCGAGCCAGTAAGGATAGGCGAACCATGCACTCGGTTTGCAGAGAGCGATGAGCTCGCCCGAGCGAGGATGCTCCAGGCCGATTTCCTTGCGCTCTTCGCCGCGGTAGACCCGAGCAACCCCAGGAATCTGGGCGATCGTCTCGTACGCCAGCTCGAGCGCGTGTTCATCCCCTGGACGGGTGTAAATATGGGCAAGTTGGTGGTCGCAGACGGCGAAGGCGCGGCTCTCGAAGATGTCGAGCGTTTCGCCGAAGGGACCGTCGCGGGCAGTGAGCAGTCCCGCGTTGCGCAGCGCCCGGTTGATCAGAATCGGTTCGGAGACGTCGCAATGGCCGTATTCGCTCACGAACCAAACCCGGGCGCCGAGCTTTTTGGCGGAATCGAGAATGGGCTCGCAGGCGGCATCAAGCTCGCGCACAAGCCTGGGCATGTTGCAGCCAGATGGCCCCATGCGCTGGGGCTCGTAATCAAGATGCGGCAAGTAAGCGAGTGTGAGATCCGGCCTCTCGCGCTCCACCACATGAGCCGTCGCCTGTGCGATCCAGCGCGTGCTGGGCAAGCCGGCACGCGGACCCCAGAACGACGGGAATGGGAACGGGCCGAGTGTGGATTCCAGGTCGGAGCAGAGCCCATCCGGCCGCCCCGTGATGCCAAAGGCCTTGTTTCCGTCCGCGCCGTAGTAGGGCTTGGGCGTGACGCTGTACGCCACGTCCGCACCCTGGTTGAACCACCAGAAGAGCTTGGCTGCCCGGAACAACCGGCCCCGCGCCGCGGCCATGTGCCGCGCGGTCGTGTAAAACGGCTGCCGGCCGAGTAGAGAATTGGACTGCTGCCAGAATCGAACCTCGCCGGTTTCTCGAAACAGCCAGCCGTTGGCCACGATGCCGTGCTCCTCGGGCGACGCGCCTGTGAGCAGCGTGGCCTGCGCGGAGCACGTGACCGCGGGTAAAACCTCGACGAGCGAGCGAGACCATCCCGCGGCCGCCAGGGCCTTGAGCCGAGGCGCATGCTCGAGCGTACGAGGCGTGAGCCCCACCGCCAGCACGAGGATCAGCGGTTGCGATTCCACGCGGCTTCGAGATTCCTCTTGAACAGGAGACCACACGCCCTGTCGCGGGCGTGCGTCTTCACATTTCAGCTCGAAGCCAGCGCGTGCGGCGAGGGCCGCGATCGCGTGTCCTTCTCCGCTGTTTGCAGTCGCTCAAGCGCGCGCTGGCCAAGCGACCGCCTCCAGGCCGCGGCGATCGGCAGCGCCATCACACCGGCGATGATCATGCTCATCGCGCCCTGATAGCCCGCCTCAACAAAGCCGTATGAATGCAGGCCCACGCCCAGAATGAAGTTCACACCGTACCAGGCCATGATCACCGATAAGAAGCACACAACCGAAGACACCACAAGCGCGAACGAACTGATCCAGCCGGCGAATCGCCCGTGGAGCGGGATGAGGTAAACCAGGAGCGTGATGAGCGCCCAGACTTCCTTGGGATCCCAACCCCAGAATCGTCCCCACGATTCGTCGGCCCAGACGCCTCCTAGAATCGTGCCGGCCGCAACCAGGAGCACTCCCACCTGCATCGTGCGGTAGACGAAGTTCGAAAGTAGCTTCACGGATGCAGCCGAATTCTGCATGGCGCGGGCGCGGAGGTTCTCGCTACCGGCGGCGGATGAGACCCCCTCGGTTCGATATGCCTCGGGGTAAAGCATCCGGTTTGTGAGCTCACCGGCCACTGCCAGGAACCCAGCCAGTGACAACGAGCCGCCCAGAAGCCCCAGCACGGCACAGACGTAGAAGAGCGTATCGCTGCTCATGCTCCCCGACTGGGTCACCGCCCAGCCCGGCCCTAGCAAGCCGTAGAACGCGGCCACGCCGCCAGCGCCCACAAGCAGCATGGGCGCGCCAATGCCGAGCGGCGCAGCGAGTTCGATCGGCCGTGGCGAACGCCTGTACGTGGTCACAAGGTAGCGCCCGCAAGCAATCAGCCCCAACATCCATGCCACGGCGAAGGCCGCATAGCTCGAGACCTCGGTCAGAACATGGATCGTCAGCCAGTAATTACTGCGCAGCACAGGCTGCAAGCTCTTGATGCTGGGGTCGAGCAGCGGCACGTTTGCCGCCGTGATGGTGCCCAGCAAGGCCACGCCGGAGCCCGCAATCGCGAGCATCACCTTGGGATAGATGAGTTCCATGATGAACGCCAGAACCGCCGCGACGAGCGCCACCCAGATCACGGTCTCGTACATGTTGGTCACAGGCGCCCAGCCACTGATCCGCACACGAAGGTAAAAGCCGTAGACCTCGATCACAATTCCAGCCAGAAGCGCCGTGAGGCCAGTGCGATAGACGGTGCGGGTGAGGAAACCTGCAACAGTCGACGCCTGCATCAGGCTCGCAAACCCGAGTGCGAATAAAAGCAGAACCAGGGCCAGTCCATACGCCAAAGGCGCCTGGTAGAACGGGTTCGTGGCGTTGAAGCTGGTCTCGCGATTAATGATCGATGTCGCTGGATAGCTGGTGGGATTAATCGCCTCTCCAAAGGCGCGCGCGGCGGCCAGAAAGCTCTTGCCCACCATTTCGGGCGAGTGGCCGGGGGCGCCGGCTTCAGACGATTCAAGCGTGCGGTAAGCCTCCAGGAACGCCCGAAGCTGCGACTCCGGATAGCCAGCGGCGATCAGATCCTCCGGCTTCGATTTGAGAAAAACCTGCACCGGGGTCCACACGACGTTATCCCGCAGCCAGTTCTTGTAGCGTTGATCAGCATCCTTGCTCTCGGCCGGATCGTGCCGGTCGTCGATGGGGATGTCATTCCAGTAGGTCGAGATGGCCTTGAGCTCGTCGAGCACGAGCAGCGACGCCTGAGCCATGTCGCGGGTCTCGCGGGCGTGTTTGATCGACTTGGCGGTATCGGCCAGATATGCGTCGCTCGTGAGCCGGGGCATGATCAGGACGAGTCCATTCGACTGAAGCCGGTCGCTCGAGTAGGCCTTGTAAGTCATGAGGCGATTACCCACCTCGACGGCCCTGCGCTCGACCTCGGAAAGTCTGGGTGCGGAAGTCGGATTCGCGTTGTATCTACGCTGCTGGTCCTGAAGATCAGACGCCCAGTCAAGAAAGGGCCTGGGCTGATCGTGCACGATCACGCGGGCCTCGTTGAGCTCGCGCGGGCTCATCCAGTGGTCGGACTCTGACAATTTGAGCGCCAGCTCAGCGACGGTTTTCTTGTCTTCAAGCGGCAAGCTTGATCGGCCGAGAAAGCCTGCAAGTGCGGTATGCGACGGCTCCACGGCCGCGGCGAGCGACTCCAGCGATTCGCGGTCGGCCTGCGAGGTCGTGGGCTTGGCTGCCACAGCCTTGAGCCGCGTCATGAGTGTTTCAGCCAGGATCATGCGTCTGAGGGGCAGGTAATCGACCAGGATGAACGACTGATCGTCCCAGAACTCCGGGCACATGAACCAGCCCAGGAAGACGCTCACATGGCCCCATTTAACAGGAGTGTCGCGATCGCCGGGCTTGACCCTGGGATCGACCATGAGTTCAATGCCGCGGGTCTTGTCGGCGAGCTTGATGGTCTCGCGGCCGTAGACCTGTTTGACTTCCTCGCGTGCGACAGTGTCAAGCGGCTTGACGCGGCCCTCGTGCATCACGGGGACCTTGCCGATCGCCTCGTATCCAGCGCCTGTCCCGGGAGCGTCGGCCGCCCGGGCATGGCTGGCCCCCCCAGGGCTCGCCGCGACCGCAACCGCAACCGCGCACGAAAGAATCCACTGCCTCATCGCACCATCTCCACTGGATCGTCGGCGTCGCGACTAGAGTTCAAGATTCGCACCTTCCGTGGCAGCCTTTCCAGCCGGCACGGACAGCCCCTTGCCCTTCAGATTCTTGTCACGCTCGCGCTTGCCGCCATCGGTGAAGATGCCGGCGCGCATGTAAAACTGCAGGAACGTTCCCAGCACCACCAGGATGCAACCGCTGTAAATGATGTACCTGCCAGGATTCGTGGCCACCTGAAAAACTGACTGAAACTGGCCAGTGAATTGCCGGGTTCGGGGGTCGCGCACCCGGATGTAATTGGTCTGATAGAACGTGTAACCCCGGTAATCGAGCGGGTGGTTCATCCAGATCTTGTATCGGTTGTCGTTGATACCGGCGGACTTGTCCGTGAGCAGGACTGTACTTTCAAAGTGTGTGGGTTGCTCGGTACCGGGTTCGTAGCCGGTGTCGAAGTCCTCGAGCTTGAGCGTGAATCCGAGCGGCTTGCGATCGACGTCATAGAGGACCTCGAAGAATGTGTCACCGAAGGTCAGGTGCTGCGGAGGGGGTGGGTCGAGCGATTCCGAGCGGCTCAGCCAAATTTCCTTGGATTGTCCGTTGTACGTCATGACGGCGCGGCAGGCAGCGATGCCGTTGCCCATCTGATTCTTGGGCAGGACCACTGGCTCGTAGATCTGCTTCTCGATTCCGGAGGGCAGGTAGTCGTCCACTCGGAACGAGATGGTCATGGGCATGTTGGGCCCGCCGCCGAAGGCCGGGATCGGCTTCCCCTTGGTGGCTGGTCCGGAGGATCGCAGGGTTCCCGTGGATTCCTTGCCACGGCCGTAGACGCGCTCATAGAGCTGACCGTCAGGGCCGGCCAGAATCTCGATCTGGCCGAAACGGCCGTTGGTCTTGGGATCGATCGTGGGGGCCGTCATGTAATGGATGGAACAGAGCGGATGCGCCGGTTTGCTGGTAGTCTCTTCCTGCGCCGGGATCACGTTTGGAACCATGGGCAGATTGGCGAGCGCCATGTGGGTCACCGGCGGCCCTGCGTCCTGGCGGATGGCGAAGATGGCGATGGGAATCGGATCCTCACCAAGGACGTGGTCGAGACCGGCCGAGACGGTCGGTAAGTCGCTGACTTCCCGGAACTCCACCGTGAGCTTGCTCTCGGGAAGTGGGAAAGTCTTGCCGGAGGCCAGGCCCTCGATCGCGACGTCGTGGGTGCGCGGTTTGCCCGCCGCATCCTGGTACCGAAAGCGTGCAATCCCCTTGGTTCCGAGCTCAGGTGGCTTGAGAAAGTCGTCGACGAGCTCCTGACGATCAACTTGTGCGAACACGATCACGGCCGGGCGCTGATTGCGCACCACGCGGCGGAACTTCTTCTCGAGCACGAACCAGTGCTCGTCCTCCGAGGTGAAGGCATCGCTCCCCTGGGGCATGCCAGGCGCCTTGAAGTCGAGCGTGAGCCGAGCCATCGGCGCACCATCTGGATCGGTGACGTGGACCGTTGCGGGAACCGATGCCGGCAGGTGCTCCTTGACCACGAAGGTGAACGGGTCGCCCTTCTGTGTCAGAACATCCTCGGTGGTGGGCGGCGCCAGGTGTCCCAGCGACACAAGCCGGAGCATTCGGCCGAAGAAACCCGCGTCACGCGGCTTGCCCGGCCCCCACTCAAACGGTCCGGGGTGGAAGGGGATCTCGAACTCGGCCTTCACAGCGTTTGCATGAGGATCGATCTCGCGGACCCGGATGACCGGATGATCGATCCGCACCAGCTCGCCACGTTGTTCGCCTTCGAGCATCCCCACCTGCCCCTCGTCGGAGGTACGCACTGCAACGTACGATCCGGCGAGGAGAATCAAAAGCCCGGCATGCGTGACCACAAATCCGGTCTGGCGCTTCTTCCAGGGGTAGCGGATCAGAGCCGCGCACAGGATGTTCATGCCCAGAAACGCGAGCAGAATCGCGAAGCCCGGGCTGCGGTAGATGTACTCCTGCGACGCGGACGTGCCGTACCAAGACTCGAAAAAAGTGGCATACGCCAGCGTGGCGGCAAGCGAGCTGAGCGTGATCACCGCGAGCTTGAGCGAGGCCAAAAAGCGGTAGAGGGCGTCGACGGCCCGCGCTGCTCGCTCGAGGACCGACAGAGTCGGCTCGGGTTTTCCAGCATCGCCTCGTGGCGATGAGGCAGAGGGCACGGGCTTCGACGCAGTCACCATGAATTCTCACCTACCCAGGGTGGGATGTCGCGGAGGGTCGCGGAGCCCTCATCAGAAGGGCCCAAACCAGGAACGTCAACCGACTTTCATTCTATTCGCATCGTACCACAGTGGCCAGTGTTCTCGTGGCTTCGGCTTTGCTTCGCGGCTCTGGTCTTCTGTCGCAAAGCATTACATCTGTGAAAGTTAAACGATGAACGGGGGCAGATTACAAGTGTCGTATGCCGCGGGGCTGGATCGACCCTAGTCGCGGGCGGCGAGGTGGCAGCGGAGGCAAGCGAGCTCGAGCCTTTGGGCTGCGGTCACGGTCGTTTTAGCGGTTGGGTCGGGCTGGGTGAGGAGTGCGGCGATCGCGCGGTATTCATCACCCTGGCTGGTGTCTGGTTGGCCGTCATCGCTGCGATTGAGCCGATCGAGCGCAGGCGCGGCGTTGATCAGCTCACGGGCGGCCTTCTCGAATTCGCGCGACTCGGGAAGACGAGCTTGGGCGAGCAGCCTGCGCAGGCTGGCGGCTGGTTGTGCGTGCCCCGGTAGTGGCGAGCGAGTGGACAGCTTGGGTGCGGGGTGAGTGCTTTCGAGCTGGGAGCGCAAGCTGGTCGCCGCCATCGGGGCAACAACGGCGAGGGCGAGTGCAAGCGCGATCCCGCGAAGGGCGAGTTCGCGCCGCAGAAGGCTGCGAGCCCGATCGAGGCGCCGCGACATCGAGCCCACAGGCCAGCCCAGGGCGCGGGCTGCATCCTGGTGTGTCTCACCCTCCAGGTCGCAGAGGACCACAAGGGTACGATATTTTTCGGGAAGACGTTCCATCGCGTTCTGGACCGCGGCGCGAAGCTCTGCCAGGTCGAGATCGGCGGGAGGGAGCGTGACCGGGTGCAGCGTTTCGGGAACGGCCGAGGCTTGATCCTGACCGTCATGCACAAGAGATGACACGCACAGTTCACGCGTGCGGGTGCGTGCAGCGTCGCTACGCGCGGCGAGAGCGAGCCTGCGTGCCACGGCGACGAGCCAGCCTGCGATTGACTCGCGCCAGGTGACCCGATCCGCCTTGCAGGCAAGGACGAGGAACACGGTCTGGAGTACGTCTTCAACATCGCGCGGATCGCGGAGCAGGCGGCTGCAAACCCGCCGCACGCGCGGTTCGTGCCGTCGAACCAATGTCACGAAGGCGTCTTCCTCGCGGGTCGCGGCGAATCGTCGCACGAGCGCAGCGTCGGAGGGTGTGGTCGTCATCGTGTCCGTCCCCAGCAGGCTTCTCGTCTCCTCTATCTCTTGATGCCCCCGGTTGGAGCTTTGAATGCATCTTTTTGAGAAATACCTCAGGCCGTCCGGGTTCCAGGGTTAGCCAATGTTGAGCAGTGCATCCATGCGGCTGGTGACGTCCTTCATCTCCGCCAGGTCGCCAAGACCAACCTCTGCCGTGATCCAGCCTTTGTAGCCGGTGCTCGCGAGCGCCTTTGCCACAGCGCTCCAGTCGATGTCTCCCTCGCCCAATTTGCAGTCGAACCGCCTGGCGCGAGAGTATTCCTTCACATGGATCTTAAGAATCCGCGTTCCAAGCTCCTGGATCCATTGCTCGGGGAAGCCGTATTCGACGATGTTGCCCACGTCGAAGTAGGCGCCGACCCAGGGGCTCTTGAAGTCGTCGATGTAGCGCGCGAATTCGATGGGGCTTAGGAGAAACTTGTTCCAGACTTCCTCGATAGCGATCTTGATGCCGTGTTTTTCGGCGTCGGGAAGCAGTTTCTCGATGTTGGCACGGGACCGTTTGTAGGCATCGCGGTAGGTGACCTTGCGGTTTACCACGGCCGGAACGAGGAGTACGGTGTCGCCGCCGTAGGCTTTGCAGTCAACAAACTCCTGGCGGACGGCTTGCAGGCCCTGCGCCACGATGGCCGGATCGGGATCGGACAGCGGGCATTGCCAGTGCAGACCTCCAGATACGCCGTGGATCTTGAGTCCGGTCTGGTCGCGGGCCTCGAGTACTTCCGACTGCTCGAGCTGGCTGGGGCTGATGAGTTCGACGCCTTCGAATCCGGCCTCGCGCAGCTTTTTGAAGACCGGTAGCGGCGATCCCTTGGTGAGCCCGCCGAGCATGAATGCCTTTTTCCAGGGGTTCTTGGCCGACTGTGCGAGTGCCGCGGGATTGACAGCGGCAGCGAATGCGGCGGCGGCCGCGGCCTTCATGCAGGATCGGCGGTGGATCGAGGTCATGGGGCGAGCTCCGGCTGGCTTTCAGGAAGGCAGGCTTGGGCGGATTGGCAATCATAGGGTCGCGCCTGCTTGACGCTAACCGAGTTTGGTGCCGATGTCCATGCTCCGCGGATCTCAAAACGCGAAACCGGAGACCACTCCGAGGAGTGATCTCCGGCCTTCGCTTCCCGACTTATGGAGCGTGCGACTTCGCTCACTAGAAGGGCTTCTTCATATCGGTCCACAGGTTCGACCAGAAGCTGCTGCTCTTGGAGCTCGAACTGCTCTTGGTCGAGGACTTGTGAGTCGTGACAGACGCGGGCGGCGTCTTCGAGGAACTGCTCGAGCTTGACGCGGTCGAGGAGCTCGTGCTGCTCGAAGCCGTGGAGCTTGCCGAACTCGATGCGGTCGGCGAGCTCAGGATTGCGCCAGCGGGAGTGAGCGAGGTTGGGAGGGCAGGATTCGCCGAGGACACGATTCCGTCGAGCGCTGGATTTCGCGTCGCGGTGGGCATGAACGTGCCGACGGTCGAAGTGCCGGTGACCACCGCTCCGAAGCTGCTCGAGCCGGGGCTTGAGGAACTGCTCGAGGGCGTCGCGGCCGCTGTGCTCGGTGAGCTCGATGCGGCCGGGGTTGTCGTGGCGGCCGGGGTTGTCGTGGTTGCCGGCGCGGGGGTCGTGGTGGCCTGCGTTGAGCTTGAGCCTGGCGAGCTGGTCGTTGACGAAGCTGTCGTCGGCGAGCTGCCAGTGCCTGGGCTTGTCGAACTGGCTGTGGGGACGGCCGAGAGATAATCGATCGTGATCTGCTGGCCGTCGATCATCGCCGTGCGAGCGCCCGAGACCACGGTTTCGGTGGGCATTGACGTGGCCGTGGTGTTCCCGCTCGGCGAGAACAGGGTGTAGAACGGCAGATACGTACCCGGCATCTCGCCACGATTGACCTTGAAGCGATCAGGAGAGATGCCGCGATACTTCGCAACCGCGGACTTCGGCACCCAGAGGAACCTGGGCTGGATATGCTGGATCGCGACGAAGTTCCGCGGGGTGGTCGGGGCGAGCAGGAAGCCGTTGGCCGAGGCCCGTTGCCGGTCGGTGACGGCGTAGGCATCGGGCGAAGGCAGGAGCGTGCGGGCGAGCATCCGGAACTGGTTGAGCGTGATGCCGCCGGTCAACTCGCCCGAGGCGGCGTAGTTGAAGAAATTGAACCTGCGCTGTTCGGCCCCTGGCTGGTCCGGATTCTCGTTGAAGCCCAGATTGTTGAGCCCCGGCTGGACTGCCGAATAGGTCGCTGTGCCGCCCAGGAGGGCCGCCATGGCGCCTGCTTCAGGCATGCCCATTGAGGCTGAGTTGTTGACGAAGTTCTGGAGATCCTGGGCCGTCACCACGCCGTCGTGATCGGCGTCGATGTACTGGAAGTCGTGGTGAGCGAGCAGGTAATTGATCGCAACGTAGCCTTCGACCGCGGCCACGGCATTGGCCACGTTGACGCTGGCGTACGAGCGGTATTGCGTGCTGCCTGGCAATTGCGGCGGCGTTGAGAGGCTGCCGCCGTTATTCGCGTCGATGGCCGGCATGGCTGTCCAGGCGAGGATGCCGTTGATCCCCGACGGGGTGTTCCAGGCCGACAGATTCCTGAACGCGTGCTTACCGAAGTTGAGCGAATCGACTCCGACCGGCGTGGTCAGATAGGCGTCGGCCGTGTAGCCATTCGACTGGGCCAGGGTGGTCCAGTAGTTGAGTGCCGAGGACACAAGGGCATAGGCACCAGTCACGATGGCCGAGGACATCGAGGTCCCAACCTGTGTGAAGGTGTTGTGGTTGGCGGGATCGCCCGTTGTGGTCGACGTTGTGGACGTCGTGCCTGTCGTGGTCGTTGTGAACGTGCGGCGGAAGGTTGGCACGTCGAACGCCGGCGCGGCGAAGTCGGTTGTGTTGCTACGATTGACGCCTGCGGCGATCTTGTTGGCGTACTGCGTGAAGTCGGCCGCGGCGAGCAGGTTGGCATTGGCATTGAAGCCGCTGGTGCTCGTGGTGGTCCCGCCGCCGCCCGCGGTCCCGCCGCCGCCGCCCGCGCCGTTGGTGCTCGTCGCGGTGCCGCCCAGGGTAAGCTGGCTCCCGAAGAGCAGAACAGGCCCTGGAGGCTGCGGGATCACACCCGTGGGCGCCCCGATCGGCGTTGAGGCCGGCGTGTTGATGTACGGGAACGGATAGACGCCGGTCACCGAGATCACCTCGTTGAGCACCGCCGGCAGAGACATGCCGTTCACGTCGCCGAGCGAGGGGTTCGAAGCACTGTTGTTGCCGTTGGTGGTCGAGGCCGTCGTACCCGTGCCGCCATTCCCCGCGGTCGTAGTGGTCGAGCTCGATGCGCCAAGCGGTGCGCCAAATTCGCCAGAGGCCGCGATCGGGGCGATGCCCTCCCTCAGGAACTTGTGGTACTCGTTCTTGAGAGCGATGACGATTTGCGGGTAATTCTTGTAGGCATTGACCTCGGTCTGGAAGGTCTGCGGCGTACCGAAGGCGAACTCTGCCGCGATGATCCGATCCACCTTGCCGGGACGAACGGGATCGACCACGTACGGGTGCTGCACGACATATTGCAGCCCGTTGTAGAGCATGTTGGACGTGGTGAGCGCGTTGGCGGTTTGAGTGAAGCCGGTCGTACCGGCACCCGTACCTCCCGTGCCACCCGTGCCACCCGTACCGCCTGTGCCCCCCGTGCCGCCCGTGCCTGTGCCCCCTGTCAGCGTGATGTTGCCAACAAAGGGGACGAAAATGTCGACCGGCACGATGGTGGCCTGCGGCACGAACTGAGCGATGACGCCTGCGACGGGGGTGCCGTGGCCGTCCACGGTATTGGAGAGCAACGAGGCCGCGCCCTGGCCGGTGCCAGTGCCTGTACCGCCTCCCGTACCGGTTCCAGTCGTCGTGCTCGTCGAGCTCGAGGCTGTGTCCACATTGCCCAGCCCGCCGGTGAAGATGTCGGTGCCGGGCGCAACTCGGCCTCGGAACGGAGGTGAGCTGGTCACGCCTGTGTCAACCACCGCAACTGCCGCGCCCAGGCCGTCGTAGGGAACGCCCAGGGTACGCAGATCGTTGAGGCCGACCAGCGAGCCCGAGGTCGAACCCGCGAGGCTGGCGGTCGTCTTGAACTGCCAGATCCCCTGGTCGTCCGACGCGAACAGAGTGGTGCCGTCGGCCGAGAAGCTGATGGAGAGCATCGAGTTGATAAAGCTCGACGAATCCTGGGCACCGTTGGTGGCAAAGCCATAGGCGAACGTGTTGGCCGTGCCGTTCGGCAGCACGCGGATAACGCGGCCGCCGAAGGTGTTGCTGCCGCCAGTCGTATTGCCGTCGGTGATGATCGGGATGACCGCGCCGGCGGAGTCGGTCGTGACGCCGATCGTGCCCGAACCTTGCACCGGCACCTGAATCGGCGTGGTTGGGAAGGGCGCGACTGGCGTCACGGTCACAAAAAGGCCGGAAGCCAGGTCGCTGACGAACAGGCTGCCGCCGTAATTTGGCGGATTCGTCACTGTATAGGTTGTGCTTGACTGGCCGGTGGTCGTGGTTGTCGAGGTCGTCGTCGTGAGCTGAAGGCTCTGTGAGAAGTATCCATACTGGTCGAACGCGATGCTTTCAAACCGGCGGAAGGGGGTGGTCACCGCGCCCCGTTGATCAAGCGGAGTCGTGGTGGCGAGTGTGACTCCCTGGCCGAGCAGAAGCTCGCCGGCCGAGCTGCCCTGGATGCCGCTATAGCCTGGCTTTGCGGGGATGCCACCCGCCGCCGGTGTGCCGAAATCAGTGAAAATCGAGTAGACCGGGGAGGTGTAATCTGAGTTGGATGCGGTGAGTCCGACAATTGGGCCCGTGTTCACCGTGGTTGACGTTACCACACCATTGACGATTGTGTTGGTCTGGACGGGGAGGCCCAGGTTCGTCTCAGTTACGCCGGTCGGCAAGGTCGCGTTGCTGATGACCTGGCCGGGCGAATAAGAAGACGACTGGAAGTACAGGGCCGCGAAGGTTCCCGAGGTCGAGCTGATGCCGCTGCCGGCAATGAGTCCGCTCAGGAACGCCTGATCCTGCACGGGGGGCACCAGGATCGCGGTGGGGTTGATGTTAAACTTCAGCGAGGAAAGCCCGTCGGTGAACTGGGCAAACACCCCCATAAGCGTGCCGTTGGGAGCGATCTCGAAGATCAAATTCTTGGCGGGATCAGAGCGATCCACGCTACTCACGAACATGGCAGGAGTGCCGCTGAAGATGCCCTCTGAGTCGAACGTGATGCTGTACCAGTTCACCAGCCCAGTCGAGGCGCCGAGGGAGTTCGCCGCGGGTGTGCCCGGCGTCGCGTTATTGGGATCGATCTGGTTGATAACCGTGTTAAGGTCGAAGAAAACGCTCGTCTTGCCCGTGGCTGGATCAACGCGGTAGATCACACCCGGCCGGTTGATCGCACCCGTGGCGGCGTTGTCGCCCGCGCCTCGCGAGATCGCATAGACGTCGTTGCCGAAGACGCCGCCAGGTCCGGCAGCGATCGTGACGATATCGCCGCCGAACGACGATATCGGCGTAAGCTCCGACACCGACGTAATCGGCGCGGCCGTGCCAATGTTTGTGGCCGTTGTGTTCTGTGAAACGACCACCGAGCCCAGGTCGGCGTTCGTTGGGGTTGCGGCCGCCGTGAAAACCGCCTGCAGTGGATAGGTTGCCACAACAGGAGCAGGCATGCACCGCGCCTCGAGCGGGACTGGCGCCGACATTTTGAGTTCGCGACGATTCCGCCGCGTTTTCCCGCTTGACCGCGGTCGGGATGGCTGAGACATTCCTGGATCTCCCTACGCTTGACTCGTCCGTCCTGGACCGAGGCCGAGACGCCCGGCGATCATCCATATCGGCGCGGCGAGCACCTCTGGATCACCCGAACCGCTCGGCGAATTCGCATCATCCGTTAAGACACGCGGGCGCGGCTTGCCCGATCACACTTTCACAATCGGCCGAAACCGAGGCTGTCAATCAGACAAAGAGCCGCCACAGCCCGAAAAATCCGCACGTCCGGTTCCTGGAATGCAGGTGGCCGGAGAGATCCTCAGGAGAGTCGACACTGGCCGCATCGAGGCGCGTTCGAACGTTCGCACGGGGCCCGATCAGAGATGCCCGGCAAAGGTTCCCTAAATAGGCTAGTTTGCCTTGGGGCCGTGGTTGCTCTAGGCCGCAAGTTTTGTGGGGTTGAATGAGAGCTTGGCCCGGGGATGGGTGGGAAGCAGCGACGGTACTGTCGCGGAGGAAATGAAAAGACGTCCCGGGCGGCGTGCGCCGGGACGTCTTGAGATTGTCATGATCCAGGATCGCCTACTCGACGACGCCCTGAGGGCCCACGCGGCCGGGCTGAGCGAATCCCTGGGGAACGCCTGCTGCACGCCTACGCACGTCAAGCTCGATCGAGCCGAAGGTGCTTTCGTGCCGCTGGATGGTCATTCCAAGTGCGGTGAGCAGCCGCTTGGCGGTGTAAAAGTTCATCACGAGCCGCTGATTCGCACGAACTTCCTGCCGTCCCGTGGCGAAGGGCTGGGGATTGAGGCCGAAGTCGAGAATCACTTCCTCTGGGGTGGCGGTCACCCGGCAGAAATTGGAGTAAGACGGCACGGTGGACGAGTCATCGACGACGACTTCGGTCTGCACCTGCGTCTGTGCCTGCGGGGTGGGTTCCACGTCTTTGCCTTCCTTTTCGCTCATTTGGTTCTCCCGTGATCGAATCGATGCTCGGACGAGAGGCGCGCGGGCCGTGGACCCGATGACGGGAGTGCAAAGACCGCACCATCCCCTCGGACGTCGCTTATTTCAGCGTAGCATTCATGAAAACGCAAGTGCGCTCGGAAGGAACGAGGACGAGAAATCGCGGGTTCAACCCGAGCGCGAAGAGCCTGGCAGCTCAACCAGACGATCGAGCACAGCAGCCGTCCGCCCCGCCGCGCCATGCTGCGCCAGGACGAATTCCCGGCCAGCGGATCCCCTCGCGGCGGCCGTTTCAGGGTCATCCAGATCCGCGATCAAGCCCTGCGCGAGGTCACGCGCGTCGAGTACGCGTCTGGCTGCCTGTCGCTTGAGAAGCTGATCGACGGTCTCGCGGAAATTCGAGGTGTGTGGTCCGAACATCACCGCCGCGCCGTAGGCTGCGGGCTCCATCATATTCTGGCCCCCCCGGCCGGGAAGCAGGCTTCCCCCCACAAACGCCACGTCCGCCAGACCCCAGATCGCGGCAAGATCGCCGATGGTGTCGATGACCACCACGGGCGCACGCACGCCAGGCACCCGCACCAGCGGCCGATCGAGATCGCTTTTCCGGACAACCGTTTCACCCAGCCGTGATAGATCGCGGCAAACGGAATCGAATCGTTCCGCATGCCTGGGCGCGACGATGAGCCGCAGGTTGGGATGCTTTTTCAGTGCGCCTCGATAGGCCTCGAGGGCCGCGGTCTCCTCGCCCTCCATCGTGCTCCCAGCCACAAAGACCAGGTCGGTCGCGGCAAGGCCAAGCAACCGCCTGAGCTCATATGTACGCGGGTTGTCGCGATTGCTCTCCAGGCCGTCGAATTTCACTGAACCGGTGACGCTCACGCGACCGCTATCGAGCCCCAACTCGATGAATCGTTGGGCGTATTCCTCGTTCTGCGCCGCAACAAAATCGATGCGCGAAAACGTCGTTCGCAGCGGGCCCCGCAGATTGCGATAGCCGCGATAGCTACGGCTCGAGAGCCGAGCATTGATCACAGCCACCTTGGCCCCAGACTGCTTGGCAGCCCGGATCAGGTTGGGCCATAGCTCGAGTTCCACAAGCGCCAAAACAGTGGGGCGCACCCGCGCGATCGCGTGTTCGGTGGCCCAGCTAAAATCCAGGGGGGCATAAAAGGTCACCAGATCTGGGAACGTTTTGCGAGCCACCGCAAGACCGGTCGAGGTCGTGGTGGAGATCACAACTTGCCAGCCTGGCCTCCGCCTGGCAATCAGCCTCACCAAAGGACGCAGAAGCAAGACCTCGCCCACACTCACGGCGTGGAACCACAGGCAAGGTGCCTCACCAATCCGGTTGGGTGCGCGGCCGAGCAGCTTCTCCGCCCAGCCCTCGCGATACTTGCCGGAGCGAACATAGCGATAGAGCAGTACCGGCGAGCAAGCGAACGCGGCGACGGCGTAGATTACATCGAGCAGTACAGCCATCACGGGGATTCCTTTCCCGATCCGTCATCCTTCCGCGCGTGGCGGGGTCCTGGAAACCCACAACAAGTGCAAATTGCATGCCCGTGTCGGCATGAGAACACCGTTCACGAATAATCCTGGCGGCTCAACTCTCATCAAGCTGCGGCGAGCTTGTGGCCCGCGGAAGCGGAGTTCTGAACCAAGATCTTGTCCTGAAACGGGTTCCCAACACAGACGCGACTAGGTCAGACCGTGCGAGGACAAGAATCAGGGGAAGCCTGCGGTTCTGGTGGGTTTTGGGTGGGTCGGGCTGGATGCATGGCCCTGTTAAAATGGGTCGGCAGAGGCGGTTTTCCGCATGCAGCAAGATTTGAACTTTTTACCGGATCCGCAAGGACAGGGATCGTTGCGGCCGACCTTCCTGCCAGCGTTCCGGACGGGTTCGCGTTTCTTTTCAGTCGACTGCTGATTGCGGTTCATGGCAGCGTCGAGCTGACCACGGTTTCCAGCCTCATCCCCGCTGGCGTGCGGCGCGATGCCTTGATGGATCGTCTGAGCGCGGTCGAGCTTCCACTGCGAGCCGAGATATTCCATGAAGCTGGGGTCGAAGTGTTCGACGTGGAAAAGGAACTCGGTCACCCGATTCCCCATGGCCACCCACATCTCGCTGAAGATCCGCATCCCCTCGCGCTTGTATTCCACCTTGGGATCGACCTGGGCATAGCCTTGCAGGCCGATTGAGCTCCGCAGGTGATCCATCGCCCGCAGATGTTCCATCCAGGCCGAGTCGAGGATCTGGAGCAGCACCGACTTTTCCATTTCGCGCATTTCGGGGCGAAACTTGGCCTCAAATGCTCTCGTGAGCGTGCGCTCGAGCTCTTCCTGGTCCATCTCCGAGACAGCGTCTGGGTCGAGATCAAGATTCAGATTCGCCCGGGCCCACTCCGCCACGGCCCCCGCGCGATTCTTGCCGTCAGCCGGCAAAAACGACCCGCTTCGACTGAGTAATTGCCGCCCAAGAGCGGCCTCGATCTCCAACCCCTTGTAGTGTTTGCGTGCGAGGTCGAGCAGCATTGTCTCGATCTCGGGGCGAAGCAGCAGGCGAAGTGCTTCGGGATCGAGCGACACACCGTAGCGGTCGTTCATCCACTGGGCGAGTCCGTCGCGATCGTACTGGGGAAGCTGGTGGCTTGAGGGATCGCCCAGGAAATTGAAGATCGCAACGCGCGCGGGGAATTCCGCCTCCTTGACGTTGTAGGCGTCGATCGCCCGAGCCCGGAGATCCTCGGTGATCGCCGTGCGGTCGCGGTCCGCCCACTGGGCAGGATCGATGGCGGTGCCGAATTGATGGTGCGCCCAGCCGGACAGAGCCCGCCGGCCCCATTCCGGCTCGAGGAACTCCCGCGCTGGCTCGAGATCGATCGCCGCGATTGTCTTGAGTGCGCGCTCAGCCAGGAAATCTGCAACGGCATTGTGCGTCGCCCGGGGCTCATCGTCCTCCGACGCCAACTTCCGCAGTTCGCGCTCCTTGATACTCAGGCCGAACCGCTTCTCGGCCCACGTGGCAAGTGCTTGCCAGGTCCATTCCGACGGCTCGGCATCGGATGGCAGATTCTCCTCGAGCGCCTGGCGGATGATCTCATCGAGCTCTCGCTCCGCCTTTTCACGAGCGATCTCAACGGCGTCCTCGAAGCTCGCCCCCTTCACGTCGCGCACGCTGAGTTCAACGCCCAGTCGATCCCCCGCCCAGGCCGCGAAGCACGCGGCGCCATAGTCATCCGCCAGGAACTCCTTCATCCCATCGCGGACCTGCTCGTCGATCATTCCCAGGATCATCTTCTTGGGCGATGCCCCTTCGAGCAGACTCTGGCGATACGAATAAATCCGCTTCCGCTGCTCGTCCATGACCTCGTCGTACTCGAGCAGGTTCTTGCGGATATCGAAATTGCGCTCCTCGACCTTCTTTTGTGCTCCCTCGATTCGGCGGCTGACCATCCGGCTTTCGATGGCCTCACCCTCCTGCATTCCGAGCCGGGTGAGCACGCTCGCGACCCACTCGCCCGCGAACTTACGCATGAGGTCGTCCTCGAGCGACAGGAAGAAGCGGGACGAGCCCGGATCGCCCTGCCGGCCCGACCGGCCGCGGAGCTGGTTGTCGATCCGGCGGCTCTCGTGCCGCTCGGTTCCGATAATGTGCAGTCCGCCCAGCTCGGCAACCTGGCGGCCCTCCGCCCGCATCTCGGGCTCGTATCGGGCCACCGCCTGCTCCCAGACCTCCTTGGGTACATCGAGCCGCGTCTCGTAAAGCAGCCGGCCGTCTTCATTCGTCAGACGCTTGAGATCCGCCCAGGCCATGAATTCCGGATTGCCGCCCAGAATGATGTCGGTGCCGCGGCCGGCCATGTTGGTCGCGATCGTCACCGCTCCCTTGCGGCCCGCCTGGGCCACAATCTCCGCCTCGCGCTCGTGATACTTCGCGTTCAAGACCTGATGCGGAATCCCATACTGCCGGAGCATGTCCGACAGCTCCTCGGACTTCTCGATCGAGACCGTCCCCACCAGGATCGGCCGGCCAGTCGCGTGAATCTCCCGGATCTCATCCAGGATCGCTCGATTCTTTTCAGTCTCGCTACGATAAATCACATCCGGGTAGTTGATTCGCGAAAGCGAGCGATTGGTTGGAATCGCCACCACGTCCAGATCGTAAACCTTGTGGAACTCCGCGGCCTCCGTCATCGCGGTGCCCGTCATCCCCGACAGTTTTTTGTAGAGCTTGAAGAAGTTCTGGAGCGTGATCGTGGCGAGCGTCTGACTCTCTTCCTTGACTCGCACCCGCTCCTTGGCCTCGACCGCCTGGTGCAGGCCGTCGGACCACTGCCGCCCCACCATCAAACGCCCCGTGAACTCGTCGACGATTACCACCTCGCCGTCGGGCTGCACCACGTAATCACGATCGCGGCGATAAAGGTGATGCGCCTTCAGAGCGTTATCAATCAGATGTGGCCATTCCATGTTGCCGGGCGTGTAAAAGCTCTCGATGCCCGCCAGTCGCTCGGCTTCCCGCACCCCGTCGTCGGTGAGATGGCAGGTGCGTTCCTTTTCCTTGACCTCGAAGTGCACATCGCGCTTAAGCTGGCGCGCAATCTGATCCGCCCGCGAGTACCGCGCGACATCGTCGAATGCCGGGCCTGAAATGATCAGCGGCGTTCGCGCCTCGTCGATCAGGATGCTGTCGACCTCGTCGATGATGGCGTAATGAAGCACCCGCTGCGATTGCAGCTCGCGCGTCGGCTTCATGTTGTCGCGCAAGTAGTCAAAGCCGAACTCGTTATTCGTGCCGTAGGTGATGTCTCGGTTGTAGATCGCCTTGCGCTCGGCGGAATCCATCTCGGATTGGATCGCGCCCACGCTCATGCCCAAACCACGGAAAAGCGGGCTCATCCACTCCGCATCACGCCGAGCCAGGTAATCGTTCACCGTCACAACATGCACGCCGCGGCCGTCAAGCGCGTTCAGATAGGCCGCCAGGGTGGCGACCAGCGTCTTGCCTTCGCCCGTGACCATCTCGGCGATGTTGCCGCCATGGAGTACGTAGCCGCCCATGAGCTGGACGTCGAAATGGCGCATGTTCAGGTTGCGCCGGCCCGACTCCCGCACCGCGGCGAATGCCTCCGGAATCAAGCCGTCGAGCGATTCTCCCGCCTCGCGGCGGCTGCGGAAGGTGTCGGTGAGAGCCCGTAACTCCGCGTCAGAGAGAGCCCGGGTTCGCTCCTCTAGCTCATTCACACGCACGACCATGCCGCGCATTTGCCGCACCCGGCGCTCGTTCGAGCTGCCGAACATCCGCACCAACCCCTCGGACACACCCTCCGAGAGAGCGGTAAAGGCGTCGCTGGTCTTGTCCCAGATCTCGCTCAGCAGCTCCATTGCCGGTTCCACTCCCGTCTCAGCATCGACTCGACGCGATAAGTCTTTTCAAAAAAGCAAGTTATATAATGTTGTCCAGGTTCGTCAAGGGACGGTGAGCCCAGAGGCGGGACGCCAGCCACGCCCCCTTGTCGTGTATCCAGACTGTCATCCATGGGACGCAAGCCCTCGCCTGGCTCGCTTTTGAGCGAATCGCAGTTCATGCATGGAGTGATTACTCGATCGCGTATCTCCGCAGTTTCTCCCGCAAAGTCCCGCGATGAATGCCCAGGATCTGAGCCACGCGGGCGCGGTTACCTGTGTGTTCCTCGAGCAGACATCTCAAGAGAGGCGGTTCGGTGAGCTCAAGAAACCTCTCGTAAAGATCCCCGTTGGCATCCGCGTGATTTCTTCGCGCCCAGGCGGCAAGCTGGGAGCGCAGGTCGGTTTCGATGTCGGGTGTTTGGCTACCGAGCGGCTGAGGCGGCGGCAGATCCGCGGGCTCGATCGCCCGGCCGCGCGCGACGATCGCGGCGTGTTCGATTGTATTCTTGAGCTCGCGGATGTTCCCGGACCAGGGCCGGGCACGGAGCTCGGCAACCGCTGCGGGGGAGAGCGCTCGTGCCTCGCCGGTGCGGCCGCCGATGCGTGCCAGAAACGATTGCGCCAGTTCCTCGATGTCATCGCGGCGGTCGCGGAGCGGCGGCAGATGGATCTGAAAAACCCCGAGACGGAAGAAGAGATCCTCGCGGAATTGCCCGGCTTCCATGAGCTCCTTGAGCGGCCGATTGGTGGCGGCCAGCACGCGGATGTCGACCTGTCGCGGACGTGCGTCCCCCACTGGCGTCGCCTCGCGTTGTTCGATCGCGCGCAGGAGCATGACCTGAAGGTTCAATGGCGCGTCTCCGATCTCGTCGAGCAGGACCGTCCCCCCCGCGGCCAGTTCGAAGAGCCCCTTGCGATCCTCGGTCGCCCCCGTAAACGATCCGCGTTTGTGGCCAAAGAGCTCGCGCTCGACCAGATTCGGGCTGAGCGCGGAGAGGCAGATCGGTAAGAAAGGTCCTGCACGTCTCGGGCCGTGGCGATGAATGGCACGCGCGACGAGTTCCTTGCCGGTGCCGCTTTCTCCCGTGATCAGAACCGGCACCTCGGTGGGGGCCACAAGCGCGATTGCGCGATACAGGTCCTGCATCGCCCGCGAGCGCCCGAGCAGGGTCTCCTCGCCCACGCTCGCGGCGGGCGCTGGGCTGCCCGCGGCATCAGCGGAAGGCCTGGCGAGGGCTCGCTTCACCAGTCCCACAGCCTGATCGAGATCGAACGGCTTGACAAGATAGTCATAGGCTCCGGCCGCCATGGCCCGGACCGCTGTTTCCAGGCTGCCAAAGGCGGTGATCATGATGATCGCCGCGGCAGGATTGAGCTCGCGGAATGCGCTCATGGCGGCAAGGCCGTCCATGCCCGGCAGCCGGATGTCGAGTACGATGGCGTCAAATGGGGTGCCGCGGGCGAATTCCAGCCCTTCCTCCGCGGAGGCGACGGCCCGGGCGCGATGGCCCTCGTCGGCAAGTGCCTCGCGGAGCGTCCAGCCGATGGCGGCCTCGTCGTCGACGATCAGGATCTCGCTCACGAAATGCCTCCAGCCCTGCCCGACCGGGGCAAACAGAGCCGGAACCGGGTTGCTCCCGACTCTCTCGCGAAGCTGAGCCGCCCGCCGTGTCCCGCAGCCACACGGCTCGCAAGGGCGAGCCCCAGACCTGCCCCTTCCGGCTTGCTGCTGACGAATGGCTCGAAGAGGCGGTCGGCAAGCTCCCGAGGCGGCCCAGGTCCGCTGTCAATCACGTCAACCTCAACCTCGTTTCCCACGTCACGCGCTTCGAGGCGAACCCAGCCGCCGGAACCAGCCGCCTCGATCGCGTTTAACGTCAAATTCAGGATTGCCCCACGCAAGTACGAACGATCACCGCGAAAAAGTCGCGGCTCTTCCGCCAGCCTTGGACCCCGCGAAAGCCGCACCCGAGCATGGCGGCACGAGGGCTCAACGTAGAGCTCAACCTCATCCAGAAGCAGGTTGAGGTCGCAGGTCGCCACGGCCGATTGCTCCATCCTGCCCACGGAGAGTAGCCCCTTTACCTGCTCTTCAGTCAGCTCAAGCTGCCGCAACGCCATCTGGATCGACTCGTCACCCGCGGCCTCGGCATGCCTGCGCATGTAAAGCTGAATGCTCATGCGGGCGCCCGAAAGCGCGTTGCGAAACTGATGCGCGAATCCCGCCGCGATCTGGGCCAGCAACCGCGCACGCTCCGTTTGCTCAATCCCACGCCGCATCGAACGCAGATCCAGCCGCATCTGGTCGATTGATCGGGCCAGATCGTCCACCTCGTCTCCCGTTCGATCCGTCGCGACGGATTCACCCTCAAACGCACCGGCGGCGATCCCCGCCACATGCGTACGCAACCGTCCGATCCGGTCGCTTAACCGCCGGGCGATCCAGCCGGTCACGACGACCATCACCACCAGAGCTGCTGTGCCCAGCACCAGCGGCGGCGTGGCCGCGTCCCTGCGACCTTGACGGATCGCCGTCTCCGGATAAAGCACGAAAAAACTTCGGCCAAAATCACCCCCGGGAGCATCGAGCCTGGCCGCAAAATAACGCGTCCCTCCGATCGAGACGGCCGGTAACTGCTCGAGCGACGCAATTCGCTCGCAAGGCGCGATGCCCTGCAGCCACTCGGGCAAAACGGCAAGATCAGAACGCGTTGAGACCACCAGCCGGCCCGCCGCATCGCCCATCAAAAAGTCAGCGCCTGTCAATCGGCTCAGTTTGTGTAAAACCTCCAGGGTGTGTGGGATCCCCCCCTGCCGCAACGTCTCCATCACGTCGTTCAACCGCGATGTGATCACAAGCTCACTGCGGCGGGCGGTAAGAGTCGCGGTGGCGATTGTCGCGGCCATGACCGCAATCGCCTGTATCCCGACAAGCGGTATCAGAATCTGTCGATGTATCGTCCACCGCATACGCCCAGGATCCTGATTCGATCACATCGCGACGGGATTTCAACCCACACTCGTGGCTTCCAGATTCAGCGTATCCACCCAAAAGAGTTGGAGTCCAGCCGCCCCAGGCCAGTTGATCACGTCGTGGCCGACGCACCACTCCGTGACGACCTTTCTCGCTCGAGGCAAGGCGCGACCCCTGGATCGACGGTCTCAGAATTTTTCTGGGAATCCGCGCGAATAATAGGACCCCGGCGGTCGTCCATGAAGATGGTCGGAGATAGAACGTTGTGCCTGGCTTATGCCAGTTTTCTCTCGCTGACCTCGGGTTGTGGTCCTGGGTTTCACTCAAACCCTCCCATTTTGAGTCTTCAGGCTTTGACCTGAGGCTCGCTGTCCAGGGTTCATCGGCAAAAGACTTTCCCACGGGAAGTTCTCCGCCATCTTCCACTGGACCTTGCCGGTGTTCAGCGGTTGCTCGTGGGCGCCGTTGCGCTTCCCGCGTGCGCCATTGTGCGCACATGTGACTGTCCTGCGTACAGGAATCCCATTACTCGGATGGGCGATTCTCCCGCGGTTCAAGCAAGAAAGGCTCACTCTCATGGATCGCTCGAAGCGTGACATGACCATGTTTGGAATCGGCCTCCTGATGATGGCGCCGTCGATGGTTTGGGCCGATGATGGCAAATCCTCCCACGCGCAATCAAATGTCAAGACTTCAAGCTCGGTGCACGCAGCCCCCGCCGCTCCCCACGCGGAAGCAGCGGTGCCTGAACTGAGCCTGCTGGACGCGATGCGGGACAAGCTCGTGACCGTGAAGATTACCGGCATTGGCGACGGGCGCGTCACCTGCTCGATCAAGAACCACTCCCACCGAACCCTGCGCGTGGTCCTGCCTCCGGGGATCATCGCCCAGAGTGCGACGGGTCAGATGGGAGGCATGATGGGCGGCATGGGCGGCGGCATGATGGGCGGTATGATGGGCGGGATGGGCGGCGGGATGGGCGGCGGCATGATGGGCGGCGGCATGATGGGCGGCATGGGCGGCGGCGGCATGATGGGTGGCATGGGCGGCGGTATGGGCGGCATGGGTGGCGGGATGATGGGCGGCATGGGCTCAGTGCCGCCAACGGACCTCCCTTCTGCGCAACTGAATCCTGGCCAGACGCGTCACCTTCCGACGCGAGTAGTGAATTTGAGTGCGCCTGACGCGGAAGGACACGTGGGTTTGCCGAAGAAGGACGAACCGCTTCGGATAGTG
>DAIDHX010000222.1 GCA_027451885.1 Planctomycetales bacterium
GCAAGCGGATTTCCCGACCGCAGCTCCGCACCCAACCCACCAACCCACCCCGTCCCCAACCCTCCCCGAACAGCCGCCCGGTGATCTCCC
Organism: Planctomycetales bacterium; assembly: GCA_027451885.1. Lineage (GTDB taxonomy): Bacteria > Planctomycetota > Planctomycetia > Isosphaerales > Isosphaeraceae > JAKBAP01. The sequence goes on from DAIDHX010000222.1 coordinate 91, forward strand.
CGCCTCGGCTCCGTCTCAACCGCTCCCGCCGGAACCCAGCACGCCGCAAGCCGCGGCGGATCAATCGCTACCCAGCCCCCATTCAATTGCTCCCGCACCCAAACCCCATCCCCCTCCTCAAGCCGGCAAACCAAATACGACCACCCCCACCAGCTCCCGTTGAAACCCCCGCGGAAATCCCCGTAACCTCCTGCGCCTGGCCATAATTAGCCAGCAACAGCAGGCTGAAAACCGCCAGGTGAGCCCTACGCATCGTCACGCTCGATTAAGCCTCATGGCCCAGTTGGCTGCTTCCGTCCAGCTCCCCAGCATTCCACCCAGGGAACACCCGAACCCGCCTCTCAGAAGCGGCGTAACTCCCATCTACACAATAAGATCGGATTTTGCAGGGCGTGCCGTGAGGGGAATGCGGTCAAACCTGGCCAGACCCCTCCAGGTGCCGCAAGCTGGCCAGAATCGCCCGCGTGATAGCCCTAAATCGGATCGGGGTCAAGACGAGGTAGGGTCTTTCCAGATGAACGCGGGGACGTTATGATGAGGGATTCCGGCCTGGCGGGTGGAGAATCTGCGAACGCGCGATTTCCCGCCGGCGAGAGTCGTCCGCGAAAGCCGCGTATCGCGCGCCCGCGGCGCTCGCTTCGCGATCGGTTAGACGCCCAGAAAACGGGCTTGGGAGCAGCAGTCGGATGTACGCGATTATCGAGGACGGAAGCCACCAATTTCGTGTCCATGAAGGGGACCGGATCACCGTCGATCACCGCGACGGCGAGGCCGGCACGGAGCTCGTCTTTCCACGCGTTCTGCTCCTCGCCGCCGATGACGGAAACGCCGTCATCGGAGCCCCCTACATCGAACAGGCAACCGTCCACGCCAGGATCGTCAACCAGTTCCGCTCGAAGAAAATCATTATCCAGAAGTTCCGTCGCCGCAAGAACATGCGCCGGCGCAACGGACATCGCCAACCCTATACGGTCGTTCAGATCACGAGCGTCGTCAGCCCGTCCTGACCCCCCTCGCCAAACTGATTATTCTTCGCAATTTGGTCCACCGCTCGTCCGTTTTGAGGAAAAAAACGGGCGGGCGGTTTTTTTGTTTGAATCGCGAAGACGGCCGTCTAGGATAGGTCCCGCTCCCGGGGGATGGGCGACCCCCCCGGGAAACGCTGGGACGTTCACGCGTGCAGCGGATCGCGACGTCGGGTCCGCCGCACGCAACCAGCCTTGAGGACCAGGGGCGATTTCCGAGCCGTTCGGCAGTTTCATCGTTTCTTCCTCGGGTGTGATCGAGAGCAGCACGGGATCGCACATCACGGTGTTCAACGGAGGAACCAGAGCTCTCGGGTGTGATTTTGGCGTTATTCTACTCTGGTGGGATCACCGCCAAGAATTTGAGCCAGCTTAGGCAGGTTTTCCCAGGACGCTTTGAGAGACGCGCGGCGAGGACGAGCTGGGATGGAGTCGAGTCGTTTCTCCGATTCAAGCCAACCCGCGCCGCGGGTCGATAGAGGCACTTAACGCCTGTACGTTCTGTATTTCTGTGCACCTATGGATCTTTGATCACAGAGCGGCTATCCTGAACGAATCAGGGGAGCACGGGGGCGACTCCGGGCAACGCCGGGATGGGGGAGGATGACGATGAAAACGGTGGGCGAGCGAGCGGGGCTGTCATCGCGGGTGGAAGGCCAGGAGGCGCCTGCGGCCGCGCGCCGGGCTCGAGGGCGCGGCATGGAGGTCGCACGCGTCTTCAGTGTCGAGGGGGTCGATCCCTTCGACCTGGTGGAATGGGAGCTCCGATCGGCTGAAATCAAGGATGAGCGCGGCAAGCTCATCTTCCAGCAGACCGGCTGCGAAATCCCCAGGGACTGGAGCCAGCTCGCCGCCAACGTGGTGGTCAGCAAGTACTTCTACGGCGATGTCGCCAGCGGCAACGGCTGCCCCTCCCAGGGCAAGCGCGAATATTCGGTCCGCCAGCTCGTGGGCCGGGTCACCCGCACCATCGCCGACTGGGGCAAGGCCGACGGCTATTTCGCCACCGATGCCGACGCCGACCGCTTCCATGACGAGCTCACCGCCCTCTGCGTCGGGCAGTACGGCTCGTTCAATTCGCCCGTCTGGTTCAACGTCGGTCTTTACCACGCCTACGGCATCGCCGGACCCGCCAACAACTGGCGCTGGGATGAAGAGACCCGCACCATCCGCCGCGCCGAAAGCGCCTACGAATACCCCCAGGGCTCGGCCTGCTTCATCCAGAGCGTCAGCGACGACATGGAGGGCATCATGCGGCTCGCCACCAGCGAGGCCATGCTCTTCAAGTTCGGCTCCGGCACCGGCACCGATCTTTCCACGCTCCGCTCCAGCCGCGAAAAACTCTCCGGCGGCGGCAGACCCTCAGGCCCCGTCAGCTTCATGCGGGTTTACGACGCCATCGCCAGCGTCGTCAAGTCGGGCGGCAAGACCCGCCGCGCCGCCAAGATGCAAACCCTCAAGTGCTGGCACCCCGACATCCTCGAGTTCATCGAGTGCAAAACCAGGGAAGAGCAAAAGGCCCTCGCCCTGATTCGAGAGGGATACGAGGCCAACTTCAATGGCGACGCCTACAGCTCGGTGATGTTCCAGAACGCGAACCTCTCGATCCGCTGCAGCGACGAGTTCCTCCGCGCCGCCGTCGCCGACAAGGACTGGACCACGCGCTCGGTGACCACCGGCAAGCCCATGGATGTCTACAAGGCCCGCACCTTGCTCGACAAGATCGCCCTTGGCACCTGGGTTTGCGGCGACCCTGGCATGCAATATGAAGACACGATCCAGCGCTGGCACACCTGCCCCAACACCGCGCCGATCAATTCTTCAAATCCCTGCAGCGAGTACATGTTCATCGATGACTCGGCGTGCAACCTGGCGTCGATCAACCTGATGAAGTTCCAGCGCGAGGACGGCTCGTTCGACGCCGAGCGCTTCCGCGCCGCGGCCCGGCTCTTCATCACCGCCCAGGAAATCCTGGTCGATCATTCGAGCTATCCCACCGATCGCATCGCCTCCAACAGCCATAAGTTCCGCCCGCTCGGCCTGGGTTATGCCAATCTGGGCAGCCTGATCATGAGCTCGGGCCATCCTTATGACTCGCGCGAGGGGCGGGCGCTCGCCGCCGCGATCACCGCCATCATGCACGGCCAGGCCTATCTCACAAGCGCCGAGCACGCCGCCCACCTCGGCCCGTTCGATGGCTATGCCCTCAATCGCGAGCCAATGCTCAGCGTGATGGAAATGCACCGCGACGCCGCGCTCGCCATCGACGAGACCGCACCCGCCGAGCTCCTGGCCGAGGTCAGGTCCGTCTGGGCCGAATGTCTCGAAATGGGCCGCAAGCACGGCTATCGCAACAGCCAGGTCACCGTGCTCGCCCCCACCGGCACCATCGCCTTCATGATGGATTGCGACACCACCGGCATCGAGCCCGACATCGCGCTTGTGAAATACAAGCAGCTCGCCGGCGGCGGCATGCTCAAGATCGTCAACCGCACCGTCCCCCTGGCCCTCAAGAAGCTGGGCTACGACGAACCCAAAATCCGCGGCATCCTCGATTACATCGACAACCGCGACACCATCGAAGGCGCGCCCGGGCTCGACGACGACGACCTCCCCGTTTTCGATTGCGCCTTCGCGCCGCCGCAAGGAGGGCGTAGCATCCACTTCCGCGGCCATTTGCGGATGATGGCAGCGGTTCAGCCCTTCCTGTCGGGGGCGATCTCCAAGACCTGCAACGTCCCGCGCGAGGCCACCGTCGAGGAAATCCGCGACGCCTACCTCGAAGGCTGGAAGCTGGGGCTCAAGGCGCTCGCGATCTATCGCGACGGTTCAAAGGGGAGCCAACCGGTGAGCACCAAGGCCGAATCGAGCGAGCCGAGCGTTCCGGCCGAACCAGCCCCCGCGCCGGCCGCCCCCCCAGCGCCGAGCGCTCCCGAGCCTGTCGCCGTCACTCCTGCCCAGGTCGAGCTCACGCCCGCGGCCGTCCCCAGCCGCCCGCGCCGCGAACGCCTGCCGCACACCCGCCGCAGCGTCACCCACAAGTTCGACATCCAGGGGCACGAAGGCTACATCAACGTCGGCTTCTATCCCGACGGACGCCCCGGCGAGCTCTTCATCACCATGGCCAAGGAAGGCTCCACCATCGGCGGACTCATGGACATCCTGGGCACCGCCATCTCGATCGGACTCCAGTACGGCGTCCCGCTCGAGGTCTTCGTCAACAAGTTCGCCCACTCGCGATTCGAACCCGCCGGCTTCACCAAGAATCCAGACATTCCCATCGCCAAGAGCATCGGCGACTACATCTTCCGCTGGCTCGGCATGGAGTTCATCCCCGGCTATCGCGAGGCCAACGCACCCAAGCGGCCCGCCTCCGACGCCGTCGTCGAAACCACCACGCCAACACCCACACCCGTGCTCAAGGTCAACGGCCATCGCACCGCCACCATCGACGACCTCGAACACGCCGAGGCCGTGATGGTCGCCTACCAGAAGCCAGGCGCTGAGCCCGCGACTCCCGAGCACGCCTCGAGCTTGCAGGAACAGGAGCGGCAGTTCGCCCACTTCCAGAGCGACGCCCCCGCCTGCGACAACTGTGGCGCACTCACTGTGCGCTGCGGCACCTGCTACCGCTGCTTCAACTGCGGCAATAGCATGGGCTGTTCCTGATCACGCTCGGCCCCACGGCCGGCTCTCTGGCAACCACCCGCCCGCCGCGAACCCCTCGGTTCCCGGCGGGCTTTTCTTTGGAAAGCACCCCACCCGCACGGAGGATCGCTCATGTTCGCCATGCTCCTCATCCTGGCAACGGCCAGCACGACCGCGCAGGACGACAACGCCGCCGGCAAACGCGACCAGGCGCTTCTCAACCGCCTCAAACGCGACTATCCCGCCGCCGCGAAAACGCTCCGCGCCCAGACCCAAAACGTGGAGCTCACGATCAAGCGCTCGTTTCGCGAGCTGAGCGGACGAGTCACCACCTCGCAGGCAAGACTGTTGCGCAAAGGGGCAAGCACACTCCGGGAAGCCCTCATCAACCCAGGCGCCCCCGGATCACTCTGGAGAGTCATGTGCGTGAGCGGCGGCCGATCGTTCGTCCTCGAAAAGCGCCCAGGCGCATCAGCCTACCAACTCACTCCCATGCAGGTCGGCGGCGGACCGAAAATCGAAGACCTCGAATTCGACCCGGAGATGGAACATCACGTCGGCCAGTTCGTAACCTGTGCCTATACCCTCGCCGGCAGGGACCTGGCCACGCTCCTGAACTCCCCGAGCTTTCAGATTCGTGACCTCGCCGAGCGCCGTGAGGACAACCGCTCCGTGATCCGTCTCACGTATTCCTGGGCCATGAACCACGAAACCCTGACCTCGCCCGTCGAGGGCTGGATCGACCTCTGCCCCGACCTCAACTGGGCGATTCTGGCGTGGGAAGCGCGGACGACCACGGTCGAAAAGCTCGGAGGGGCAAGCGTGCCCTACGTCGGTACACATAAATGCGTGCTGACATACGAGAAGGTTGGCACGGAGATCCGGCTCAGAACTTCTCGCAGCGTGGCCACCGTGAGCACGGACGCCTCACGCCAGGAGGATCAGGTCGAAGTTGTGGATTACAAAAGCGGCCAGGTCGTCGACCGCGATTTCACCCTTGAGGCGTTCGGCGTGAAAGACAACCCGAACCCGTAGCACGCCGCGTGTCCACAACACCCCGCCCCGTATCCGCGAGACAACAGGGACCAGTACCCGCACGAGCCCTACAAACACGCCAGGACGACCACGACCAGTACGACCACGGCCAATACGAGCACGAAGCGGCCGCTCGTGTGTCCCATCCCAGATGCCTCGTCCGCCCTCGCGACCCCCGCGCGACCACGCGCCTGCCGCTCGTTTGGTGACCGCCTGGGCAATGGCAGTGAGCGCGGACCAGGCACGAATTCGCGGACGAGCGTGCGCTTCGGGCTCGTATTGGCACCGATTACGCGATGGCGTCGAGAGCGGACCAGGCACGAATTCACCCGCTCGTATGTACACCGTGCACGTTCCACGCGCGTTCCAGACGCCTCCCGGCAATCCTTACAACCCTTACCACTCTCCTGACCCGTCGCAAAAAGGCCCAGATCAAGCAACTTACCTGA
>DAIDHX010000223.1 GCA_027451885.1 Planctomycetales bacterium
TCAGGTAAGTTGCTTGATCTGGGCCTTTTTGCGACGGGTCAGGAGAGTGGTAAGGGTTGTAAGGATTGCCGGGAGGCGTCTGGAACGCGCGTGGAACGTGCACGGTGTACATACGAGCGGGTGAATTCGTGCCTGGTCCGCCCTTACTGCCATCGCGTTGCCGGGTGACCGTGCCCGTTGGCGTAGCGGTTGCCGTTCGCCGTGCCTGGTCCGCCCTTCACGCCATCGCGTTGCCAGTGCCAATACGAGCCCGAAGCGCAAGCGAGAGAGCGTATTCGTGCCGAGTTCGCCCTTCACGCCATCGCTTTGCCAGTGCGAATACGGGCGCGAAGGGTCCCCTCGCGGGTCTTGCCCGCCCTGGCCGCGCCGATCCGCCTCTCACCTGCAATCCGCCACGCTAAATCAGACACACTCGCTCGCGCTTCGGGCTCGTAGTTACCGGTGTCAATACGAGTCCGAAGCGTACGCTCGTCCGTCTTGCCCGCCTGGCCGCGCCGATCCGCCTCTCACCTGCAATCCGCCACGCTAAATCAGACACAATCGCGCGCGCTTCGGGCTCGTAGTTACCAGTGTCAATACGCGCCCGAGGCGTCCGCTCGTGCGCAGGGGCCGACCCGGGGGAATGCCTAGCCGGCTTCCACGAACTCGGCCTTGTTCCGTTCCGTCGACAGGCTCATCTGGTACCCGCCCGTCAGCCGCCAGCGTCTCAGGCTGGGCGGGCCGAGCAGGCAGACCAAAATCGGCACAGCACTGCTGGCCGCGAACGCGATCTCCTCGGGCGCACGCAGACCGTAAAACGCCGCGAAAACCGCGAATCCCGAGACGAATCCTACAAACGGAGTAATATATACATAATCATACCGTGGAATAATCCAGCGCAGGGTGAAGAGCCGGCCCCAGAAGGAGAGCGGGGAGGTGTAGCCCATCGTGTAAATGCCGAGCCGAGCGAACATCGAGATCAAGGGGGCGAAACAAAAGAGAAGCAGCAGCGGCACCCGCCTCTGCTCGCGATTCGGCAAGAGGGACGAGAGGGCGTAGACCCAGAAGACGGCCAGGAGCACCGAGAGCACCACGTCGGGCTTGCTGAGTCTGCTGGGCTTCGTGGCGTCGCCCATCATCCGCTCGAAGGGCCAGCCCAGGCTGTTGCGTGAGGTTTCGATGATGGGCTCGTTCATGGCCGGCAGCTTGAATTTGAGCGCGTCCCAGCCGAGTTTGTGGAATGTCTCGTGCAGTCCCAGGACCGCGATCAGATCGACCACGGCCAGGATCGCGAGCGCGACCGGTGGATTTTTGAGGAAGAGCACGGCGAAGCCCATCCCGAGGGCACAGGCGTAGCCATGGGCGCTTGTGCGTGTGATCCAGAGGCTGATGGTCACACCGGCGAGGTAGGCGAAGAGGGCGGCGAGCACGAGCTCCGCGGCGATGCGCATGGGTAAGAAGAGGCTGAGCGCGACATACAGGCTCACCACGATGGCGTCTTCCCACACCAGGTGGACTGGGCCTTGCGGCAGCGGTTTGCGTGGGGTCCACGGGGTGCTGAGCAGCCAGCGGAGGTATTCGCCGTCATAGCAAGGGTGGGTGCGCGTCACGCGGCCGAGGCCGTAGCTGATGGCGGCGATGAAGAGAAACACCTCGCCCGGCCTGATGTTGATATGGATCGGCCAGCCCAGGCCGTGCTCCACGTAAGTGAGAATTCCTTCGGGGATTGAAAAGAGGAGCAAGAGCGCGGCGATTTGCTCGCGTGTGGGTCCGATCACGCGGAGCCTGCGAAAGAGCGAGCGCATCATGGCAGAAATTCCTGGAAGTAGGACTCGAGCTTCACGTTGGTCTCGGGGAACATGAATTTCTCGAGCACTTCGCCCAGCCGGCCGCGATGGCCGGCCATGCCTTTGAGGCCGTCGAGCGTGTCGAAGGCCGCGACCTCGCCGTCGCGCACGACCATGATCCGGGTGGCGATTTCCTCGACGAGCTCCGGGACCGGGCTTGTGAGCACGATCGTGGACTTTTGCCGCCGCGTCAGCCGCTGAATGATCCGCTTGAAGGTGAGCAGGCCCGCGGGATCGAGCCCGCCGGAAAAGGGCTCGTCGAGCAAGAGCAGGGGGGTCTCCGCGATCAGGGCGGAGCAGAGCGCGAGCTTCTTCTTCTGACCGGCGGAGTAGGATCGGATTGGGCTGTCCCCGAGCCGGCCAAGGTCGAAGAGCTCGAGCAGGACCGCGGCGTGATCCATCAGCCGCTCGGCCTCGATGTCGTAAAGCGCACCCACCGTGAGCAGGAACTCGAGCCCCGTGCGGTTCGCCGGCAGCCACGGTTTGTCGGGCAGATAGACCGAGTTCTTGCGAATCTCGAGCTCACCTTCCTCGGACTCTCTGCGTTTGATGCCGTGGATCCACACCTCCCCGCGCTGGGGCCACAGGACCCCCGCCATGACCGAAAGCAGGGTCGTCTTGCCCATGCCGTTCGGGCCCAGGATGACGACCACTTCTCCCTTGTCGATGCGAACGGTCACGCCCTTGACCACCGGGCGAACTCCGTAGTGCTGCACCACGTCCACCAGCTCGATCACGGATGCTCCTTCGAGGCACGCGCGGGGGGGTCCAGGAGCAGCGCAAGCCGCCTGCCCACGACCCGAGCCCACAAGGCCGCTCCCCTGGGCGAAAAATGGTCGTCGTCGATCGGACGATTGTAAAGAGCGCTCCGCGTCGATGGTAGACCCCGCTGCGCGGCCAGGCGGCCTTCGCGCAAACTCTCGTCGAGGAATTCGTTGAACGGGTCGCAATATCGACTCGGATGCGAATGAAAAATCTCACGGACCATGCCGGGGTAATAGATCTCGTGGAAACCGTTCTCGATTTGCACGTAGGTCGGCACCGGCACGAGCACGCACTCAACCCGCCGGGCGCGGCACCAGGTGAGGATCTGGTCGAGCCAGTACTCCGCTTCGTGCCACCAGTCCCCCTGACCCATGAGCACCGGCCAGCCGTCGCCGAAATCGTTGGGGCAGACGCTGACGACCACGAACTTCGGCTGGAAGCGATCACCGAACGCCTTGAGCGAATAGTAATATTGCTCGGGTGAGTAACCGATGCAGCCGGTGTTCAGGATCGAGACGGGGACGTTCCAGGCTTCGGCGAGCGCGCGTTCGAGCTGGATCGGCGGGGTATCGCCGTCGCCGTTGAACATGCCCTGCATGAAGGAGTCGCCGAGGACGATTCCGCGCACGTCCGCGGCCGGGTTGGGCTCGGGTCCGCGCAGGCCCCAGGAGTTTGTGACCTGGGCAGAGCCCTCGTCGACGATCGCGCCCGCCTGCGCGGCCGCCTGGCGGTGCGCAAGGTCGTCGAGCACCTGGAACATGCCGAACGGGCCGTTGTTGAGCGTGATCTGCCGCAGCCACACCGAGCGCACATTCGGGCGCATGCGATACGATCGCCCCGCCGTGTCGAGCTCGAACACCTGGGGCGAGATCAGAAACGCCTGGTCGCCGCGGCCATAGCGGATGAGGCCGTGATCCGGGTCCATCCCCGCGACGCGGAACAGTTCGCGCATCCGGGGCGTGGTCTCGCCGTAGAAACGCTCGAGAACCCTGCGCGTGTTCGCGATCCCAAGCGTTCGCCGCGCGGTCCATTCCGCCTCGACCGCGGCGCGATCGGGGCTCAGCCCAATCACATGTTCAACAACATACAATTTTGCGCGGTAATAGAATGATTCGACTCTGGCGCGGGCGCGGGGGAACGCCAGCCAGAGCAGGGCGACGGCGAGGAGGGTGGCTGCCGCGAGCGTGCGCCTGAACCGGCGCTCGAGGCGCAGCGTCCGCGCCTGGAAGCCGAGGAAGCGCTGCGTTTTTCGCGGCGCTTTCGCGGAGAGCAGGGGGTTCCAGCGGTTTCTCACGCCCATGGCTCAGGCGATCAGGCCTTCAGCCAGCGGTCGAGCCAGGTGAAGATTTCGCTCCACCACTTGACTCGGTTGGCCGGCCGGGTGATCCAGTGCCCCTCGTCTGGAAACCAGAGATAGCGGCTGGGCACGCCCCGGCGCTTTAGCGCGGTGAACATGCCCAGCCCCTGGGCGTCCGGCACGCGAAAATCGAGTGCGCCGTGGATCACGAGCGTGGGGGTTTTGAAGTGGCCTGCGAACAGGCTGGGGGAGCGCTCGCGGTAGTGCTCGGGCTGCTCCCAGGGGGTACCGCCGAATTCCCATTCGGGGAACCAGAGCTCCTCGGTTGAGCCGTACTTGCTGGTGAGGTCGAACACGCCCGCGTGCGACACCAGGGCCTTGAAGCGGTCGGAATGGCCGGCGATCCAGTTGACCATGAAGCCGCCGTACGACCCGCCGAGCGCGGCGACGCGGGTGCCGTCGAGGAAGGTGTATGTCCCAAGCGCGTGGTCGAGTCCCTTCATGAGGTCGGTGTAGACCTTGCCGGTCCAGTCCTTGCTGATCTGGTCGGTGAATTTCTGGCCGTAGCCGGTGGAGCCGCGGGGGTTGATGGCCACGACCGCGTAACCGGGGGCGGCGATGAGCTCATAATTCCAGCGCCCGTGCCATTCATCGTGCCATGCGCCTTGCGGGCCGCCGTGGATCAGGAAGAGAACCGGGTACTTCCTGGAAGGATCGAAGCCGGGGGGCCTGAGCAGCCAGCCCTGAACCGGGTCGCCGTCCGCACCCGCGAAACGGAAGCGCTCGAGCCGGGGCAGGTCGAGCGAATCGACCAGCGGGTCGTTGTGCTTCGTGAGGGGCAGGTCGAGCGACTCGACCCGGGGTTGGTTCTGCCTGGTGAGGGGCGCCTGGCTCTCCGAGCGGTTGCGGGCGGTGTAGAACTCCAGCGGGTGGTTGGTGGCGTGGAGCTCGGCCGGCCTGCCGGCGGTGGTCCGCGTGAAGGCTAACTTGCCCTGGCTTGAAACGACGAGCCCTTGATGCACGCCTCCGTTCATGACCCGGTCGACCCGGGGTGGGTCGCCGGGGGCTGTGCTGATCGCAACGATGGCCACGCCGCCGTCGTCGTCGATTGTGGCGAGCACGCGGTCCCCCTGGGGATGCCAGGCGATCGACTGGATGGGCCGATCGAGCGTGCGGGAGATCTCGCGGGCGGCGAGGGTGCCGCGGTCGATGAGCCGGAGGACCCAGAGGTCGGATTCGAAGCCCGCCCGGGACTGGCTCAGCACGGCGATCGTGCGGCCGTCGGGCGAATAGAGCGGCTGCGCATCCGCGCCCGGGTTGCCGGCCGTGATGTTTTTGGGCGCGCCGCCCAGGGCGGGCACGACCCACACGTCGGTATTTGTGGACCAGGCGTGGTTGACCGCCGGCTCGGTCGAGAACGCGATCTCCTGGCCGTCGGGCGACCAGGCGTAGTCGGACGAGCCGCCGAACGGAGCGGGGGGGACGTTGGTGGTGAGCTGGGGCGTGATGTCATGCGCCTGGCCCGTGGTCGCGTCGATGACGAAGAGATGGCTGCGCTTGCCCTCGTCCCAGGCGTTCCAGTGCCGCACCATCAGGTGATCATAAGCGCGTGCTTTTGATTTTGCCGTTTCCTTTTCCTTGTCGCGGGCGGCCGTTTCGGCCGGGCTCAGGCCGGGATAGACCTCGCCGGTGGCGACCAGCCTGTCTCCCTTCGGCGACCAGAGCGGCCCGCCCAGGTCGATCGCGAGCGTGGTGAGCGCCTTCGCCTCGCCGCCGCCGAGCGGCAGGATCCAGATTTGCGCGGAGCCGCCGCGATTCGAGACGAACGCGATCGAGTTGCCGTCGGGTGCGAAGCGGGGGTGGTTGTTCACGCCGGGCGCGGTGGTCAGCCGCCGCGGCTCGCCCCCCGCCGCGGGCACCAGCCACAGGCTGGAGGTCGATTTCTCGGTCGCCCGGTCGAGCTCCGTGACCACATAGACAATCTGCTTGCCGTCCGGCGAAAACGAGGGGTCTGACACCCCCTTCACCGCCAGCAAGTCGTCGATCGTCATTGGCCGGCCCGCCGCGAACACAGGCGCAGTTGCCACGAGAACCCCCACCGCCAGAAGACATCGCATCGTTGTCGCCTCTCGAGCTCCCTCGAAATCACGCGCCTAGACGCCGGGCATCGCCCGTTTGAGCGGCCGGAGCAAGACCAGCAGGACCACGCTCATCACGAGCGCGAACATCGCCAGCAAGAACCAGAATGACGAGTGCGTCCACGACTCCCACAGCTTGCCGATCATCGTGAGCTTGCTGCCGATCGCCGTGGCCACGAACCAGCCGCCCATCATGAGTCCGCGCATCTTCGCGGGGGCGACCTTGGAAACCAGCGAGAGCCCCATCGGGCTCAGCATGAGCTCGCCGAGCGAGATCACCGCATAGGCGGAGATGATCCACCAGGGGGAGACGCGGCCGGAGTCGCCGCCGGCAAGCCCCCCCGCGGCCAGAATCAGAAACGCAAAGCAGGTGAACAGCATGCCGAGCGCCATCTTGGCCGGAGTCGACGGCTCGAGCCCCTTCGCGTTCAGGAAGCGCCAGAACCGCACCAGGGGCATCGACAGCACGATGATCCAGAACGGGTTGATCGCGTTTGAGATCACGCCCGAGACATCCGAGCCGTCGATCAGGCCGAGCGTGAAGATCTGGATCAGGATCGGCGTCACGCGCGAGGCTTTCCAGTCGGTGTTGTCGTTGGCCCAGTACGTCATCGTGCTGCCGTTCTGGTGAAACACCATCCAGAAGACGATCACGATGGTGTAGACGGTGAGAAGCGCGGCGATGCGCTTGCCGGCGGGCACGTTTTCGACCGCGGCGCCTGTGTCCGCCGCCGGCATCACGTCGGCGGTGACCTCCTCGGGCCGGGCGTCCTCATGCGTGGCGCGCCTTTCACCTGGGGCGAGGTAGCGATAGAACGCCAGGAAAATGACCGTGCCGAGCGACATGCCGAGCCCCGCCGCGAAGAACGTCGAGCGGAAGCCGAACTTCTGCCGGAGCACCTCCGCCACGATGGGAGCAAGGAAGGCCCCCACGTTGATGCCCATGTAGAAGATGTTGTACGCCGAGTCGCGCAGCGGGCTGCCGGAGGGATAAAAGTTGCCCACGATCGTTGAGATGTTGGGCTTGAAGAAACCATTGCCCACGAAGAGCAACGCGAGCGCGACATAGAACGACGCGGTCGAACCGAGCGCGAGCAGGAAATATCCCGTGGCGAACACGACCCCGCCGAGCACGATCGAACGCCGGTAGCCGAACACGCGGTCGGCCAGATATCCGCCCACGGCCGGGGTCAAGTAGACGAACATGAGATAATTCGCCCACAGCTCGGTGGCGCTTGCCTTCTTCCAGCCGAAGCCCTGGGCGGTGTCTTGGAGGAAGAGCGTGATCACGGCGGCGATGGTGTAGAAGCCGTAGCGTTCCCACATTTCGGTGGCGAAGAGGATGTAAAGCGCGGGGGGATGATGATCGACGCCGGGCTTCGATTGGGGCATGAGGGGGCTTCCTGAGCGGCGGAGACAAATGCGGTGCGCGATCGACGAAATGTAACCGATGCCGCACGGAAACCCAAGAACCTGGCGCGGAAACGATCTGGCGGAAACCGGGGAGGCCCGGGCGGAACCGGTCTAGCGTCCGGTGGCTTCTTCCCCCGCGCGGGCGGCGCGATCTTCGCGCAGCCAGCGCAGGACGTGGGGCATGCAAGCCACGGGGCCGGGCTCGGTGAAGAGCGCGGGGGCGCGGATGATCTCGGCGTGATTGGCGTGGATCACCTGGAAATCGTCCACACCCTTGAGCTTCGCCCGCTCGAGCGCCACGCAGCCATCCCCGGTGCCGTCGGCGATCTCGTCCAGAATCGCGCTGGGATCGCCCACCACCGTGCGCACCATCCGCCCCAGCGAGGTCGGCCGCCTGGCATCAAGGCCAAGCTGGGCCTCGAGCGTCCGCCGGGCGTCCCGGGTCATGAGCCCCACGTCGCCGGCCAGAATGTGATATGCAACCTCCTTGCGCCTGGGCCGCGCGTTCGCCGCCTTCAAGAACGCGCTCGCCGGCAAGAGATCGTTCGCCGCCAGGCCGACGCCGTCCGAAAGCCGCAAAAGCGCGCGCGAGCCCGTGTTCTTCTGCACCGCGTCCATGCCGTGCAGGAGCTGGAGAATCGTCTGGGCCTTCGCCAGGTACGAGCCGTGATTCGCCGGCGCCAGCATGATGAGCGAACGCACATCGTCGCGCCAGGTGCGATCGTCCTCGACCAGGGAGCGCGCCAGGAGCGCCCCCATCGAGTGCGCCACGATCGTCCAGCGCGTCGTGTCGCCGGACTTCCGCCGGAACGCATTCCAGTCGTCGACGAAGCGTTTGCAGGACTCGGCGATCGGCCGATTGAAGGGATAGTCGTGGAGCACGACGCCGTAGCCCGCTTCCTCGAGCAGCGGTATCATGTAGACATAACCACCCGAGGACGAGTTCATGCCGTGTACAAGGCAGACGGTCGGCCGGCGGGGGTCGTTGGGGCGATACGAGGGGCGTGCCTTCATGCCGTAGGCTGCGCGGCGGGCTTCGGCCTCATGCGCCTTCGCCGCCAGGTCGGCGAGCCGCCGCGCCCAGAGGCGCTTGCCCTTTTGGTCGAGCCCGCGCGCGTCGATCACGATTCGCATCACGCGTGGTTCCAGGCGGATCTCGACATCCTGGCCGAGCGAGCCCTTGAGGAGCTCGCGCGTGAGCGGTCCGGCCAGCCCCCGGGTGGCGAGCTTGAGCGATTCGGGCGCGCGATCGACCACGACGCCGGCGGCCCGCGCCAGCCGCTCCACGATCGCCGCGACCGAGGTCTCGCCGTTCTCGTCGAGCGGGATCAGGATCTCGCGCCGGGCGTCGGCCGTTTGCATGGCAAACGCCCCTGTCCCGGGCGCGCCCGCGGTGGACGCCGCCGCGGCCCAAACCAGGCTCGCCGCGATCGCCAAACAGGGCGCGAGACCAGGGCGCAAGCGGCCATGGCCCTGCCCGTGGTTTTCACGATAATGTCTGATAATGGGTCTTATGTTCGGTTCCACCGGAGTTGGTTCTCCCAGGGGCTCGATCGCGCTGGCAACCGCGCCTGCGCCTGGAATTATAGCCAAAACGCCCCCGCCGCGGTCGAGGCCAGCGCGACTGCGGAGCGGCTGGCGGCGTGGGAGTCTGGGTCAGTCGCGGCGGGGATCGGCGGGCGCAAGCAAACGCCTCGGCGGCGGGATCCACCCATCGCCGAGGCGTCCGGGAAGTTCTGGCTCACCGGGGGTCAGTCAACCTGAGCGTTCCAGGTCGACCAGCTCGCGAGCGCCGCGTCGACGCTGGCGAGATCGTTCGAATTGTTAGTGGGGACGCTGGGGGCGGGATTCGAGGTTGTCACCGGGGTCGAGACCACGGGTGCGGAGTACTCGGGTGCGAAGAACTGCCAGCCCGCGGGCTGGGGCGTGGAGACCGCGGCCGGCTGCGGGTTCACACGCACGACCATTGGCGGAGCTGTGACCACAGGCGCGGGGGCCGGCGCCGAAACCACAGGCGCGGGGGCCGGCGCCGAAACC
>DAIDHX010000224.1 GCA_027451885.1 Planctomycetales bacterium
CCTGGGTCGAACGCTGCTGGTGCTCGATGCCGTCACCGGCGGCGACGCGGCTCGAATCTACGAACGCCTGGGCTGGATCCGCGTGGGCGATATCCCGCGCTTCGCGCTGATGCCCCTGGGTGCGCCTTGCAGCACGACTTACTATTACCGGGATCTCGCGTCGTCTCATGCTCGCCCGTGACAGGCATCTGCCCGCTCACCACGGCACCCGCGCGGCGAGCGCGTACAGGCTGGGACTGCCGGAATGGAACCTGGCGTAGAGGACGATCTCCTGGGCCTGGAAGGTGCCTCCGCGCCAGTCGAGCAGCTTGCGCGGAAGCGGTGACAGGTTGGCGCCTGGGCCGCGGCCGCCGCTCCGGCCCAGCGTGACGTGGGGATGAAACGGCCGCGCGTCGGGATCGAAGCCTGCGTTTTGGAGCTCCAGAATCAGCGTGCGCTGATGGTCGAGAAATGCCGCGGGATCGTCGGCGGTGATCCCGCACCAGATCACCCGGGCCTTCGCGAGCGATGGGAATCCGCCCAGGCCCGCGAGCGTGAACGTGCGCTGGGGCCGCCCCGCGGTGGCCTGCGCGGCGACCTCGGCGGCGAGCGGAAGCTGCTCCGCCGCAACGTCGCCCAGAAACGCCAGCGTGGCGTGGAACGGCGGGTCCGAGGTCCAGCGGCAGCCGGGCAGTTCTACCCCAAGCTCGCGCTGGAGCCGCGTCAGCCGCGCGTGGAAGTCGGGCGGGGTTGCGATGCCCAAAAATGCACGCGCCATTTGTGACATCAATCAGCCTCTGCCATGCGGAATCCTAGCGCTTCCGCCCCGTCTGCGAATCGAGCCAGGCCTGAATTTGGTCGAGCGCGCGCACGAGCGGCGAGGACGACTTGCTGATCTCCTCGACAGAGCGGCCAAGCTGCTCGCCATTGATCTCGTAAACCTGCTCGATCCCTTCCTCGAGCAGAAACCTGGGGTCGTAATCGGCGATCTCGAACGAGTGGACGGGGTTGCCGCGCTGGGTGAACTGGATTCGGAGCGGACCGAGCGGCCCGGGGGTGAGATGGATGCGGGCGGTCGCACCTGAGGAAAGATCGCCGGCGGCAATTTTCGAGCCGTTGTATTCCACGCTCAGGCCGGTCATGGAGGTCTCGCCCTGGTTGACGATGCGAACAACAGCCTTTGGGGGGCTCAAGGCGCGAACGGCAATTTCGGGTGCGATGAGAAAGGCGACGACGATGAGAACAACCGCGAGCAAGCGATGGTCGTCGAGGAATTCGACGATCCTCCCGCGCCGGCGTCCCAGCGCGGGGGGAGTAGTCGATGACGGCTCAGAGCTCGGGTGCTGGTCCGAAGTTGGCATGGTACCGATCCCGGAACTCATCGATGGTATAGCGATGTTGCTGCGGACCAGGATTCTCAACGGCGTAAACCGCGGTGAGCGCTGCCAGACGGCCAATGACGGGCCAGGAGAGACCGCGTTTCATGCCCGCGATGAAGCCGGCCCGGAACGCATCCCCCGCGCCCGTGGGGTCGCGCACCACGGCAGGCCTGGCCGGAGGAATCTCGATCTCCTCGCCCTCAACGGTGATGAGCGCACCCGCCTCACCCCGCGTCATCACCGTGACTGGGATCGACTTGCGGAGCTCGGGCTCGCTCATGCCAAGCTTTTCGGCCATCATGCCGAATTCGTAGTCGTTGCCGGCCAAAATCCGCGCGGATTGATAGCCCTTGGCAAGCGTGTCGGCGTCGAGTCTCGGAAGCTGCATCGAGGGATCATAGAGGTACGGGATTCGGCTCTCGATGCATTCTTCAACGTGATTGGCCATCGCCGTGGGATCGTTGGGCGCGATGAGCACGAGGTCATGATGCGTCGCGCCGGCCTCGCGGACCGAGACCTCGCCCGCCTTCCGCATGGCGCCTGGGTAAAACGCGGTAATCTGGTTGTCTTGCAGGTCGGTGTTGATGAAGCAGGAGGCGGTGTGTTCACCCGTGACAACGCGCACGGCCGAGCAGTCAACCCCGTGCGACTCGAGCCAGCCGCGGTATTCGGCGAAGTCCTCGCCCACCGTGCCAACCAGCACCGGCTTTTCGCCCAGGAGCCCCAGGTTGTAAGCAATGTTGCCCCCGGTGCCGCCGCGGAGCCGGGTGAGCGAGTCCACCAGGAACGACACCGACAGCACGTGGATCTTTTCAGGCAGAATGTGGTCCCGGAACTTGCCGGGGAAGACCATGATGTAGTCGTAGGCGATCGAGCCGGAAACAAACACGCGCATTGAGCAGTGGCCTCACGAAGAAAGAATAACAAATCGGCAAGTCATTACGCTTTTGATGCAGCCAGCAGCGCCCGGGCCTTCTCGATCCGGGCCAGGCACGTCTCGCGCCCCAGGATCACCAGGCAATCGTAGAGCCCAGGGCCGACGCCCTGCCCCGTGACGGCCACGCGGAGGGCGTTGACAACATCGCCCATTTTGCGTCCCGCGCGTTCGGCATAGGCGTGCACCGCCTGTTCGAGCGGGGCGGTCTCGAAGCATTCCGCGTCGCGCAGCAAGCCGGCCAGATCGCCGAGCATGGCATCGACCCCGTCCTTGCGGAGCCGTTTCTTGACGGCGTCGGGATCGTATTCAACCTGCTCGCTGAAGAAGAACCGGCCGAGCTTGAGAATATCGGAAAAGACCTTGAGCCGGTCGCCAAGCGCTGTGATCACGGCCTCCAGCCGCGCATCCTGATCCGCCGTGAGCGCATCGCCCACGAGCCCGGCCTGCCGCAGGTAGGGAATGCAGCCGGCGGCCTTGCGCTCGAGCGGGATCGTCTTCATCCACTCGCCTTCGATCCAGAACAGCTTGTCCTGGTCGTGGCTGGCGGGAGAGCTGTTCACACGGTCGAGCGTGAACTTTTCGATGAGCTCGGCGCGGGTAAAGATTTCCTGGGCGGCGTCGAAGCTCCAGCCCAGCCGGGAGAGATAATTCATGAGCGCTTCAGGCAGGTATCCGCGCTCAATGTACTGGTGCAGATAAACCAGCACGCCCTGTTTTTCGTATTCTTCGAGCTTGCGCTTGGACATCTTCGCCCGCGAGCCGGGCTCGGCCACGTAAGGAATGTGGGCGAAGACCGGCGGCGCGGCACCGAGCGCCTCGAGCACGAGAAGCTGCGGGAACGTGTTCGAGAGATGCTCTTCCGCGCGGACGACGTGGGTGATCCGCATGGCGACGTCATCGACCGCGCTTGCGAAGTTATAAAGCGGCGCACCATCGGGGCGGACGATGACAAAATCGCCGATCTCGTCGGTGTCGAAATTCACTGGGCCCTTGATCGCGTCGTTCAGCACCAGAGTACGGCCGAGGGGGACCTGAAACCGGAGCGCATAAGGACGGGCCTCGGCCTCGAAGCGGGCGAGGTCGGCGTCGGAATAGGCAGGCTTGCGGAAGCGATAGGCCCGCTTGGCCTTTTCGGCGGCGGCCTTTTCGGCGGCACGTTCGGCGTCGGTCGAATAGTCGCGGTAGACGCGCCCGGACTCAACGAGCTTTTGCGCGGCGTTTCGGTAGAGATCCTGGCGCTCGGACTGGTAATAAGGACCAAAGGGGCCGCCGACTTCGGGCCCCTCATCCCAGTCGATCCCGATCCAGCGGAAGCCGTCGAGAATTTTCTCGACGGCCTGATCGACGTGGCGTTCGCGATCGGTGTCGTCGATTCGTAGGATGAACTGGCCTCCCTGGCCGCGGGCTAGCAGCCAGTTAAAAAGCGCTGTGCGAACGCCACCAATGTGCAGATACCCCGTTGGGCTCGGGGCGAAGCGAGTGCGAATGCTCATGAGACTCCAGGCGTTCCGCCGATCCTGCGCCGAAACTGTCGCCGGTCGGGCCCGCCGAGCAATCGCTTGATCGAACCTGTCGAGAAGGCGACATTTGACCGATCATCCTAGCAGATCCGACGATAGGCGCCTGGAGTGGGATTGTCAATCGCCCCCGCGAGCATGGTCGGCGACATCCCGGGGCATTAGCGTGATGCCGCGGTTGTGGCGGCCCGTCTCCGCGATCCGCCCGAGCTCGCCGCCGGCGCGACTTTTTCATAGCCCAGGCCGCGCAGAACCTCGAGCACCTCGCTCCAGGTCGGGAACATCCGCCCGCTCGAGCGCTTGTAGTTGTTCATTGCAAGCATGAATTCCATTTCAGCGGCAGAGTACTCCCGTTCACTTGTGGTGGGATCCACGAACCGTCTCCGACCGCTTTGCTGGCGGGCATAGGCCGCCCGGGTGGCTTGCTCGGATGCGCGGCGATTGGTCCATTCCCGGCTCGGATCAAGTCCCGCGTCTTTGGTTTCCGCCGCCTTCTCTCGATTGTTGGCTCGGCTCATCCTCATGCTGCTCCTCTCTGCGCCTGACCCCGCACCTCGGGCGCGGGGGCCTAACCTCGACGTGATGATTCCGCGATCAGTCCATGGCTCGGACGAGGCAAATGGTCATCGCGGCGCAACCGCGGGCCGCGCCTCGCCCATCAAGAAACCTAAGCTCTGGCTGTGCCAAGCAGCGTGGCACATACATTTTTTTTTGCGAGATCGCCATGGCAGGAGGGGCTGAGCCAGACGGAAAAGCGGCTCGATGGGGATCTTACAAGGCGATGCGTAGTCGCAACGCGGACGTCCCTGCTAGAATTCCTAGTACAGCGACACACATTCGGTCTGATTCCGTATTTTTTTTCGTCTTGCAAGGAACGCGCCGGAAAGGTAAGGGTCGCCCCGCCATGCCCGAAGTCGATGCCGACACGATCGTGGATCAGGTCGTGATGCTTGGGCTCGTGAGCCGCGAGCAACTCCGTGAAGCGCGTGCCGGCGCCGAGGATGGCTCTCCCGAAGCCACCCTGCGCACGCTGGTTCGCAAAGGCATGCTTACCTCCTGGCAGGTCGACCGGCTCCGCAAGGGCGACCCCAATGGCTTTTTCTACGGCGACGCCAAGGTGCTCTTCCACCTGGCCGAAGGTACATTCGCCCGCGTTTATCGCGGCGAGCACATCCACACCCGGCAGCCGCTGGCCGTCAAGGTGCTCAGGCAGCGTTTCGCCCAGATTCCCGATGCCGTCGATCGCTTCCACAAGGAGGCCGAGGCCGGCATCCGCCTGCGGCATCCGAACATCGTCCAGGTGATCGATGAAGGCCGCCAGGAGAACCGCCACTTCATGATCATGGAGTACGTCGAGGGGATGAATCTCCGCGACTTCATGCGCTTGCGAGTGCACATTCCGCCCGAGCAGGCGCTGCCGCTCATGATCGGAATGGCCCGGGGGTTGGCCTATTCCTTCCAGAACGGCGTCACCCACCGTGACATCAAGGGCACGAACATTCTGATCTCGAACACGGGCGAGGCCAAGCTGGTCGACTTCGGCCTGGCAACAATGCAATCCGACGAGGAACGGCCCGGCGTGAAGAGCCAGCGCACGGTCGACTACTCCGCGCTTGAGCGTACCTGCCGCAGTCCCAAGGGGGACCCGCGGTCCGACATCTACTTCCTGGGCTGTGTGTTTTATCAAATGCTGACGGGCGCCTTGCCGATGGAGGAAGCCGAAAGCAAGGACATGTTGCGTAAGATGCTCAAACGGTCCTTCGGCGCGATCAAACCGATCGCCGAGCATCGCTATGCCCCCGATGAGGAACTTTGCAGCATCGTGGAAAAGATGATGCAGATCGACCTCAAGGCACGCTACCAATCGATGGAAGTAGTGCTCGTCGACCTGGAAAGCTACAAGGCGCGCTTCGACGCCGCGCGGGCAACAGGCAACGCGATCGCCCCCAAGGAAGTAGACGAGTTCAACGCCGAGCTGGTCTTCTTACCGCGCGCAGAGCCGGAGCCCATCCCCACCCCCGCGAAGATCGACCATAAAGTCGTGCCGTCTCAGACCGTTCTATGCATCGAGTCACAGGCGGAGATTCAGGACGCGCTGCGGAAAACGCTCACCGCAATGGGCTATCGGCCGCTCGTGCTCTCCGACGCCGAGACTGGGGCCGAGCGCTTCCGTGAAGCCAATATCGACGCCGTGATCTTCGATACCGACGGCCTGGGCGATGAGTCGGTTGACTCCTTCATCGACATGCATGAGAAGGCCCACGAGGTCGAGGAGCAGCTCAAGGCGATTGTGCTTCTCGGGCACAAGCAAGGCCATCTTCAAGAAAAGCTGCCAAACGACGACCAGCTCATCGTGCTCGTGAAGCCGATCAAGATGAAGCAGTTGCAGGACGCGATCGTGAAGTTACTTCCCCCTCGGAAATAAACACGGCGGGAGCTTGCTCGTGCTCGCACCCTTGCTCGTCGCCGGGTTGCTCGTGGGGCAGACAAGCGGCGAGTCACAGCGATCGACTCCCCTCGCCAGGGCGGTGGATTGGCTCAGTCGCCAGTCCGAGCTCTGGCCGAGGGAGCACCGCTGTTACTCGTGCCACGATAGCGGTGACGCCGCCCGCGCGATCCTCGCTTCCGGTCCGCGCGCGCCCCAGGTCCAGGATCGCGTGAAGTCGACGTTCGATTTTCTGCTTCATCCCAGCCGCTGGGACGAGAACGGGCCCAAGGGTCCGTTCAGCGATAAACGGCTGGCACGGCTCTCGTTTTCGTTCGCGCTTGCGACGGCGGTCGAGACCAGGGCGGTGGAAGGAAAGTCAGCGCTCGTGGAGGCCGCGACGGCGCTCGTTTCGCTCCAGGACCCGGACGGCTCCTGGTCGCTTGAAGGGGTGGAGGACGTCGGCTCGCCCGCCACGCCCGGCCGGCCGCTGGCAACGCTGCTCGCACGAGACACGCTCACCGCGGCGGATCCAGGCCGATTCCAGCAGGCGATCACAAGGGCAAACGACTACCTTGCGAATCACCCTGTCGTCACCATCGTGGACGCCGCGGTGACGTTGATGGCCGAATCGGGCGCAGCGCCTCGCTCAACCGATCGCACACGCGCTGCGCTCACGCTCATTCGCGAGGGGCGTTCGGAGGATGGCGGCTGGGGCCCGCGCAGGCAATCGCCGCCCGAGACATTCGACACAGCGCTCGTTTTGCTGGGGCTTTCGCGATTGCCGGGAGACGAAGCAATTCGGCCGCTGGTCGCGGGGGCGCGTTCGTATCTCATCGCGCGGCAGGGGAGCGACGGGAGCTGGGACGAAACGACACGTCCAACCGGCGGCGTCAGCCACGCCCAGCGCGTTTCCACGACGGCCTGGGCTGTGCTCGCGCTCAAGGCCACCGCACACTAGCGGGGGCGGATCTCGAATTCACGCTCGAATGTTGCACGCGTGGTGCGAGCCGTGATGGGCGCGAACTCGTCAACCTCGAACGGGCGAGCCACGCTGTTCCCCGCCAGATCCTCGAGCTCCAGGCCGATGGCGAGGCGATAACGCCCCGGCAGCCACTTTTGTTTCGGCACAAATCGCCAGATGCGCTCGCCCTCAGCGATCTCGGCTATGCCCGGAATCGGCTTGCCCTGCCCATCCTGGACCACCAGAACTCGCTCCAGGAGCGCATGATCGAGCGGTTCTGGGAAGCGAACCACAATCGCCTGCTTGCTACCCGCGGGAGGTGCGTCGATCGCCCAGCGCTTGGGTTCCGGGCTCGCGCGATCGGGCTCCAGCACGTGAAATCGCCGGGTAAAACCCCGCTCAAGCGGCCGGCCCCGGCCATCGATCCAGGCCGCGTCAATCTTGAGCGTGTACGACTTGCCCGCGCGAATCGCCGTGCCCATTTCCAGGTTGGGAACCAGGCCGCGTTTGATTCGCCCAGGATCGAACAGGAGCGTGAAACGCGTCTGATCCGGAGTCCATAATTCCTCCTGAAGCTCAAGAAACGGCGCATCGACCTCGCGCCCGTCCTGATCCAGCAAGTGGATCCGGCGATAGGCCTCGCCCCGGCTCATCGGGGCGGAAAACTGGATGTAGACTCGGAGCAAATTCTCCGGAACCGCGTCGCAGGATGGATACATCGCCACAACGCGCGTGGGGGGTTGCGTCTCGGTGCGCCTGGACACCCAGTCGACTGTGATCCGCTCGGGAGCTGGTGGCACCGTTCTTCCCGATTCGTGCTCCGAACCGGCTGATGTTCCGAGTGAGCGCGGAACAAGAACGGCCCGATACGCGAGCGCGGGATCGAGAGGAAATCGCGGTGTGAGCCGGAGCCGATCACCCACCACCGAGTATCGACCAAGCACCGCGATGGGCGCCTCGCGGCCTGCTTCCACAATGTGGATGGAGAGCATGGTCTTCAGCCTGTCACTCGCGGCGGGATCGGCCAGCGCTGCGAGCACCCTGGCGTCGAGGCCAATCACCTCGACGCAGGAATGCTCGTCTGATCCGATCCAGCGAACTCGCGGCGCGTCATCGGCCGCGGCCAGGGCGGGAAGCCCGAAGGCCGCACTCCAGACAAAGCCAGCCGCGAGCCAGCGGATTATCATCACGGCGAACCTCGCGCCCAGAGCCCGTCAGGGAAGGTCGATCGTGCGCAGATCGAGTGCGCCCGAAGCGTCATCCTGAGCCAGGATCACGGCCCGCTTGCCGTCAAGCTGATCCATTTGTACCACGCCCTTAAGCGCGGTGATCGTGTCGTAGCCAAGTCCCTTGGTTCCTTTCACGGGAGCCTTGATCGGAGGCACCTCGCCCGCACCAAGAAGCCCGATCTTCATTACGCCTCGGCTGCTGTTGGCAAGCAGCAGGTAGTCCTTACCGTCCTTCTGATAGACGACCATGTCGAGCGGGCGATTGCGATTGCCGAGCTCGGCAATGGTGCGACCCTTGACGTGGAGACCCGCCTTGAGGTCGGCCACGGGCACCGAAACCAGCGGCGTGCAGGTATATGCCGCCAGCATGTGCGGCTTGCCGTCGAGCTGATACACCACGAACGTGCGGATCGGCGATTTGGTCTCGAGCTGACCATGCGCGCCATGGTAAATCTCGATCGAAGCGCCGTCGAATCCCGCGTCGCTGAAGGGATAGGGAATCGCGATCAGCCGCGAGGAGAACTCCTCGTTCGAAAGCCCCGCAATGAACACGCGGCCATCCGCGAAAGCGATGTCAGTGATCGCTTCCGAGCGCACGCTCTGGCCGCGGATCTTCACGTCCGCGCCCGGAACATTCGGCAGCTCGGCCCTGGCGAACGGCACATTCTCAAGCGAGAACTCCTCAAGCTTGCCGTCGGCCGTGGCCTTGAGAATCATCGGCTTCGCGTCCGGGCCACGACCGCGCGAAATCGCCAGATAGGCCGCACCCGTGATCGGACTCACAGCCACGTCGTTCACCAGGATCTGCTGGGCCGATGTGCCCAGGAGCGCAGCGGCCTTGCCGGCGACGTCCTTGATCTCAAGCGACTTTTTGTCCCCAGCCTGCCCACGCTCCCCCGTATCAATCGCAAATAACGCAGCGCCTTGCGTATCGCCCACGAAAAGCACGCCATCCGGACCAAATCCAAGCGGTCCGGCCGACTTCAAATCCGGCGTCCCACGCTTGAGCGCCCCAGTCTGCTCGCCCCCAAGCGCCAGAGTTGCCAAACCAAGCCCCAGCACCAGCGCCGTGATACTCTGCCGTGACCAACTGCGAATCATGATGTCGCCTCCATCCGTTAGGTCAGCGGAACAATCGCTCAGGTCACATGGCCTGTCGACTTCCGCGTATTATGGCACTTCGGACCCAGGAATCAACGAGCCGCATGGGAGATTCGTGTTTCCCCAACGCAAGCCATCTCGTTCTGCCCCGCGCCATGCCCTTTGTTAAGATGTCTTACCCAACTCAGCGTCATTTCTGGCACTTACGGCCGTAAAGCCCACAATACACCAAGAAGATCCATGCATTCTTTCGCTGCGGTGAGAAATCAGACATAATTCAGAGAGCAATTCAAGTCGCCGCTTGATACGAACCTGGAACACGGGGGTCGAGCGATGTGGTCTGTGATTCTGACTGCGTCGATGGTGGTCGGCTTTCAGGGGTCGGGAGACAGCGCGAAGGCACGCGTGACGGCCGAGCTTCGGCTTGCGCTTGCGTGCGAAGCGAAGGGTGACAGCGCGGGCCGCAGGGCGCACCTTGAGCGTGCCATTGCGCTCAATTCCGGCGACGATCGCGCGTGGGGGCTGCTCGGGCGTGTGCTCGATCAGGGGTCGCGGGTCGAGCCCGAAGTCGCGGTGAAGCGGCTGGCAGCCGACCGTGCGCGGTCTGCTCTTTTGGCCCAATACGCCAATCGCCGGTCGCAGGCTCTGGCCACGGCCGATTCGCAGCTCGAACTTGCCTCCTGGTGCGATGAGCACGGGCTCAAGCCCCAGGCTCTTGCGCATTACCTGCGCGTGCTCAGCCTGGATTCGACCCGCGACGTGGTTTGGAAGCGGCTGGGCTACAAGCGGCAAAATGATCGCTGGATGAAGGCGGAGGACGCGGCGGCGGCCAGGCGGATCGCGGAGCAGCGGCACAAATACGAGCGCGAAAGCGCCCGCAAGCTCGCGCGGATTCGCGACGACATCGATGGCAGGAATCCCGTCAAAGCGCGCAGGGCCATCCAGGCGTTTGAACAGATCGACGATCCCCGGGCTGTGCCGCTGATCTGGTCGATCTTCCTGAAAGGGGGCGAGAAATCCCAGATCGCCGCGGTCGAGCGCTTGAGCGAAATCGAAGGCGCAGCAGCCTCGCAATGCCTGGCTGCGCTCGCCGTCTTCAGCCCCCGCGCCTCCGTCCGCGCAGCAGCCACCAACGCACTCATCGACCGCGACCCCCGCGAATTCGTGCCCAGGCTCATCGCCCTGGTGCGCAAGCCCTACGATTACGAGGTTCGCCCGGCAAGCGGCCCCGGCTCAACCACGCGCATCATCATCAAGCAAGATAAGGACAACCTCGAGCTCACCTACACGCAACCCTTCGTCAACCCCGCCGCCTTGCCGCGATTCTTCGCCAGCAACGTTTCATTCAACCCATTCAGCGTCCAAAATATGATCATGGCCTCAGCGATCGACAACCCGGGAACGGTGTCGCTGGGGTCTTCGTCCGGCCCTGGCGGAGGCAGGCCAAACGCAAACAATTACCTCGCGTTTCAAACTTACGCCGCCGCGGCGGAACGCGACTACGAGCTGGGCATGATCGTGGCCCAGAACCTGGCGATCGCCAATCAGATGCTCCAGCAGAAATTCGCCAACGACGTGCAGACGATTGAGGCGACCAACTCCAAGATCAAGGAGGTCGACGATCGTGCGCTCTCGACGCTCCGAGCCGTGACGGGGAGGGATTACGGCGTCGCCCCCGCGCGCTGGAAAGCCTGGTGGGCGATCGTGCAGGGCTATCTTGATGCAATGGACCAGGCAGACTCGAAGAAACCGAGCGAGATCGTGATCCAGCCGCCAGGCAAGGACGACCCGGTGTCAAACGCCTCGCTCGCTGGCGGAACTCTCGTGCAGACGTCCACAGGTGCGCGCACAGTCGAGTCTGTGCGGGTTGGCGATCTGGTCCTGGCGCAGGACGTGGCGACCGGCCGGCTGGAGTACAAACCTGTGCTGGCCACGTCCCGGCATCCGGAGTCGTTTGTGCGGCAAGTGGATTTCGAGGGCGAGACCTCAATCCGAGCGACGCGTCTCGTTTCCTTCTGGAAGGTGGACACAGGCTGGACGAAGGTGAGCAATCTCAAGCCAGGGGATCGGATCCGGCGGCTCGGGAGTGTCATCGTCGTGCGGCAGGTGGGTACTCAGATCTCAGCGCCTTGCTTCAACGTGGACGTGGCGGACTCAGGAACGTTATTCGCGGGTCCTGATGCTGTGCTTGTGCATGACAATGGGCTCGTGGAGCAGCCCCCCGTGCAATTTGATGCGGTCAATCCCCCCGCGCGTGCGGGGGGCTAGTCCGGGCGTTCGAGCGCATTTTGATCACGAAGCCCGGAGCGCTGGTACGCCCAGTTGCACGTCGATTCCATGATC
This sequence comes from Planctomycetales bacterium, assembly GCA_027451885.1. Classification (GTDB taxonomy): domain Bacteria; phylum Planctomycetota; class Planctomycetia; order Isosphaerales; family Isosphaeraceae; genus JAKBAP01. The sequence goes on from DAIDHX010000224.1 coordinate 11,875, forward strand.
TCGGAGCGAATCCGCGCATCGGCGCGGGAGACGGCAGACGATCCGCACCCGGTCAGCCGTGTAGATTCGGTCGCGAATCTCGGCATGGCGTGCCAGATACGATTGGGTGCGGCCGTCCGCCAGGTCGACCTCGATCTCGGCTTCCACAGAACGCTCCGCGAGGGCGTCACGCACTGCCGCCTCGAGCCGATCAAGCCCCATCCCCTTCGCTGCGCTCGTAATGACGGAATCCGCATGGTGCGCCCGCAGGACGTCGAGATACGACTGGTCAGGCGCGCGGTCCGCCTTGTTGAGCACAAGCAAGGTGGGATGGTCGTCGAGCTCAAGTTCGGCGAGTACCTGCTTCACGGCCCGGATCTGCTCCTCGGCGATTGGGCTCGAGGCGTCGACGACGTGCAGAAGCAGGTCGGCCTGGCGTGCCTCCTCAAGCGTGGCCTTGAACGAGGCCACGAGCGAATGCGGCAGGTCACGGATGAAACCGACGGTGTCGGAAAGCAGCACGTGCCCGCCCCCCTTGAGCTTCCAGCGCCTGGTGCGGGTGTCGAGCGTGGCGAAGAGCTTGTCCTCAACCAGCACGTCGGCGTCGGTGAGCGCGTTCATGAGCGTGCTCTTGCCCGCGTTCGTGTAGCCCACGAGCGAGACCTTGGGCACAAGCGCACGGCTGGCGACTTCACGCTCCTTCCGCGCCTGGATCTTTGCAAGCTTGCTTTTGAGCTCGCTGATCCTGTGCCCGACCAGCCGGCGGTCTTCCTCAAGCTGCTTTTCGCCAGGTCCGCGGAGCCCAATGCCGCCCTTGTAACGCGACAGGTGGGTCCACATCCGCTTGAGCCGCGGCATCGCATACTCAAGCTGCGCAAGCTCGACTTGCAAATGCGCCTCGTGCGTGCGGGCATGGGTCGCGAAAATATCCAGAATGACCTCAGTGCGGTCGATCACCTTGACATTCAGCTCTCGCTCAAGGTTGCGCGTTTGCGCAGGGTCGAGGTCGTTGTCGAAGACAACCACGTCGGCCTCGTGCGCCTGCGCTAGCTCCTTGAGTTCGGTCACCTTGCCTGCGCCCAGGTAGGTGGCCACGTCAATCTGCCTGCGCTTTTGCAAGAGCGAACCCACAACCTTGAGCCCAGCCGTCTTGACCAGACCGCGGAGCTCTTCGAGGGGATCGTCCGCCTGAGAATCGTGATGGGGAAGCACGACGCCGGCGAGAATGGCCTGTTCGCGTCGTCCAAGGGGCTCGTTGCGGCTGGTATCAATCAAAGTCGAGTGGACCTCGTTTCGCGTGCTGAGGGGATGGAAGCTAAAACGGGCTCGACGCCCGGATTCTACTGAGAGGGCCGGAACATGGTCAACCTTCCCTTTTGAGTCGGTTCTGAGGGTCGGATTCAAGCAACACCTTCCGCGGTTGAAGAACCTTCCGAACCGGGTCGAGCTCGGCCAGGGCGGCAAGCGACCCCGAGGGGTCCAGAAGGGCGAAAAAACCAGGCTCATGCGAGCTAGCCGGCACAGCCGCGGGAGCTGAGACGCTGCGCCCCTGCAGAATGTCCGCAAGCATCGCCGCGTCGAGAACGACGCGTGGCAGCATGCTTACGGCGGCCGCGGGCTCCAGAAGCAACTGCTCCAGATCGCCGCGCACAAGCGTGCGCGGGTCAGCCGCCTGTTCAAGCGTGAAGTCGCCGATGCGGGTTCGCTCCAGCGTCGCCACGAATCCCCAGGTGCCAACCGCCGCGGCGATGTCGCTTGCGAGCGAGCGAATATACGTGCCTCCGCCGCAGTTGACCTCGAGGGTGAGACTCGGCCAGGTGTAGGCGCGGAGCCGGATGGCGTCGATTCGCACCGTGCGCGGCTGGATCGTCACGGCTTTGCCCGCGCGTGCCAGCTCATAGGCACGCTTGCCGCCCAGCTTCACCGCGGAGAACCGCGGCGGCGTTTGCTCGATCTGGCCCACAAAATCCCGGAGCGCTGCCGCAATCTCGGCCGTCGTGGGAACCCGGGGGTCCGCCTCGACCTCAATCGCACCATCGGCGTCAAGCGTATCGCTCCGCGCACCCAGGCGAACACTGGTCACATACGTCTTCGGCTGCCGCTGAATGACCTCGACAAGTCGCGTCGCCGTACCGAGACATACCACCAGAACACCGGTCGCAAGCGGGTCCAGCGTCCCCGCGTGACCCACGCGAACCTTGCGAACCAGCCGCCCTACCTGATCGACGACCGCTCGCGAGGTCATCCCGCCGGGTTTGTTCAACACCAGGATGCCATTCACACGATCCGCCGTTGTACCGTCTCCCAAAACCACCTCGCGCGTCCTGTCCACACTCTTATCGACGCCCGTCGCGGCAAGAAGGTTCATTCCAAAACCACCTCGACGCGACCCAACCTGGATTCTAACGCAAGCTCGGCTTTCCGGTTGCGGGGAGATCCAATTTCGGTGGCGATGCCCTGGTCGGGTCGGGGCTTGCGGTGGCGATGACCCCGGCGGCTTCGTCGAGGAGAACCTGCATTTCCGCCCATTCACCAGGTACGAAGCCCGAACCAGGCGGAGCATGAAACTCGGGCTGGGCGGCTTGCTCGCGTGCTGTGTTCAGAAGCACCCGTGCGGCTGCCACGTGCCCCAGGCGGGCTTCGATCATCGCCTCGAGGGGCCGGGCGACGAGCGCCTGGCTCGTGCTGGTTTCGCGGATTTTCCGGGCAAGCTGCTGCGCCCTGGCGAATTCGCCGCAGCGTGCGTAAGCGATTGCGGTCGAGAGCGTCTGTTCGTCGATGTGGTGTGTACTGGGCTTTTCGATGAGCGCGCGTTCGAGCGCTCGCCGTGGGTTGGGTGAATCGGGAAGGAGGGTCAGCAAGCGCAGAGTCGCCCACGTGCCATGGACAGACACGGGGCGATGCTCAGCCTGAAAGCAGGCGGCGAGCGTCTTGTAGGCCGCGACCTGGCTGGCGAGCAAAAACGCGCGCCCCGCGTTCAGGAACGCCTCGCCGTCGTCGGTTTCGCCGGATTCCAGAAAATGTGCAAACGCGGCCGCGGCCTTCCGCGGATCACCCATCCGGAGCTCGATGGCGCCCAGCCGCGCCCACGATGTCGGATCCGGCGGCGTGAGCTGCTCCAGACGTTCCCGATGGAACCGCGCCGGGGCAAGCCGCATATTCCCAATTGCTCGCTCCGCCTGGCGCAGGTGCCAGGCGAACCGGCGATTCAACGCGTTTGCGTAACGCACCGCCGGAGTATCCGCGGCGGCAGATCCTTGCCAGAGCGCAACACTGCCGTCCCAGTTGGTCGTCGCCAGAATGGAGCCGTCCGGGCTCCAGACAACCTGAGGATTGAATCCGCCGTCACTCGGGCGCCTTTCATCGATCATAGGAGTAAACACTTCTTCACCCGTTGCAACATCCCAGACGACGGCCTTTTCCCGGCTGCCTCCCGCGAGCCTGCGGCCGTCCGGACTGAACGCCAGGGAAAACAGCGGGAGCGGCGTCTCCGGCTTGAAATGGTGCAGGCGCTTGC
>DAIDHX010000225.1 GCA_027451885.1 Planctomycetales bacterium
CTGCTTGACCGCCTGGGCGATTCCAACCGCTGGACGCGGCAGACGGTGATTCGGCTTCTGGGCGACCGCAAGGATCGATCGCTGGCAGGTAAGATTCGCGAGCGCTTCGAGCATGAACCAGGTCCGCGGGCGCTCGACTGGCTCTGGGCCATGAATGCGGTGGGGGCGTTTGACGAGGCGTTCGCGGGCCAGGCGCTTGGGCATGGCGATCCGTACGTGCGTGCCTGGGCCGTTCGGCTTCTTGGCGACGCGCGGGGGATCTCGGCTGCGATGGCGACGAGGCTCGCCGCCCTGGCGAAGACCGAGCCCGACGTGCACACGCGAGTGCAGCTTGCCTGTTCGGCGCGGAGGCTGCCGCCGCGCGAGGCCATCCCCATCATCCGCCGCTTGCTCGAGCACAACGAGGACGCCGCCGACATCCATCAGCCACTCCTTTTGTGGTGGGCGCTCGAGACCCAGGCCACGCACGCGCCCGACGAAGTGGTCGAGCTCTTTCGCGATCGGGCGATCTGGGATCTCAAGCTGGTGCGCGGCACGATCGCCGAGCGGCTCATGAGACGCTTCGCCGCCACGGGCACGCGAACGGATCTCGCCCGCTGTTCCGAGCTGCTCAGGCTGTCGCCCACGCCTGAAGACGGCAAGCGCCTCGCCGCTGGGCTCGAGGCGGCCTACACCGGCCGGTCGATCGCCAGCCTGCCGGTCGATCTTGCCGCCGCCGTGGCGAAATACAGCGGCCAGTCGCTCGCCTTCGGTCTGCGGCAAGGAAAGCCCCAGGCGGTTGCCGAGACCGTGAAGATCCTGGCCGATCCCGCCGCGGACCATGCGCGGCAGATCCAGTTACTGGGCGTGCTCGCCGATGCACCAAGCGCGCAGTGCCAGGCGGTTGTGCTGCGAATCGCGCGTGAATCCCCGGATGAAGGCCTGCGCACGGCCGCGTTCTCCGCGCTCGCGGGCTACGACGACCCCGCGATCGCCGATGCGCTCATCGAGGTCGATTCCAGCCTCTCCGACGATCTCAAGCTCGCGGTCCGCAGCCTGCTGGCCGCGCGGGGCGCCTGGGCGAAGAAGATGCTCGACGCACTCGACCACGGCGCCATCGATCGCCGGACCGTTCCGCGCGAGGTGGTCGATCGCTTGTTGCTCCTCAAAACACCTGGCGTGGCCGAGCGCACCCAGGCGATCTTCGGTGTCGCAAGGCCATCCACGCCGGCTGAGCTGCAAGCGAAGATCAATCGGCTGCACAAGGTGCTCGACGCCGGCCAGGGGGTGCCCAAGCCCGGCAAGGCAATCTTCGATCGAACCTGCCTGCGCTGTCATACCCTGTTCGGCAAGGGTGGGCGCGTGGGCCCCGACCTCACCGCATACAAGCGCGACGATCTCGACGGCATCCTGCTCAACATCGTGAATCCGAGCGCGGAGATCCGCGAGGGATTCTCGACCTCGGTCCTCGCCCTGAACGACGGCCGCGTGCTCGTGGGCGTGATCGTCGAGCAAGATCCGAACGTGGTGGTGATCCGCGGCGACGACGGCAAGGAG
>DAIDHX010000226.1 GCA_027451885.1 Planctomycetales bacterium
GTCGGAGGCTGTCCCCCAACGACCGAAAGATTGTAAGTCGATCGCCCCAGCCGGGACTCGAGGATCCGTGGCACGATCCCCAGCTTCATCAGGCTGTCGCCGAAGCAGAGGATCTGAGCCCCCTCAAGCCGGGTCGCCACAGACGCCCCAGACGTCCGCCAGGAGAGCGCAGCGATCGTCGGCCGGCCGCGATCGTCGCCAAAGCGCAGGAATCCCGCCTCGACCATCAGGATCAGGACGAGCGTGCCCCCGAGCGCGCGGAGCCGCATCACCGCGCCCCCGAGCGCGCGGAACTGCCTGAGCCCTCGCGCCCGCTGTTCGCGCGTGTCCCCCGTGTGACCAGTCCCTGGTCGAGGCCAAAAGCCGTGCACGATTCTTCCCTGAATTGCCCAGGTTTCCGCAATGAGGCCGTGTGAGAGACGGATTTTCGCCCCGAGCCGGTTTTAGCCATGCGCACGGAAATTGGCCAGACGGGTTCGCGGAACCGCCCGTCGGCGCCCGGTTTGCAGGCACGCGGCCTGGGCTATTTGCCGGCTTCGTGCTTGAAGACCTTGCCGTTCTTCATGACGAAGCGGACGTGCTCGAGCACGCGGATATCCTTGAGCGGATCGCCGTTCACGGCCACGATATCGGCGAACATGCCGGGTTCGATCGCCCCCAGATTCTTCTCCTGATCGAGCAGGTCCGCGGCGACGATCGTGGCGGACTGGATCGCCTGCATGGGAGTCATGCCGTAATCGACCATGTAGGCGAATTCCCTGGCCTGGTTCTCGGTCCAGGCGAAGCCGCCGACGTCGGTGCCGTAGGCGATTTTGGCCCCTTTCTTGACGGCGAGGCCGAAGGCTTTCTTCTCGACCTCGACGAGTTCCTTCCAGATGGGAGCGCCCGCGGCGGCCCGGCCCTCGGCCACATAAGCTCCCACGTAAATCGTGGGGCACCAGAACGCCCCCCTGGCGTTGAGAAGGTCGATCGATTCCTCGTCGAGTCCGTCGCCGTGCTCGATCGTGTCGGCCCCCGCCTTGAGCGCGGCCATGATGCCATCCTTGCCGATCGCGTGCGCAGCGACCTTGTGATCGAGCCGGTGCGCTTCGCCCACGAGCGCGGCCATCTCTTCCTCGGTGAAGTTCACCTTGCTGCGGAGCTTGCCGTTCTCCATGTAATAACGGCGGTCGCAGTAAAACTTGATCCAGTCCGCGCCATACTTGATTTGCTCGCGCACCGCCTTGCGGATGGCATCGGGTCCGTCGACGATCTGCACCCCCTCGGGCATCTTGAGCTCCCACGAATAGCCGAGCAGCGGATACATGCCCGTGGCAGAAAACGCGCGGGTGGAAACGAACATCCGCGGGCCGGGGATGATTCCCCGCGCGATGGCCCGTTTGACGTCCACATCGGCGAACATTGCGCCCTCGGTTTCAAGGTCGCGGATCGCCGTGAAGCCATTCTCGAGCGCGGTTTTGGCGGCGACCGTGGCGCGGATCGTGCGGTAGGGGATGGATTCCTTGAGGAGCTGGTCGTCGTAGTCCGCCGCGGTGATATCGCCCTGGAGCAGCACGTGGGTGTGGCAGTCGATGAGACCCGGCAGCACGGTGGCGTTCGACAGGTCGATGATCGTTGCGCCCTGGGGCGCGGAGGAGAGGATCTCTGCGCTCGGGCCGGTGGCCTTCACGCGCGCGCCTTCGACCAGGATCGCGCGGTCGGAGAGCACTTCTCCCTTGCGCACATCGATCATGCGCCCAGCCTTGATGATGGTCGCGGCGGGCGCCCGGGCCGTGTCCTGAGCCAGGGCGCGGCTTGCTGAAAGACACAAAAGCAAGGCGGCGAGCGCGGTCGAACGCATGGCGAAAGCTCCGTGTGACAGGGTTGACACACCAGGCTATCCGAACGTGATCGCGCAGGCAAGAAACCACACTTTGCAGCGCGGGCCAGCTCAACCGAGAGCAGGCAGACCTGTCCTGGTTGAGCCGCGTTCCCGGGGTGCCAGGTCCGCGCGGGACGACGCAATCCCGCGCCCCAGTGTGGCCGTGCCCGCGTTCAAACGTGCCGTGCAGCGGCTCCGTCCGGCGAGAATCGACCGGAGTCGTCAAGGTCGAGCATGATCCTATCGATCGTCAGGGCGTCAACCGACGGGTGCGGAGCCATGCCGTTGAACCTCACTGGTCAAACCGAAAAGGCTCCCGCCAGGACAGGCTCCGGCCAGGACAGGCGACGTCAAGGGGTGCCGGACAGGCGACGGAATGGAGTGCCCCAGGCACGGTTACGGCACGCCAACCGAGCTCCTGCCGCGCGAGCGCCTCCACGACCCGCGCCTCTCGCCATCACCTTGCCGATGGCTCACAGGAAAGCGAAACGTTCTTCAAACCCGCCCGTTGCGCGTTATGTTATTACTGAGGCAATCCCGGGCGGTTCAAGCACCCCCGCGCTCACTTCCTGTGTCAACCCACTCGTAGCCCGTCTCATCCACGACCGCGTGGCACCTCGTAAGACAACCTCGACCCCAACCGACGCATCACCCTGTCACGCACCCGACCCAAACCAGGCCAGGGGCCACACGCTTTCAGGCCGACCCCGCGCAACCTCACCTGTCACGCCTGTGTCTGTCCTTTCCAATCAAAACGCGCTTCACGAATCCACCGATTCTATTGAGTTGATCAGTTGTACCGTCTCCACGATCGAATCGTCCCAGGCGGTGGATGGGAACACACCTCGTCTTCCCCGATTCACGCCCGAGCAAAACGAACCCAACGAGCCCCCGCGAAGCGAAGCCAAGACCGTCCGCAAAGCGAAGCCAACGGCCCTGCGCGAAGCGAAGCCAACGGCCCCGCGCGAAGCGAAGC
>DAIDHX010000227.1 GCA_027451885.1 Planctomycetales bacterium
ACACAAGCACCCGGAAGACCATCGGCGTGCTGGTCGGCCACACGACCCCGGTGGTGAGCCTGTCCTTCGCACCTCGGGGCGATCGCCTTGTCTCGGCCGGGGCGCGATTCAATCGCGAGGGACGGCCGAAGCGCGGCGAGCTTTTGATCTGGGACACGGCCGGATCATCGGCGATTCGATCGCTTGAGTCCGCACCGTTCCAGCGCGATCCGCGCGGGTATCTAGCGGTCGACTGGAGTCCGAGCGGCCGCACGATCGCCGCGGCCTGTGGCGACAACACGGTCCGGCTCTGGAACGCCGACTCAGGTGCGCCCGGATACGTGCTCGAGGGGCACGCGGCTCGGCTCTGGGCCCTGGCCTTCAGCCCTGACGGGTCTCGCATCGCCTCCGCGGGTGAGGACCGGTCGATTCGCATCTGGAATCACGCCACGGGTGCGTTGATTGCGATCCTGAAGGGGCATAGCGCAACGGTGCGCGGGATCTCGTTCTCGCCCGATGGCAAGCGATTGGTTTCTTGCAGCGGCGACCATAATACCGCGTCGCACATGAGCGCTAGCGAGGTCAAGCTGTGGGACCTGACGACCCTCCAGGAAGTTCTGACCCTGCGCCAGAGCTCGGCCTTTGCGAACCAGGTTGCGTTTAGCCCGGACGGGCGAAGAATTGCGACAGCGGACGCCGACTCGCATGTCACCTTGTGGGATGCAGCGCCCGCGTCGGAGGAGCTTGTACAGTACCGGCAAGGACTGGCGCTTGTTCGTTCGCGTTTTGCCCGCTCGCCCCGTCCCGCGCTCGAGCAGGTGAGGAATGAGCTGCGAGCCGACGCGACCATCGGCGAAGCGCTCCGCGCCGCGGCGCTGGCAATCGCGGAGGAGGAGGAGCGGCTTGAGTACGAAGAGCGTGCGCGGGAGATCGGCAGCCAGCTCCTCCGCGTTCCCATGTTTCGCGAGGAGGCCATTGAATCCGTGATGCGCGACCCCACGATCGACGCCACGCTCAAGAAGCCTGTCATCCGATTCCTGGAGAGTGAGCCCGAAAAACCGCAGGCGCTCGCGAGAGCCGCCCGCGCGACGGCCCGGCAACCCCGCGCCACGCCCGAGGCGTACACGCTTGCGCTCAAACGCGCGCGGGCGGCCTACCGCCTGGTCCCGATCGACCATTCCTTCAAAACCACGCTCGGCATGGCGCTCCATCGCGCTCGACTCCACGACGAGTCGCTGACCGTGCTCACCGAGTCGACAGGCACATCTGGCGACGAGCAGGTCTCACCGCTCGACTGGGCGTATCTGGCGCTGGTGCAAGCCGCGCGCGGCAAGTCCGCCGAAGCCGCGCAAGCGCTCGAGAAGGCCCGCGAACTGATGCGATTGCCGGAGTGGAGCCGAGACGTCGAGGCCCTTGCCGCGCTTGAGGAAGCAGGCTCCGCGGTGTCACGCGGGAACGTGCCGGTGGAGCGGCGTCCGGTCTCCGGGCGCTAGGTCCTGATCGCTTTTGCCGTTCCCCCTCGCGCGAGCCCAGTCTGCCACGCGCCAGGGTTGGAGTACGCCCACCACGAGTCACGCGCGCGCTGACACGCGGAGGCTCAGCGCCGCGGTTCCGCAAGGCATGTCTCGACAAATCCAAACAGGGCTTTCGTGGGCTCGTCGCCCGGTTTGCCCAGATCGTCATTGAGCGAGTTGTGGTTTTTGCCATGCCCGGGAAACGCGCTCGCCTTGACGCCGGCCTTCTGGAGTGAGTCGAGCAATGCGTGGGCCTGCGCTGTTGTCTCGGGATGATCCGCCACATGGAGCAACAGAAACGGCGGAATTCCCTTACCCCTTGCGACGTGCCGTACGGCGGAGAGCTCCTTCTGGCTCGCCTCGTCCCCAAACTTGCGCCTGTATGCGTCCTTGCGGCGCTGCTCCACAGTGGCGATCTGCATCGGCAAATCGTAGGTGTCTCCATCCACTGGAACACATCCCTTGATCATTGCAAATGAGAGCCCCTCGGCTTTCAGGTAGCTGTCATCGGTGCACACGATCGCCGCGAGCTGGGCGCCGGCGGAGTGGCCCATGATGAAGAAGCGATCCGGATCACCGCCGAACTCCGCGGCATGGTCATGCATCCAGCGGATCGACCTGGCGACATCCTGCGCGATCTCCTTGACCGTCACGTGAGGGACGAATCGATAATTCGTCGACGCGAAGACGAATCCTTTCTCCACGAACGCCCCGGGTTTCTCGGCGACTTCGGTCTTGTTGCCAACCTGCCAGCCGCCGCCGTGAATCCAGAAGACGATTGGATGCTTCTGACCTTCGCTCGGGTAGTACACATCGAGCGACTGGCGTTCGTTTTTGGGCTCGGCGTAGGGAATATCGCGGCGGACCTTGAGTTCACCGCCGAGGGCTGGGGCCGCCAGAAACAGCAAGGAGGCGAGAATACGCATGGCGTGGAGCTCCTGATGAAGATTGCGCCCAGGATACGCAAGAACCGAGCGCGCAGTCAGTGCCTTGCGGGTTGCTCGGCCGGAAAAGGCGGCGACAGGAAAGCGTGGAAGTCGAAATCGATCGCAACTTCGCGCCCCACGGCCGGAAGCAAGAAGGGTTCGAAGCGATTCTCCTTGAAGCAGTACCAGGCGAAGTCCGGCGATTCGAGCGGCCGGTCGAAGCGAAAGCGCACGATCGCGGGGCGGTTGTCGCCGGTGAGCTCGAGAACCCGAGCCGTCATGCCGACGAGCGCGATCTCCTCGCCGGCGGCGAGCGGCCTGCGTTCCGAGCGGAACACCCGGTCGAGGGGGAGCTTGAGATATCCCTTGCCGCAGGCGATTTCGAGCGTTCGATTGTCGACCCGCCGGATCAGGACGCCCGATGTCGCCGGCGCGAGCACGCGCACGCGCCTGGGAACCGGCCCCCCCGTCGTCATTTGCTTGAAGGGCAGATAGCCCACATGGCAGGGGCTGGGCGCATTCACAATAACAAGTGTTTGCCTGGCGATGTCTCGAGGCAGTTCGTCCGGCCCGTAGAGCCTGCGCTCGGTCCACGAGGGAGCGAGCGGCCATGCCGCCCGCAAGGGGAAGAGCGCGGGCGCGGCGATCGCGTGCATCAGAATGAGCAGGCTCGCTGTGACAAGGGCCGGGATCCGCCAGTCCGCACCCAGCCCGCTCGACTGCCTGGCGTCAAAAACGAAGGCGCAAAATCGCGCGAGCAGCCCGAATGCGCCGAAGGCGACGAACGTGGTCAGCCGATCCATGGGTAGCGTTGCGCACGAGGGGACGACGGCAAGCACCATCCCCGCCAGCCAGAACCTGGCCTGGCGATCGCGCTTGACGAGCGGGGCAAACACCAGCACCAACAGGCCCAGATAAGCAAGGGCCACGCCGGCGAAGACGATCGCGAGGGGCCGATCCAGCACCGATTGCAGCTCGGCAGGCGCAGGCCCCCACTGCCCAAAGAGGAGCACGATCGCACGTTCGGGCAGAGCCGCCAGAAACGGGCCGGGATTCGTCAAGGGATCGATATATAGGCCCATGTTCCAGACGCCGTAACCGAGTGCGGAGCGCGCCATGCGCCACGCGACAAGCACGGCCGCCGCGGGCGCAAGGCTCACCAGTCCGCGAAGCGGCCCCCTGGGCTCGAGAAAGAGCGCGTACGCACCCAGGTATGCGTAGATGCCAATACCTTCTTCCTTTGAGACAAGCGCAAGCGCGGCCAGGATCCATGAGAGGATCGCCGCCGGGCGTTCCCCCTCGCGCCGCCAGCGATCATGGTAATAAAACGCCCAGAAGCCAAAGCTCGCCGCGATCAGCACGTTGCGGTTGGCGATGAAGCCGACGGTCGCGCCCCGGGCGTCGTCGACCGCGTAGAGCAGGGCGGCGACGGCGGCGACGGCGGTTGCACCCAGCAATCGCCTGTAAACCACAGCCACGGTTGCAACGAGCATCCCCAACCAGAGCACGCTCTGCGCGTGCATGAGCGCAGGGGAATTGGGCCAGAGCAGATAGTCGAGCCGGTGCGTGAGTGTCGGAATCGCTTGCAGGAATTCCGCCTTGATATAAAGATCTGTCCACCAGGGAAAGACACCGAGATCAACGAGCTTCTGCGTCCGCTCGGGCGTGCCGTGAAAGAAGCGGAACATCGCTGCCGGCGGTCCCAGGAGCTCCCGGTAAGGCGACTGTGGATCGAGGACTGCCCTGTGATAGTAGTCGTCCATGATGAGCCCGTTGCGCAGCGAGGGGAGCGCGAGCAGCATGGCGGCCGCGGCGATGAGGAATGGGTACGCGCGCGACTGTGCCAACAACCTTGCCCTGGCGCTCAGACTCGCCTTTACGCCCAGCCTCGATGCTTCTTGCGCCATGGATCAATCCTTGCCAGTGCCTGCCATCGATCCGAGTTCGGGACCGATCATAGTGGCAGGTTCGGCGCAGAATCTAGCCAACCGCGGAGCGCGCGCCTGGGTTTGGCCGCCGGGGCAGCCGCGCGGTGAAGGTCGAGCCCTTGCCGAGCTCGCTTGCAACCGTGATCGTGCCGCCGTGCGCTTCGATGATGCTTTTGCAGATCGCGAGACCGAGGCCGCTGCCGCCGCTGTCGCGCGATCGTGCCGCGTCGACACGATAGAAGCGTTCAAAAAGCAGGGGAATCTCGACCGTCGTCAGCCCAACGCCGGTATCAGCCACGTCGAGCACGGCCTGGCCGCCCGCCGCGCCTGTTGTGACGGTGACCGTGCCGCCAGGCGCGTTGTACTGGATGGCGTTTGCGATCAGATTGGTGGCGAGCCTTGCCAGGCGGTCGGGATCGCCGTCGACCTCGACCGATTCGCCCGTGAGGATCAACCGCACGTCTTTTTGCGTGGCGAGCGCGGCGAGCAAGTGCACGCTGTCGCGCGCGATCACAGCCAGATCGACGGCTGCGCGTTTGAGCTCGAGACGGCCGGCATCAGCGCGGGCGAGCAGAAGCAGGTCGTCCACGAGCGACTTCATCCGCGTGGCTGCTCGGGCGCAGGTGTTCAGAGCCTCGCGGTATTCGGCGGCGTTGCGCGGCCTGGCGAGCGCGAGCTCGGTGTGCGTGAGAATCACCGCCAGCGGCGTGCGCAGCTCGTGCGAGGCATCGGCCGTGAAGCGCACCTGCTGGTCGAAGGCGTGTTCGAGCCGCTCGAGCATTTGATTGACGATGGCTCCCAGGTCCTCGAGCTCGGAATCGGCCTGGCGCAGGTTGAGCCGGTTTGAGAGCTTGCTGGCCGTGATTCCGGCGAGGGTGCCGCTCATGGCGCGGATGGGGCGTACTGCGCGGGTGGAGAGCCACCAACCGCCTGCGAGACCGACAGAGAGCACGCCCAGTCCGGACAGGATGAGCCGGATGCCAAGGCGATCGAGCTCCGCGAGTTCGCGCCCGATCGGCCGGCCGACCAGGATTCGTGTGCGTCCAGGGCCCATGAGGGTGAGCTCTCTGCGCGGACCGCGTTGGCGGACGTGGGATTCTTGATTCGGTCCCACGCTCGGATCGATGGGCGCATCGGGCGGGTTGGGCTCGGCGTGGAGGATCTCGCCGCCTGGCATCCAGACGGCGAAGTAGGGCTCTCGGCCCGGCTCCGCGTATCGCGCCAGGATGGACGACGGCAGCCGCAGGCCGGCGAGCCCCATCCCGCCGGGGGGGCGCCTGGGTGGAGGACCAAACGGCGGTGGCGGCGGACGCTCGTCGCCTTGAACCGGCCCATCCCCGCGCCCGCGGAACGGCGGCGGTGGTCTGCGACCGTCCCGATCGCCACGCGGACCCAGCCCACGCCCTGGTCCCGGAAAGGCGCGCAGAACACCCTCAAGCACACGCGCGCTCGCCAGCAGCTCGGCGTCGATCTCATCCAGCTTCGCTCGCCGCGATTGAACGTAAAGCAGTGAGCCAAAACCGGCGATGACCGCCAGCAGGATGAGCGCATGCCAGAGCTGGAGCCGCAGACGGAGCGACCTACGCATCGATGATGTAGCCCTGCCCGCGCCTGGTGACGATCAGATCCTTGCCCAGCTTCTTGCGCAGGTGCGATACGTGCACATCCACAACGTTCGAAAGCGTATCATCGTCGTCGCCGAAAAGCCGGTCGTAGATCACCGTGCGCGAAATGAGCTTACCACGGTAATGGGCCAGCAGTTCAAGGAGCGCGTATTCCCGCGCTGTCAGCGGAATCGAAACACCCTCGCGTGTCACGGTCCTGGTGGCGGTATCGATCGCGATCTCGCCAAGCTGGATCACCGCGTCGGCATGCCCCAAGGAGCGCCGAATGAGCGCGCGCAGGCGGGCGAGGAGCTCAGTGAGTGCAAACGGCTTGACCAGATAATCGTCCGCCCCGGCGTCGAGCCCGAGAACACGGTCGCTCACGCCGTCGCGGGCCGTCAAGATCAGCACGGGTGTTTTGCGGCTCAACCGCAATCGCCGGAGCAGCTCCAGCCCGCCCAGCCGGGGCAGCATCAAATCGAGCACGATGGCGTCGTAGTCGCTCGCCGTCGCCTTGTCGATCCCTTCCACGCCATCCTGCGCCAGATCCGCGGCATAACCCTCCTCGCGGAGCGCCTGCACAAGCGCCCGCGCCAGGTCTGGCTCATCCTCAACCACAAGGACCCGCATCGCCGTCGGCCTCCCTGTGACCTGGCCTGGTTCGTGCTCGCATGATCGATCACCGCCCCCCATTCCGATCTTCTTTCGCTCCCGCGCTTTGCCGCAAGACCGTCGCTCCCGAGTCAACCACGCGCAGCACGCCGTTCCGCTTGATCACGGCCGCTCGGTTCGGCTGGGCGCCGTCGAATTCCAGGTGTGCATCAAGCATAACTCCGAGCGCAGCGTCGCGCGAAACCGCGATCTCCGCCAGAACCACATCCCCCTTGCGCTCGATCTTCCTGGCCTCGAAGGGTCCAATCTGCACCCAGGCGGGCGTTCCCCGGGGCGCGGAACGCGGATCGAGCGTGATCCGGATCGCGTGCGTACGCCCGCGCTCCACGGAGCCTGGCGTCACCGCGCGAATCGCCTGTCCCATGCGACTTTCGCCCTCGGCGTTGTTGGTGATTGCACCCGCGGGCATTCGCGTGATCATGCGATTGTTCGAGGGCTCGGGCACGCCCGCGTAACCGCCGATCAGGTAGGGAAACCGCCCTGGCGTGACGTGATAGTGATATCCCCGCGCGGGGTCCGCGTGGCCGTTGCAAACATCGAGCGCGTGCTCGTCTTTCAAATCACGGGCCATTGCGCCCGACGATTCGTACGGTCCGTGGACCGGGAAGCCATCGAACGCGAAGCCGATGATCGGCGAGTGCCCACGCCCCTCATCAGGAAACGGCGTCTTCAGGCAGCTTGGGAACTTGTGGTAGTGATAAATACCCGTTTGCTGAGGATGGCCGCAGCAGGAGTCGAGCCACACTTCCGAATAGCCCTCGATCGCGTTCATGCCGCCGGCTTCGAAGGGGTTGAAGAAGACCACGCCGTTCAAGGCCATGCCGATCGGCCCCATGGGAACGCGCGTCACCTCCGTGTTTCGGACCGGCTCGAGCGGAAAGCGAAAATGGAAATCCTGCACCCGGATCCGGTTCGGATTCTTGCTGTTGGGAAACACAGCGGTTGGATGGTTGGGATATCCCTGGCTGTCGACGAGCAGAAACCGGGAATCGTGGCGGATGCGCACGTTCGCGACGCCGTCCTTGTTTGAGTCGCGGGCGTGGTACGAGAACAGATCAACAAAATGGCCGGCGTCGTTGTAATAGTAGGTCGTTTTTTCTCCCATATGCACATACCAGCGGCCGGCGATCTGCTTGAGATCGGCGGGTTTTGCCGATGCATCGGGGCGTTGCGCTGGGGCATCGTCGCTCGTGGTCGCGTGGGCGTATTGCGCGAGACAAGACGCGCCCAGTGCGATCAAAAGCCGAGCCATCCGCGAATGGGTGAGGAATCTCAACATCGGATCGCTCCTGGGCCGCGTGGTTGGAGTACGAGCAACTGTGAGGCGGTTGGATCACTCTTCGTCCGGCCTGCCGGGACGAACTGGGGGCCGATCGTCGTCGGGCGCGCCTCGGAAGCGCCCGCCAGGGCGTCCTGGGCCATCAGGAGGGCCGCCGGGATGCATACCGCCAGGTCCACGCTCAAGGGAGGCCTCAAACTCGCGAAGCTGCTCGCCCGTGAGGATGTCACGAAGTCTGGCACGAACCTCGGTTTCGAGCGCCTGGATCTTCTTTTGCTGGGCAGCGTCGAGCTGAAGGTCGCGTCGAACGAATGGCGGAATGACCTCGCCGACCTGGGGCCTGTGCATCATCCCGCCGGGCCGGTCGGGCGGGCCCCCCGCGTGACGTGGAGGCGGTCCGCCGGGGCCATCAGGAGGTCCGCCGGGGCCATCAGGCGATCCGCCGGGGCCACCGAAGCGGCCGCGACCCATCCCTGCGCCGGGGCCCATGCCACGCCTGCCGCCGCGGCCCATCCCGGCCATGCCGCGCCCCCGGCCGCCCATCCCCGGCCGAATCTCGTTGTGCTCGATCTTGCCATCGTGGTTCGTGTCGAGCGTCTTGAGCGCAGTGGCCGCGTTCTTGATTTCATCGGCCGAGAGCGTGCCGTCGTGGTTCGTGTCGAGCGCATCGAAGAGCGGCCCAGGACCCATCGGTCCGCCCGGTCCGCCCGGAAACTGGCCAGGGCGACCACCACGCCCGGGACCATCCGGGCCCGCTCCCGGCAGTGGATCCGGACCCTGGGCCTGCGCCAACGCGGGCGCAGCCACAAGCGCCCCAACCGCGAGCAATCGCTTCAGTCCAAATCCTCGCATCGTTCATCCTCCCCGTCTCGTGCCACGGTTCCCAGCGGCAAACGGCTCCGCCAGGCTCATACGGGGGATTATGCGGAAGCGAACCTTAAGCGAACGTGAAGCCTCGCATTTTTTTTCTGGAAGGTGCTCGAGCATCGTGGCTCAGACGGCCGCTTTCGGCTTGTTGGCGTCTGCGTCCTGCCGCGCGATGACCTGCCGCGCGAGATCGATCACCATCAGCCCCAGCACCACCGCCCCCGTGCCCAGCACGGCGTAGATCAGCCAGGGCAAGCGCTCGGTCAGCGGAACCGGATCGGGCACATACGAGGGGTTGTCGTGCTGGCCGGCGATCGGTCTGCGCTCGGGAGCGGGATCGAGCCTGGCGGGCAAATTGCCGGCAAAATCGTAGCGGGGCGCAAGCGCATGGGGGTTGCCGCTGTAAAGCCTGAGCATCCCGGCCGTGGAGTCCGTTCGCGGCAGGATCACAACCCGTGCGGGGGCGCGAAAACGCACCGCACGCAATTCGAGCGGCGGGTTGCTCGCATCGGTGATGGTCAAGCGCAGGCGGCGGGCGCGCGTTTCGTTGAAGTCGGCGACGAGCGGTTTGGATTCCTCGCCAGATGCCCTGCGCCAGGTGCCACTCGCCACAAAACGGTATGGCTCATTTTCATCCAGTGTCTCAACCGACTCGATTTGATAGTAGCGCGAAAGCGCGGATTCGGCAAAGTCGCACTCGATGCGTGCGCACGGCACACGGGCGCCGCCCAGGTCGATCACCCAGGCAGAGCCCGCATCACCCTGCGCCCGCACAGGCTCGCGCTTGCCAATGAGCGTGGCATCGAGCGTGAGCAGCTCTCCAGGAGCTTCGACCGTGCGCAGAACCTGAACACCCTTCAACACGAGAGCAGATTGATCCACAAGAGGGTCGCGCTCGACACGCAGGCGAAGATAACGAAACCGGCTGGGCGGGTAGGCCAGGCTACGATCGTCGATGCGATCGGATCCACGCTCAAAGTGAATCAGCGATTTCTCAGCGAGTAATCTCCAGCTCGAACCGTCCGTGCTTCCTTCCAACCGCGCCTGCCGCCGGTACTGATTCCCGGGCAATTCCACGCGGATCTCGTTGTGCTCGAAGGTCGCATCGCCCAGATCGAGCGAGAGTTCGGCTGAGTCGTTCGGGCCGACCGCGCGATTGAATTCCCGCGCGGGGATGGACTGGCTCAGGCTCTGGCCGCGGAGCACCCGCAGGTCATACGGAACCTCGTTGCCGTCAGGATCGAGCAGGCGCAGGTCTGCGAGGTTCGGTTGCGAGACGTCGTAGACGGCGGGAGTCAGGGCCAGGTCGAACCAGGGGGATGCGCTCGGCCGCGGCTGCGGAGGGATTTCGAAGATGAAATGCCACTTCGCGCTCCAGGCGGCAACGTCCCGGACCGGCGGCTGCGTTTCCGCGGCGCCTGGCTTGGCCGTGCAGGCCCAGGCCATGCCCAGCGCCAAAACAAACGCGCTGCCTGGCCGGAGCAGGCGCGGAGCGCGATCAATTCGACACATCATGGATCCCCTCCGGTACGCGCGCGTCAACCGTGTCTGGGCGCAGCCGCTGGTAGGCCGCGGCGGCCAGGCCCATCATGATCGCCGCGACCAGAAACGCGGCGATGCGATACATCTCGTTCAGACCATTCATATCCACGATGAACACCTTGAGGACAAGCAGGCCCAGGATCCCAAGCGCTGTCCACCGCAGGCGCGGCTTGTGCACAAGGAATCCCACGCCGAGCACGGCCGTTGCGTAAACAGCCCAGAGGATGGAGAGCGACATCTGCCGCAGGCGTTCCCATTCCTCGGGCCGGAACAATCCAGGCGCCCGCCGCGAATCAAAGGATCCAGAAAGATCGAGGGTCAGGATCACCCAGAGGAGCACGACGCCGGCGACCTCCGCGGCGGCCGCGGCGCCCCGTTCCAGCTTGCCAAGGCCGGCGACTCCGCGCCTGGTGGCCGCGAGTGCAGCCAATCCGCACGCCGCGATTCCCAGCGCGGGCAGGGCATGATCGTTGAAAATCGGCCAGTATGGCGAACGCGGTCCGCTCGGCAGATCGACGAAAATCAAACGCCCTACCGCTAGCCCCATCAAACCCGCCGCGAGACCGCGAAGAACGGGCATGCGCACCCGTACTCCGAACCACCAGAGCAGCGCTGACTCGCCCGCCCAGCCAAGTGCGATCCAGGAGGTCTGCGCCTGAATCGCAAAAACCGAGGCCAGCAGGCCCGTCGCCAGCGCGAGCGCGGTCAACAACAGCCCGCGCTCGGCCGGCCGAACCTGAAAGAGCCACTGCGCCACTCCGACGTGGAGGATCGCGAGCCCAATCGCCAGGCTGCCAAGCCACGGCTCCAGATCTGGCCGGAGTAATACGTAAAGCGCAATCGCGCCTGCGCCCCCCGTCAGCAAATAACGCGCAAGATCCTCCCAGCCGACCCGCCGCCGCAAAAGCGCGAGCAAAAGCGCCTGCCCCAGATAAAGCGCGGTTATGCCTGCCTGAAACCCCAGGGCCCAGGCCCGTTTTTCAGGGTGAAATTGCTCGCCGTACCAGGCCCAGAACAGGATCTGGGCTCCCACGAGCGCCACGCTTCCAGGGCCCTGCCAGGGGCGGAGCGTGATCATGAGCGCGGAGCCCAGGTTGAGGGCAAACAGGTAAAGAAAAAAGGACATATAGGGATCGACTTGCGAGTGCAGGAGCATCGGTGTGATCAGGCCGCCCAGGATTGTGCAGAGCCCGAGCGCAACCGAGTCGGCAAGCACCGCCGCGCAGGCGGACTCGGCCACGATCAGAACGAGCATGACGGACGCGGCCGGGCGCGGCAGGAGGTGGTAATACGCAAATGCGCCATAGATCGACAGGTAAAGGAGAATCGTGCCGGCCGCGGTGAGCATTGAGAACGCGATCGCACGCCCTTTCCGGCTGGCCCGGCCACCCCCGATCACACACGCGATTCCCAGGAATGCTGTCAGGGAGACGCGTCCGAGGGGACCAACCCACTGGTTTTCGATGGCGTAGCGCACGAAGAATCCAGCCGCGAAGAGCACAAGCAGGACGGCGATCCAGCCCAGCGCCTTGCGCCCGATGATCCACTCCCAGTCGAAGCTTGAGAGCTTACGCCCCAGCACGCCGGCGCGCTCGACCACGCGGGCGGGCGCGCTTGTGGCGACGGGCGGCTGAACATCTGGCGCGGCGCGGGGCGATTGAGCGCGCGCTTCGCCTGCCGTGGGTAAAGCCGCGGCAGCCACGCGCTCGAGCTCCGCGATCCGCGTCTGGAGCGCGCCGACCTGCCTCATGCCGCGTAGCGCAAGGACGCTGAGCACGAGCGGAGTCAGCCAGAACACAGCGAACAGGACGAAGATCGCGATGCTGATCAGGAATTCCGGCACGTTCGAGCCTCGCGCGGGCGGAGATGCCGAGGAGCGGATGGGAAACCTTTGGGCCCGCCGCGGCTCGGCGCAGAGTCACGGCCTCGTTCCTGGCCCCGGTTTCCAATCAGTATACTCACGAATCGCAACGGGTTCGCGAAAAAACAATCAGGGAGACCGCGATGTCGTGGAAGCGAGCGAGTGCGCGACGGGCGTTTGCACTTCTGATCGGGATCTCAGCCCCTGCGCCCTGGGTCCACGCGCAGCCCGATTCCAGGGAGCGTCCCAACGTGATCGTGATCCTTACCGATGACCAGGGCTCGGCCGATCTCCACGCCGCGGGCGCACGCGACCTGGAGACTCCCGCCCTCGACGCGCTCGCACGCCGCGGCGTACGATTCACCCAGTTCTATGCCGCCGCTCCCGTGTGTTCGCCATCACGCGCGGGTTTGCTCACCGGCCGTCATCCGTTTCGCGCAGGAATGCCCGGCAACGCCCCCTCGCTCGAAGGCAAGCCCGGCATGCCCAGCCGCGAAATCACCATCGCCGAGATGCTCAAGGCCGCCGGATTCATCACCGCACACGTCGGCAAATGGCACCTCGGATACTCGCAGCAAACCATGCCGCTCGGACAGGGCTTCGACTTTTCCTTCGGCCACATGGGCGGGTGCATCGACAACTACTCCCACTTCTTCTACTGGGAGGGGCCAAACCGGCACGACCTTCATCGAAACGGACGCGAAGTCCAGTCACCGGGGCGATTCATGGGCGACCTCATGGTCGAGGAAGCCTCGGCGTTTTTGCGCCTCAACAAGGACAGGCCATTTTTCCTCTATTTCGCCATCAACGAGCCGCATTATCCCTACCAGGGCGACCCGAAGTGGCTCGATCACTACAGGAGTCTCAAGTATCCACGCAACCTTTACGCGGCGTTTCTCTCAACCATGGACGAGCGCATTGGACGCCTGATGGAGACCGTTGACGCGCTCGGACTGCGGCAAAAGACGCTCGTGATCGTGCAATCCGATCACGGACATTCCACCGAGGAACGCGCCCATTTCGGCGGTGGCAGCGCGGGGATTCTCCGAGGGGCCAAATTCAGCTTGTTCGAAGGCGGCATCCGCGTGCCAGCGATCGTAAGCTGGCCAGGCCATTTACCTGAAAACCAGGTCCGCGATCAGGTTGGACACGGCTGCGACTGGCTGCCGACCATTGCCGAATTCACCGGTGTTCCCTTGCCCAGGGTTCGCCTCGATGGCGCAAGCCTTGCCTCCGTGATCCGATCAGAGCAGGCACGTTCCCCTCACGATGCCCTTCATTGGGCCATCGGCAGGGGCTGGGCCGTGCGCCAGGGTGACTGGAAGCTGCTCCACGACGCACGCGACACCACCCTGCGCGCGCCCGGAGAGCTCATCGCGGGGGATTATCTTGTCAACCTGCGGGACGATCCGTCCGAGGCAAGGAACCAGGCAAAGAGCCATCCCGAGATCGTCACTCAGCTCACGCGCCTGCACGATACGAATTCTCTCGCCCCCTGATCCCGGGCCGGAATCGCGTGGCGGCGAGTCTTTAGCTTGATTGCGGCAACCGAACAGACCATCCAACGCGGGCCGGACCGACCTGGTTACGCCTTGCGCCAGGTGAGAACGGGCTGCTTCGCGGCGCGGACTTCATCGGGCCGAGTGATCGGCGTGGTGTGGGGCGCGGCGTGAAGCACCTCGGGGTCCTCCGCGGCGATGGTACGCAGCGTCCCGGCGAACGATTCCAGAGTCTCGCGACTCTCGGATTCGGTCGGCTCGATCATGAGTGCTTCAGGAACGATGAGCGGGAAATAGACCGTGGGCGCGTGCACGTTGTAATCGATGAGCCGCTTGGCGACGTCCATGGCCCGCACGCCGCGGTCTTTTGCCATGTTCCGCGCGGAGGCCACGAACTCGTGCATGCAGCGCCCCTCGTGAGGCACGGGGAAAACGTCCTCGACCAGGGCCTTGAGATAGTTGGCGTTGAGCACCGCGTGCTGTGCGATGCGCTTGAGTCCGTCCGGCCCTTGCGTGCGGATGTAGCAATACGCGCGGAAGAGCACGCCCGTGTTGCCAAAGAACGAGCGTACGCGTCCAATCGAGTGCGGGCGGTCGTAATCGAGCGCGAAGCGGCCGTCGTCGCGGCGGGCGACGAGCGGCGCGGGCAGAAACGGCGCGAGCATTTTGCGAACGGCGATCGGACCCGCGCCTGGACCACCGCCGCCGTGCGGGCCGGAGAACGTCTTGTGCGGGTTGTAGTGCATGAGATCCACGCCCATGTCGCCTGGGCGCACGATCCCCAGGATCGCGTTCATGTTGGCGCCGTCGAGGTAAAGCAAGCCTCCCTGGCCGTGCAAAAGCTCGGCGATTTCGGAAATCTGAGGGTCGAAGAGCCCCAGCGTATTGGGGTTTGTCATCATGAAGACGGCGGTATCACTCGAGAGCTTGGCCTTGAAGTCGGCCAGATCAACGAGCCCGCGCGCATCGCTCTTGATGGTCACCGCCTCGAAGCCTGACAGATGGGCCGAGGCGGGATTGGTGCCGTGGGCACTATCGGGGATGAGCACCTGCCGCCGCTTCTCGCCGCGTTCACGGAAGTATCGCGCGGCAGTCAGAAGCGCGGTGAGCTCACCTTGCGCCCCGGCCGCGGGCTGCAGGCTCACGGCGTCGAGCCCCGCGATCTCGGCCAGAATCGATTGCAGCTCATAAAGGATCGACAGAATCCCCTGGAGCGTGCTCTCGTCCTGGTACGGATGCTGAGCGCCGAAGCCAGACGTGGCCGCCAGCCGCTCGTTCCGCTTGGGGTTGTACTTCATGGTGCACGACCCGAGCGGATAGAAGTTCGAGTCGATCGACATGTTGAGCGTCGACAAATTGACATAATGCCGCACCACGTCGAGCTCACCCAGCTCTGGGATCGGAGGGGGCTCGGCTGCCCGGTGCTCGGGAGGAATCAAATCGTCGAGCGGGGCATCGGGAACGTCCGGGCCGGGCAAAACGGCGGTCGACCGGCCAGGTCGGCTGGACTCGAAGAGCAAGGGAGGCTGCTGAAGCTTGTACATGGTTTTATTGAAACGATGGGCCAGGTTCGTGGAGATTAGACAATTGCAGACGCGCGTGCCGCGGAGCGAGGGCGGGCGGGTGCGGCCTGGAGCTCCTCGAGCGCGCGCTCATAAGCGTGCGCCAGGCCGTCGATTTCGCTCCGGGTGCGCTTTTCCGTGACGGCGATGAGAATACAGCCGCCGAGTGCGGGATCGAGTCGCTCGAGGGCAATTCCGCCGTGGAAGCCCTGGCGGCCGACCGATTCCAGCACGAGCCTGGGATCAGCCGCGGTGCGGATGGCGAATTCCTTGAAGAACGGCCCGGGGAACGCGAGCTCGATGCCTGGCACAGCGGCCAGCCGGGTCGCGGCGTAGTGCGCCTTGCGGGCGGAAAGCTCAGCCGCCGCACGCAGCCCGCGCGGGCCCATCACGGCGAGATAGATGCTGGCCCGAAGGGCATACAGCCCCTGATTGGTGCAGATGTTGGACGTGGCCTTTTCGCGGCGGATATGCTGCTCACGCGTTTGAAGCGCGAGCACCCAGGCGCGCTTGCCGTTCTTGTCGACCGTTTCGCCCACGATCCGGCCAGGCATCTTGCGCACAAACTCGGCCCGGCAAGCCATGAGGCCAAGATAAGGGCCGCCGAACGAAAGCGGGTTGCCGAGCGCCTGGCCCTCCCCCACGACAATATCCGCGCCATAGCTTCCAGGACGGTTGAGAAGCCCGAGGCTGATCGGATCAACCACGGCCACGGCAAGCGCGCCCCGCGCGTGTGCGGCGGCGGCGAGGGCCTTCGCATCCTCGAGCCGCCCCAGGAAGTTCGGCTGCTGAAAGATCACGGCCGCGGTCTCGCCGTCGACCTCCGCGGCCAGAGCGGCGGGATCGACCACCCCCGCGGTCATCGGCACCTCGACAAGCGTTGGCTCGAGCTCCGCCAGAAAGGTGTGCAGAACCTGGCGATACTCCGGATGGAGCGTGCCGGCGACAACGATCTTCCCATGCCGCCCGGTCACCGCGATCGCCATCAGCATCGCCTCGGCCGTGGCCGATGCGCCGTCGTAAAGGCTGGAGTTCGCCACTTCCATGCCGGTGAGCTGGCAAAGCAACGTCTGGAATTCAAACGTGGCCTGAAGCGTGCCCTGACTGGCCTCGGGCTGGTATGGTGTGTAAGCCGTGTAGAACTCGCCTCGGCCCGAGAGCTGATCCACCACCGCGGGGATGAAGTGGTCGTAGCTCCCCGCGCCCAGGAAGCAGACGCGCCTGTCCGATCCCTGATTCTGGTCAAGCCTCTTGCCGATCTCGCGATCGAGCTCGAGCTCCGTCAAGGCAGGCGGCACAGCCAGCGGGCGCTTGAGCCGGATCGAGTCCGGGATCGAGGCGAACAGGTCCTCAAGCGAGCCGAGCCCGATCCGCTCGAGCATGATTCGCTCGTCGTCCGGCGTGTTTGCGATATAGGCCATGGATGTGCGACTTTAAAG
>DAIDHX010000228.1 GCA_027451885.1 Planctomycetales bacterium
ACCGGCATCCCTGGCACGGTGGGAGGCGCTCTCAAGGGCAACGCGGGCGGGCGGGCGGGAGCGATTGGTTCCTTCGTGCGCAGGGCGACCGTGCTCGATCGGGCCAATGAGATCCAGGTCCGTGAGCGGGATGTTCTCAGCTTCGCCGACCGCGACTCCAATCTTGACGAGCCCGTGATTCTGTCCGCCGAATTCGAGCTCAGGCCGGAGGATCCGGAATCGCTTGTCAAGCGCATGCGGCGTATCTGGATCGTGAAGAAGGAAAATCAGCCTTACGGACATCAGCTCTCTGGCTGTATCTTCAAGAACCCCTCGACCGACATTTCCGCCGCGGTGCTGATCGACCAGGCGGGGCTCAAGGGTGTGCGTGAGGGGAACGTGGAGGTCTCGGACCGGAACCCGAACTTCATTGTGGCCCATGAGGGTGCACAGGCTACCGAGGTGCTGCTGTTGATCGACAAGATCCGGGAGCGTGTCTGGCAGCAGTTTGGGTACGAGCTCGAGACGCAGATTCAGATCTGGTGACACCGGCCTGGGGCATTTGCCCGTGGCGCGGGTTGCTGGCGAGCCAGGGGCGAGATCCGACGTGGCGGAGATCCGAACGGTCGCCGAGGGAGGAGGTCCGGGCGTGGACCACCGCGATCGTCCCCGGGTTGGATCTCGGGACGGGGTCCGTGCCGACCTCGACCACCTGAGTCCGCGCGGTTCGGGTACGCGTTCGCTGATTTCGCTCGCGCTCGGGGGTGCGATTCTGGGTGTTCTGGCCGTCGTTGGCTACCGTGTGGTCTCGCAGGCGAGCGGTTGGCTGCAACAACAGCCCGATTATCAGGTTGCGTTCTCCTCAATTGAACTTGAGGAGCCGCCGCCGCGCTGGTTCAAGGGGGGTAAGGCGGCGTTTCTGGAGCAGGTGCGCAAGGCCGCTGGCCTTCCCAGGGCGATTTCTCGCTTGACGACGACTCCCGACCAGCTTCTCGCGGCCTTTCGCGAAGCACCCTGGGTTCTCGAAGCCAGCCGCGTTGTCTTTGACCAGGATCGCATCAAGGTCGCGCTTCGCTATCGGCAGCCGGTGGCCTACGTTCAGCTTGATCGGGGCGAACAGCGGCTCGTGGATGCGGCGGGAAACGTGCTCCAACCGGAGGACGTCGATCCCGAGCCTTTGGACCCGCTCATCCGCATCATCGGGACCGGGCTCAAGCCGCCGGCGGACGCTCGCACCGGGGTGGTCTGGAAGACGCTGAGCACGGGCGTGCTCGAGCCCGATCGGCGGATCGTCGCGGCCGCCAAAACCGCGGGATTCCTGGCCGCGGCTCGCAAATCGACGAGTAAGCTGGCAATCGAATCGATCATTGTCAGTGATTTTGACCGCAGAGGGCTCTTTCTTCAGACAGACCTCGGCATCCTGGTCTGGTGGCGCTCGGCGCCTGGGTCCGAAAAAGGGACGGAGCCTCTCGCTAGCGAAAAGTGGGTAGTTTTGGAAGAGTGGGCGGCCACAAGAAAGCCTGTTCCGATTCCTCCTCTTGATTACATGGCGTTTTCCGGCAAGGCGCTGGTGCAGGTTTGCCCGCATGAAGGGCGCCCGCATCGGGGCCTGTCTTCGAGCAGTCCGCGAGACGACGGTGATCGTCCGTAGTTGGGGCGGATTGCTTGGCCTGGGGGGTTTGCGGCGAGTGGTCTGGCTTCGGGATAATCGGCCTGTCGGGTGTCCTATGGGAGAGTGAGAGCAAGCCGCGGACGTTGCGGCGGCGTGGTTTACGCGGCGATCGGCCTCGGGGACGAACTTCGAGCGGCGAGGGCGGCCATGAGCAGTCGACTGGGTCCTGGCTGGTTGAATCGAGTGCAGCAGCTTGCGGGGCCCACGCACGCGGGGCGGCTGGGTCGATACGCGTTGTTTGTGGAGCGGATCAACGCGCTTGAGCCTGAGCTGGTTGAGTCCACGGACGCCGAGGTGGCGGAGCGAGCCTACAAGCTGCGGCAGCGGGCGCGGGCGGGGGATTCGCTTTCGGGGCTGCTTGTCGAGGCGTTTGCCCTGGTGCGTGAGGCGGCCAAGCGGCAGATCGGCCAGCGCCATTTCGACGTGCAGATGGTGGGGGGGATGGCGATCCACAACCGTTCGATCGCGGAGATCGAGACGGGTGAGGGCAAGACGCTGGTCGCCACCTTGCCGGCCTTTCTGAACGGCCTGAACGGCAAGGGCGTGCACGTGGTCACGGTGAACGACTACCTGGCCAGGCGAGACGCTGAATGGATGGCGCCTGTGTATCAGCGGCTGGGTCTTTCGGTGGGCTGCATCCAGACGGGGCAGTCGGACGCTGAGCGTAGAGCGGCCTACGCGCGTGACATCACATATGGCACGTCGAAGGAACTTGGCTTTGACTTCCTGCGTGATGAGCTGAAGCGGCTACAGATTGGCGGCGACGGCGATCGCAAGACATTCGAGGAAGCGTTTCTGGGCCGTGGCATTCGCACCGAGGCGCAGCTCCCGGTGCAGCGTGGGCATGTTTTTGCCATTGTTGACGAGGCTGACAGCATCCTGATCGACGAGGCGCGAACGCCGCTGATCATTGGCGCCAATAATCAGCCCACGCAGGAAGAAGCCGCGGCGTACTATGGCGCGGATCAGCTTGCGGCCACGCTGACGCGCGTGAAGGATTTCAAGTATGACCCGCTCGAGCGCAAGGCCGAGCTCACCGCCGCCGGCCGCCGCAAGGTGCAGGCCGTGGCGGCCAATCCTGCGTTCGTGAGCCTGACGGTCGACGGCGTCTATGAGTATGTCGAACGCGCCCTGCGGGCTCAGATCGACTATCTCCGCGACCGTGACTACGTGGTGATCGATGGCGAGGTGGTGATTGTCGACGAATTCACCGGCCGTATGATGCCGGGGCGGCAGTGGCAGGATGGGCTTCACCAGGCGATCCAGGCCAAGGAACGGCTTGAGATCACCCTCGAGACGATCACCGCTGCGCGTGTCACGGTTCAAGATTTCTTCAAGCGTTATGCCAAGCTGGCGGGCATGACGGGGACGGCTTCCACTGATGCCAGCGAGCTCAGGCGCATTTACAAGGTGACGGTGTTCAAGGTGCCGACCAACCGGCCATGCCGCCGCGAATGGCTGCCGGACCGTATTTTCTCGAACTCGGAAGAGCGTTTCCGGGCCGTGGCCGACCAGATTGTTGAATGGAACAAGAAACGCGTTCCGGTCCTTGTGGGTACGCGCTCGATCGAGAAGTCGGAGCGCCTGAGTGCGTTGCTTGCGGAAGCGGGGATCGAGCATCAGGTCCTGAACGCCAAGAACCACGAGATCGAGGCTCAGATCGTGGCCCGGGCGGGTGAGCCTGGGCGTGTGACGGTGGCGACGAACATGGCCGGCCGTGGAACCGACATCAAGCTTGGGCCGGGCGTGGCTGAGGTGGGCGGGCTCCACGTGATCGGCACCGAGCGGCACGAATCCAGGCGTATCGATCGCCAGCTCGCCGGCCGAAGCGCCCGCCAGGGCGATCCTGGCTATTGCCAGTTCTTTGTCTCGCTCGACGATGAGATTATCGAATCCTTTGGCGAGAAGCATGCCAGAAAGATCCGCGCGCGGCTGGGCGGCACGGGCGAGCTCACGAATGCCGCGATGCGCAGGTATTTCATCCGCGCCCAGAATCGCAAGGCACGGCAGCATTTCCGCGACCGAAAGCTGCTCATGCACTATGAAAAACAGCGGGCCGAGATGCGCAAGAACATGGGGCTCAACCCGGTTCTCGGCTGATGCTAGAGGGCTGCAAGCTCGCGCCTGGCGTGGCGTTTGATCTCGCGATCGAGGTCAGCGAGCGGGCCGAGCGTCTTCGTGGCGTGGGTGATTCGTGCCCTGGCGGAGGCTTCCGCTGGCAGCCCCTTGAGATAGGCACGGAAGGCGGGTAGCCGCGCTTGCGACTTGAGCAAAAGATGCACGAAGAGCCAGCTCTCGGCGTAGGCGAGCTGGGCAGTCGAGTCCTGGCCAGGCCTGTCCGCGGCCACGGCGAAATGGTCGTCACGCGCGAGCAGGTCGCCGATCGGGATCCAGGCGGTGGCGTCATCACCGGCGTCGAGGAGCGCCTTGAGCCGCGGCCGATTCGTCGCGCCGAGTTTTTCACGCCCGCGCGGGCGCCAAAGCTCCATGAAGGTGGCGAGTCCTTCGCTCAAGGCCAGGGGCACGTCCGCTTGCCGTGAGAGCAGTCCGCAGTTGTAGGAGAGCAAGTGGGCGGATTCGTGGATCAGCGTGAAGGTGTTCACGCGCTCGGCCTCGGTGGCGAGCTGATCTCGGCTCGAGCGGAAGTCGTAAACCACCAGCCGGTTGGAATCGATGGCATAATGGCCGCCGACAGAAGGATCCGCGCTGGGGTCGACTGCCTGGTAGGACTCCGCGTCCTTGAGAATCACGAGCGTGAGCCGTTTTGCCGGCAGGGAGACATCGAAGCCGCGGTCATGAAACGAGGGCACGAACGCGCGGGCGAACGCCTCGCAGACCTTGAGCGCTTCCGCACGATAGGCGTCGGGCGCGTTGCCGACCCCGAGGAAGTGATTCGACCGGCTGACGCGAAATCCGTCCAGGCCCGCTTTCCTGGCCAGGGCTTCGATCGCGCGGATTTGCGTGGATTCATCCGCTTGCGCGTCATCCGCCTGGGTCGGCGACGGAGCGGCGAGCGCACAGGCAACCGCCATCCACTCACGCCTGGAGAGCATGCGATCGCCAAACTTGCGGGCGCCTGGGCTGGCCGAGTCTGGCTGCATCGGTTGCTCCCGCGTGCCACCGAGGGATCGTAACTTCAGGTGATTCTAACACGACGGTCGCGATTGACCATCCCCGCACGAATTCCGTAGATTGCTCGGATGTTGATCCCTTCCCAGTGGTCTCAGGAATCCTTCCATGAGCGAGCATGAGCCGACGCCGCCGTTTTATCTCGGCATCGACCTGGGTGGAACGAACGTCAAGAGCGGCGTGGTCGACGACATGGGGCGAGCGCTCTCGTCGGTGAGTGTGCCGACGCATGCGGAGCGTGGAGGAAAAGAAGGGGTTGAAACGCTGGCGCGTGCGGGGGAGAAGGCCGTCGAGGCGAGCGGGCTCACGTGGAAGCAGATCTCGGCTGTGGGGCTGGGCTCGCCCGGCACGATGGACATTGAACAGGGCATGTTGCTAGAGCCGCCGAATTTGCCTGGCTGGGAGAACCTGCCGGTGAGGCGCCTGCTTGAGGAGCGCCTGGGAGTGCCGACGGTGCTTCAGAATGACGGCAACGCGGCAGCCTACGGCGAGTACTGGGCGGGCGCAGGGAAAGGTCAACGCTCGGTTGTGATGTTTACCCTGGGGACGGGAGTGGGCTGCGGCATCGTGGTGGACGGCCGGATTCTTGAAGGCCGGCACAGCCACGGCGGCGAATGCGGGCACATCATTGTGCAGATGATCGGCGGCAGGCGCTGTTCTTGCGGTGGGGACGGCCATCTCGAGGCCTATGCCTCGGCCACCTCCGTCGCGCGCCGCGCGCATGAAGCACTCGCGGACCCAGCGGTGGTAAGCGCGCTCCGCGCGATCGATATCCACGACGTCGACAGCAAGGCGGTCGCGCTCGCGGCGGCAAACGGCGATGCGCTTGCGATTCGGCTCGTTGAGGAAACCGCGTACTACCTTGCCGTGGGCGCAGTGAGCCTGATGCATACGATCGACCCGGACATCGTTCTCTTCGGCGGTGGCATGATCGCGGCCGGCCCGTCGTTCCTTGCCATGATTCAGCAGCATGTGGCCCGCCTGGCTTTTCCGATCCCCGCGGCCAAAACCCAGGTGGAATACGCACTTCTGGGCGGGCATGCTGGGTTTATCGGCGCAGCGGGATGCGCCCGCGCGCTCCACGGGCCGAGCGGGCGATAGGAACGCTCATTCAGGACTCGATCTCGAGATCCTCGAGCTCAAGCTGCACGTCGCGCAAGCCATTCCACTCGTTGATCGAAGCGTGAAAGACGATCGACACGCGTGTGCCAGGCTCGAGCGATCCCCATTTTTCGCCCTTGCCGAAGCCAATCGAGCGAACGCTGCATTCACCCTGGCGGAAGGGGATCTGAACATGCTCGCCAGCCGAGCCCACACAGCGGGGCCGTGAGGCGACCTCGACGCCGGTCGCCAGGAAGAGCGGTCGTGGATTGCCGACCCCGTGCGGCTCGAGCCCGGCGATTTTCTCGACCACGCCCAGGGTGAGGCTCGTGAGCGTGACCTCGGCGTCGATCGAGATCACGTGTTCGAGCTGCTCGGGCGAGACGGCCTGGCGGCAATGTTCGTCAAACGCACGCGCGAAGTTTGCCAGGTTTGCGGGATCCAGCTTCACGCCGGCGGCCATGGCGTGTCCGCCGAAGGTAATAAGCTCACTGGAGCACGCGGTGAG
Source organism: Planctomycetales bacterium (assembly GCA_027451885.1). GTDB lineage: Bacteria > Planctomycetota > Planctomycetia > Isosphaerales > Isosphaeraceae > JAKBAP01. The sequence continues at coordinate 6,390 of DAIDHX010000228.1, forward strand.
GGCGTGATGGAGGTTGAGTCCTTTGATCGATCGGCCGGAGCCCTGCGCGAGCTGGTCACCCAGCGCGATCACGATTGTGGGGCGGTGATACGTCTCGACCAGGCGGCTGGCCACGATGCCGATCACGCCGGGGTGCCAGTCCCGGTGCGCAACGACGAGCCCAACGCGTGATCCCACGCCGCCGTCGGCCTTGATCTGCTCGTGCGCCTGCCGGACCGTCTCGCGCTCGATTTCCTGTCTGCGCGCGTTGAATTCATCCAGCTCGCGGGCGATGGTGTAGGCGCGTTCCGGGTCGTCGGTGGTCAGCAGCTCCACAGCCGCGCTTGCGCGCTCCATCCTGCCCGCCGCGTTGATCCGGGGCGCAACCCGAAAGCCGATATAGCCGGTGTTCAAACGCCGGCTGGGCTTCTTGCCGCTGACCTCAATGAGTGCCTGAAAGCCGAGCGAAGGCGCGCTTTCAAGCCCCGCGAGACCGTGCTTGACGAGGACCCGATTCTCGCCCGTGACCGGCACGATGTCGGCGATCGTGGCGATTGCCACATACTGCATTGCGTGGATCAGAAAGTCACGCATATGAGGCGATGCGCGTTTGCCGTCGCCGAATCGCTTGCCGATCTCCCAGGCCAGCTTGAACGCCACCCCCGCGCCACAGAGGTCGGTATTGGGATAGGTGCTCCCCGGCCGTTTGGGATGCACAAGCACCGCGGCGTCGGGCAGCTCCGGCCCGATCGTGTGGTGGTCGGTGATCCCAAGCTCAAGCCCGAGCGTTCGAGCCAGCCTGGCCTCCTCGAGCGCTGAGATGCCGCAATCCACCGTGACCACAAGCGCTGCGGGATGTTCCTGCGCGATCGCCTCAAGCGCCTGGCGATTCACGCCGTAGCCTTCCTCGATCCGGTGGGGAATGTAGTAATGCACCGACTTCGCCCCGGCCAGCCTGAGGCATGACCAGAGGATCGTCACGCCGCAGACGCCGTCGACGTCGTAATCGCCGTAGATGACGATCGGGCGCTCCTCGTGTATGGCCTGGTGGATGCGCGCGGCCGCGTCAACCACGCCTGGGAGCAGTTCAGGGTCGTGCAGCGTCTTGATCCGGTTGGTCATGAAATCGAGCGCCTGGTCGGCGGTCTCGATCCCCTGCCCGACCAGGAGCTGTGCGACCAGGGCAGGCAGCCTGGCCTCGTGAGCGAGCGCGCGGGTGCGGTTCTCATCGTGTGGTTTGACCCGCCAGCGCGACTTCACTGCGCATCCTTTCCGGTATCAACCCCGGGTTCTGGGAAGCCGGATTGCTGGAGGCGGCGGAGCTCCGCGAAGACGTCGATCATCATCGACGATTCTCCCCCCGCGTGAACTCTACGGCGAATCGGTGAGTGGAACGCGCCCAGGAGGCCGCGAATCTCCTTGGATTCGATTGGCACATCGACCAGGCGCACCACGTTCAGGCCCACGGCGACGCCGCTGGTGGAGAACGAGCCGTCGGGCTGGATTCGCGCGGAACGCAAATTGCCGAGGGTACCGTCGGCGGGGAAGAACTCAACCCAGCCGTGATCGAGCGGGCGCGTGCCCTGCATTACCCGCCCGCTGACGGTGGCGATCGGAAGGTTTTCCGGTCCGAGCGCATGCGAGCACCCGCTCGCGGCGGCGAGAAACACGAGCCCCAGGTTGAGCCGGACGCCGGCACCCAGTCCCCGATCGCGCGAATTTGCCGGAATACGCTTACCCTGCGCCTCGGACATATCGGGGTTCCGGTGATCCGTTGGCCAGCACAGTCGCGGGCGTATCGCCGCCTAGCGTTTCGCGGTTGTGCCCCGGCTGGCGGGCGTGAGATCGGCCGCCGGCTCAGCGGAGCGGGAGCTTCCCGCGGACGGATACTCCGGACCGCCCTGCACCAGCCGCCGGTCAGGCGGAGGGTTCTTCTGGAGATGCTCCTTGAGTGCGGCAACGCGGGCGTTGAGATCCTTGATTCGATCGGGAACCTGCTTCGAGGGCGAGGACAGCAAATCCGCTGAGCCCTTGATCACAGGCCGGATAAGCTGGTGCACCTTTTGAATCGAGGCAGCCGCATCGCCCGTCGTCGCACGGAGCAGGCCGGATTCACGAAACAGGCTGGAATCACCCGTGAATGCCTGGTCGAGCGGCCCGGCGAGCAGAACCGTCAGATACTGCGACTTGACCTTGTTGGACCCGAAGACCGAGGCGACCTCGCTGCCGAGATCGATGGCGAGCTCGCCAATAGCGGTGGCGACGAGGTTGTAATTGTAACGAGGCACGGCTGTCGTGATTTGCATCAGTCCGAGCGCACGCGCCGCCTCGACACGAACCTCGGCCCTGAGATCCTGATCTGTGAGGAGCCGCATCGCCGTGCTTGCCATGTGAGCGAATTTGGGCTGAGCGGGCACAAAGCCCTGGCGCATGTTCCCGAGCGCCTGCAGGGCGCGGTATTGCACGGGCCAGGGCGCATCCTCATAGCGATCCAGAAAGTCGGCAACGGCCTTGCCCGCATCGACCTGAACTGGAACGTTCAGCGCGCCTCCGTTCCGCACGATGTTCGAAATGCCCTCGAAGGCCCAGAGCTTCACCCACATCGACTGGTTGGGGTTCTTGATCTCCTGGAGAAAGACCGGCATGTCGTCGACCGAGGCGAGTTCGCCAAGCACGATCATCGCTTGCACGCGAGAGATCAGATGGCCCGCCAGCAGGGGCTTGATTCTGGGAAGCAAGGCGCGGTCGTAGGCGACCAGGAACGCCCTGTTCCTGGCGGATCGCGCTGTGAAGATGGGTTTGAGCAGGTCGGATGTGGCCTGGCCGATGGCGCGTGCCACGGGCGAGCTGGAGGACAGATTTGGCGGCGGATCGACAATCGCCTGGAGATTGGCGTGTGACGTGAGCTTCGCCAGGCTGGCGCCAATCATGCGATTGAGAATGCTCGGGTCGATCTGCACATTCGGCTGTCCCGCCATGCCCTCCACGTTTTCCACGTCGCCGCTGACCATGTTCACGGCGCGGAGCTCGGGGAACTTCGTGACATCGAGCAGCTTGAGGCTCGCGGGATCGCGGAAGACCTGGCTGGAAAGGAATTTCGACGAGGGGACGGCGGCAGCCGCGTCATCGGAGGCGGCTGCGCCAGGCGCTGTGTCGGGCGCCGATGCCGGAGCGGGTTTGGGGGCCGATTCCCTGGCCGCGGCGGTTTTCGGATCCGCCGGCTGCGATTTGGCCTGGGAGTTTGCTTTCGCCCTGGGAGCGGCCTGTGCCCATGCCGATGAAGGCAAGAACCCAAGCAATCCCACGCCCGCCGCCGCGCCCAGCGTCCAACCACGTGGTCTCATCGGCCCGCAGCCCCTCACTCTATGCTTGCTCTGGTTGATTATGACGCCCGGTCCAAGCCCGCGGCGGGTGCCGAGTCGATCTGAAAGGAACCAGGACGTGGCCGCCGATGAAACCTCGGCCCAGATGGAGTCGCGAGGGCCTCATCTTGCGTGGAGCCAGGTACTTCCAGCAATTCAGATACGTGAACCTAACCCGCGCCCGGGCGACTGTCAAGTCGCCGGGGCACGGGCTGCCCGCATGCGGGGCGCACCCCGAGCGGTTCATTGATCCCTTTGATGCGCAGCCCCCTCATCGAGTTCCCAGGATCCCCCAAATTCCATTCCGACTCCTGTTGGGTTTTATGCGGCACGCATGCGATCGTGCGTTCATCCTCATGGTTTCCCCTGCTTCTTCATCACGGGCGAGAGGATCGTGGAGATCCAATGCAGGGTCAACGGATCGCAGTGAAAGGGCTGCGCCCCAGTGCATCGCGCTGGGGATGAGAATCGGGCGCTGGGGGCGGCGTGCGTGATCCCGCGGTGCGCTTCAAACGCGTGCCGCCTGGCTGGCAAAAATCACCCAGGCGCCACGGTTGAACGCGGCTGGACTTCGCGCGGGGAATCACCGCGGACGCCCCTGCGCGGCGGGCGCCAGGGCCTGAAACGCCTTGAGCCAGGAGGCCACGAGGGCGTCCTTGAGAGATTTGGAACGCTCCAGCTCAGCGGTTGTCTTGCCCCAGTAGAAGCTAACCCAACCATCCGCAAAGGCGCGTGACCGGTCGATGAACTTCTTCATTTCCTCGAGACCCGCGCCGAGGGGAAAGATCTCCTCGATCACCAGCGGCTTGCCAATCTCATAGACCTTGAGCGCCTCGATTGAGGCGTCGAGCTGTCCCTCCTTGGGATAGAAATGCACGCTCACGAAATCGAGCGGTCCACGCACCTCGGGTGCGTAAAAAAGCGGTTTTGCGCCTTTGAAAACCTGGGCCCAGGGGATCACGCCCACGGTGATCAGAGTCCGGCGGTCGACGGATCGAATCGCGCCCGCCAGGCGAGCGACCCACTGCCTGGCGATTTCTTGCTGGGTGCGTCCCTTGAGGTCGATGGCGATTCGCTGCACGAAGTAATTGCCGCCGAAGGGTTCGCCCGCGAGCCAATCCTGCGCGTTTTTGCCGCCGCCCACGACCGGCTCATTCATCAGGTCGTAGCAAAAGATCGCGGGGCTGCCGCCACAGGCGGAGGCGACGGCCTTCCAGAATCGTTCCTGGACCTCCCACCGCCTGCTTTCGTCGAGTTTGTCATACCAGGCGGGAACATCCTGCTTGTGGTAGCAGGCGAGGCCGGTGAGATCGAGATAGAGGCCCGTGCGCTCGGCCAATCGCACGAGCGCCTGGAGCCGTTTGAGATTCTCGGCGTCGGGATCGGTCGCCGTCTTCATGAACCGAGGCAGTTGCAGGTGAACCCGGACCACGTTGGCGTCCATCGCCTTCATCTCGCGGAAGTCCTGCTCGACCGTTGCCCATTCCGCGGCCCAGTAATCCTCGAGCAGGCGGCCGCCATCGTCGTGATCGTAGTTGAATCCCCAGACGATGAAGGGTTTGCCAGAGGATTCAAGCGCGAAGCTCACGCCATCCTTCGCGACCACCACGCGCTCGAGTGGCTTCTCGCCCGCGCCGGCCGCTGTGCCCAGGGCCAGCAACAATCCCATCTGCCAGAGAATCCGCTGGAGCCACAGGGAGTTGAGCATTCTCGGGGCCTCGATTCGTTGAGCCAGGGGCGTTCGGTGCGTATGATGCAAGCAGTTGCGATCGGCTCGGGCTGGGATCCTCGTGTGCGAGAAGGTGGTTGGTTGGATGGTCGAACGGCGTTATCTTTTCCCTGGCGTTCTGGAAATGAATTATCAGGCGCGCAGGCGTATGGGAGTCAACATTTATCTGCTCGACGGCGGGAGCGAATACGCGCTCATCGACGTCGGGTTTCTGGACGAGTTGCCGGACGTTCTGGAGTTGATCCGGCAGATGGACTTCAGCCTGTCGGCGTGCAAGTTCATTGTGGCCACGCATGCCGATGTCGACCACACGCAGGGACTGGCGCGGGCGCGAGAGCTGCTCAAATGCGAGGTTCTGGCCCACCCCGCCGGCGTGGCGGCCATTGAGGAAGGCGATGAGATCCTCACCTACGCCCGGATCGACGCCCAGTCGATCCACATTCCCATGCCGCGCTGCAAGGTCGACCGCACGATCAACGAGGGAGACGTGCTCACCATCGGGGATCACAAGCTTGAGGTCTGGAGCACGCCGGGGCACACCGCGGGTCAGCTTTCGTTGCGGATGGGAGAGTTGCTCTTCTCGGGCGACAATATCTTCCGCGACGGCAGCGTGGGCGTGATCGACGCCCATCACGGCTCAAACCTGGTGGATTTTATCAGGAGCCTCAAGCGCATTCGCGCGGCCGACGTGGCGTATCTGCTGCCGTCGCACGGGCCGATCTTTCGCAAGGACGACGCGCTCCTGGACGCCACGATCGCGCGGCTTGAGTCGTACAGCCATCTGGCCGACTTCGGCACCTGCGCGGTCGACTGGCCGCTCATGGACGCGTGGGAAGAGGAGCTCGCGCGGGATGAGCTCCGCTTCTGACCAGGGCGCGGCGCGGGAAGGGAATCAGTTCTTGCCCGCCTGCGCGGGATTGGATTTCTGGGGCGCGGCGCCCCGGGCTGGCTGGGCGCTGCGCACGCCGGGATGCCTGGCGTCGAACTGAGTCAGCAGCTCCTGAGCCTCGAGGCGGTGGAACTTCATCTTCTCGACAGTCTCCCGCGGCCCCTGGCCGGTTGACGCGTACTGATCCGCGATTAGCTCGAGCGCTTTCGTCCGCTCAAGATGAGCCTCCAGAGCGGCCAGTTGCGCCCTGGGTGTCTGCGCCAGGTCGAGCTCCGCGGCCATCCAGCGCCTGGACCATTCAGGCAGATCGTCGGGCACTCCCCCCAGGGGCTTTAGCTCCTGAAGCCTTGTATTCACTTGTTCGAAGACCTTCCGCGCGGCATCGCGGCGCTGGCGAGCGTAGCTTAATCGGTCCAGCAAGGGGACAAGTTCGTCGAGCACTTGCCGTTTCTTAAGCATCAGCTCCTGGGATTCCTGGGTCACTGTCTCCGGCTTCTTCCGCTGGTCCGCCGAGGCTTGAGCCTGTCCCGCCGCGTTCTTCGTGCCGCCGGGGTTCGGCGCGGGGGCCTGCTGGGCCATCGCGCTCGAGATTCGCAAGCCGAATTGAACGCCCCCGGTGACGACCGCGAGCGCGGAGACGGCCACGATTGCCACGGTTTTGAGCTTTGTGAGGAACATCGTTCGCGAGACCTCCCGAGAAAGAGAAATCACTCCTGAAGAGACCGCCGCCGAGGGACCGAACGAGCCAGTGAGCGCGGCCGCGGCCAGCTCGCGTGTGTGTTGCAACAAGATGCGGCCTGGCCCCGCCGCGTGGGCATCGCGAGCGAGGTCGAGGGCAAGGGCGCTCGCGGCGGGCGCGATCCCTCGTGCAACGAGCCGCGCGGCCAGAACCGTCCGCCCGCGCGAGAGCCGACCCGAGACCGTCCCAACCGGCCAGCCGAGTATCTCCGCGGCCTGCTTGTGGCTTTTGCCCTGCAACTCGCAGAGCACAATCGGCACGCGGTATTGATCCGGCAGCGCCGCGAGTGCGCTGTCCAGTTCCGCGAGCGAATCGCGGGGATCGGCATCCGCGATCGCCTGATCGCTGACCGCGCTCGTTGACTGCTCCCGAGCCTGCCGCCGAGCCCGCGCTGACCGCGCCCGCAGCGCTGTGCGCGTCGCCACGCCGTGCAGCCAGCCGCCCAGCTTCGAACGCGGGCGAATGCTGGACGCCTTCCGCGCCAGCACCAGAAACGTTGCCTGAAACGCCTCCTCCGCGTCGTGGTGATGCCGGAGCGTTCGCCAGCACACCCCCCACACCATCGGCCCATGACGCGCGACGATGTGCTCGAAGATCGCACCGTCTCGCCCGTCGACGAAACGATCGAGGAGCTGGTCGTCCCCAAGCGCTCCAACCGCGCCAATCTCAAACAAAGTTTGAACGTCCCGCCCTGGCGAATTCATGCCCTACTCTTTCAGCAAGGGCCGCGATCGAGCGTTCTGCACTTACCTATTCATTGCCCCCGGAGGTGCGATTTCATACAGATTTCGCGGATTTGGCTGAAAACCGCGTGGGCGTGGGGGCTGTTTGGCGAATCCCCGTTGTCGATCGCGCGCGGCATGGACTAAAATCCCCGTGGGTTAGAGATGGTTCTTTTTCGTCCTGGCTTTCCGCCCGAGGAACATGGTGGCCTCCGAGTCGTCGCTTTTGCGCACCCCGCTTCACGACTGGCATCAAGCGCATGGGGGCCGGTTGGTGGAGTTCGCCGGCTGGAGCATGCCGGTTCAGTATACGAGCATCGTGGAGGAGCACCGGGCGGTCCGCCAGCGTGCGGGCCTCTTCGACGTGAGCCACATGGGCCGCCTGACATTCGACGGCCCCAGCGTGGCGGAGTGGATCGATCACGCGGCGACCAATTCCGTCGCCAGTTTGACCGAGCTGAAGATTCAGTACAGCCTGCTCTGCAATGAGCGTGGCGGTGTGGTGGACGACATTCTCGTCTACCGCCAGCCGTTTGCCTTTCTGGTGGTGTGCAACGCTTCGAACCGTGCCGCGGCACTGGAGCGGTTCGAAGCCGCGCGGGGAAGGTATGAGGGCAATCTGGTCGATCGCACCCGCGAGACGGCGATGATCGCCATCCAGGGGCCGCGGGCGCTTGAGATCCTTGCGCCGCTGTTTGATCAGCCTCTCGACGGCGTTCCTTATTATCACCTGACGATGGGGCGCTTGCTCGGCCGTGTGAATGCCGTGATCAGCCGCACGGGCTACACCGGCGAGGACGGTTTCGAGGCGATCATCGGCGCCCATTCGGCGGTCGACGTCTGGCAGGCGCGGCTCGAGCAAGGCACGCCCCACGGCGTGATTCCGTGCGGATTGGGCGCTCGGGACACGCTCCGGCTCGAGGCCGGCATGCCGCTTCACGGCCACGAGATCTCGCCCGAGATCGACCCATTCGAAGCCGGCCTGGGCTGGGCGGTGAAGCTTGACAAGCCGGACTTTTTGGGCAAGGCGGCTCTCGTGGATCGCGGCCGGAACCCGGGCCGAACCCGCATCGGACTGGTGCTCGAGGGCAAGCGCATCGCGCGGGAGGGCGCGGCGGTTTTTGTGAACGGCAACCAGGCGGGAGTGGTCACCTCGGGCACATTCTCGCCCACGCTCGAGCAGGCGCTCGCCATGGCCTACGTGCCCGCGGGCACGCCCGCTGAAGCCGCCATCGAGGTTGACGTCCGCGGCCGCCGCGAGCCAGCCAAACGCGTGAAGCTCCCGTTCTACAAACGCACGCGGAAAAGCGCCAGGCCGTGAACAGAGCAGCCAAGCCCCGGTGTACTTTCTGACCACAGGACCGTTCCACAAAAGGCCAGCAAACATGGATCCCAGGTCGCTTCATTATTCTCCCACGCACGAATGGGTCAGTCTGGACGGCGAGATCGCGACCATCGGCGTCTCGCAGTTCGCGGTCGAACAACTCACAGACCTCATCACGATCGAGCTGCCCCGGGTGGGCGCCAGGGTGACCGCCGGTAAGTCATTCGGCGAGGTTGAAAGCGTCAAGGCGGTGAGCGATCTCTACGCTCCGATCGACGGTGAGGTTGTGGAGGTCAACACCGCGGTGGCGAACGACGTCTCGCTGCTCGCCGCCGATCCCTTCGGCAAGGGCTGGCTGGTGAAGCTCAAGGTTGCGCCTGGGGCCGCGATGGCGGGATTGCTCGACCACGCCGCCTACGAGAAAAAAATCGCCGAGGACGGCGGCCACTGAATCGGCGGCCGCCTTGATGCTGTTCGCAAGTCCTTGTTCTGAGTATTCTCTGGCTCTTTTTCTTTA
>DAIDHX010000229.1 GCA_027451885.1 Planctomycetales bacterium
AATCTCCGCGTGGTCCGCGTCGGCGTTACTATCGGTTGACGCCCCAGGGCCGGGAGCGGCTTGAGGGGATGGCGGCGGGTTTTGGGGTTCTTTCGCGTTCGTTGGATCGGCTCATCAAAGGAGGAGAATCATGACGGCGACGATGGTGGAGCAGTCGGAGCAGGTTCAGGCCTTGATTGATGCGCGGCTGGATACGATCGAGCGCATGCTGCTTGGCCGGATGCCGCGGGGGGAGCGGCTGGCGGTCGTGCGTGACGTGGAGCTGCAGATTCAGGAGATGCTCGACAGCCGCGGGGGCGAGCAGGCGACGCGTGAGGACGTGCTGGCTATCCTGGCGCGGCTCGACCCGCCCGAGGCGTTCCTTGCCGAGGATCGATCCGATCCGCGCAGGCCGGAACGGACGATCGAGCCGGGGCGTCCAGGCACGCTCGCCACGCCCAGGCAGGCCAGGACGGCCACGATCGCCTGCTGGTTGGGCGCGTCGGCGTTCTGCCTCGCGAGTGCGGGCGGGATCGGCACGATCGGAATCGCGATTCTTCTTCAATCGGCGGTGACTCTCTTCATCCTCGGCATTCTCAACACGCTCACCTGCCTGGGCCTGGCGCTCGCGGGGATCGTGCTGGGAATCTCCAGCCGCAAGCAGGGGACGCGGGCGATTCTGGGCATTGTCTTTGGGGCGATCACACTCCCCGTGCTCGTGATCGAGTGCGTGCTGGCGCCGTTTCTCTGAGACCTCACGGCTTCCGCACCGGAGCAAAGCGGCTTTACAACCAGGACCTAAGGGTTCATACTGCTTGTAGCTTTGCTAAGGTCAAGGGCTAATCGGCCCTGCCCTGTTCTGGGTCTGCATGCCGCGGAATTCGTTCGCATGCTTGATCGATTCCTCAGGCTGATCGTCGTTCTCTGCCTGGCTGCGCCTGATCGCGCTGCGCCGTCGAATCTGGGCGAGGTCAGTTCAGCCGCGCGCTCCGTTTCGCGTTCCGGCTCGGCGACCATTCGTGCCGCGCGGGCGAATCACAGCGGCAAAATCACGAACCGCGCAGGTGCATTCGAGGCCGGTGAGGAAATCAACGACCTGGATGACGAAGCCGGCAGGCTTTGCTATCCCGAACCGGTTGCGCCGCCGCCTTTGAATGCCAGACCGCTCATCGTTCCCTATTACTCCGCGGCGTTCGCGCATCCGCCTTCTCTCTCCGCGTCACACCGTTCGGAGCGATCCCTCATCCTCTTGTGCTAGACACACGCCCGGCTGTGCGTGTGCTCGTAACCTGGCGCATTGGGATGGAACAGGGTCGCGGCGTGTCGTTCGCGGATGAGGGTGGATATTCATGACTGCGGTACATCAGCTTGAAGACAGGGCGGAACCTGCTGAGGTTCACGGCACGGCTCCGCATCACGCACCTCGAAAGCGGAAGCGAGGGGGGGCGCTTGTGAGGCTTTTCTTGCTCCTCACGATCGCGGCGACTGCGGCGGGATATGTGTACTCGCGCGGAGTTGAACAGAGCAGGAGTGACGCTCGGCGGGCGATCACCACCGCGAAGACCTATCTGGCCATGGCCAGCCGCAAGATCACCACCGGCACGACTGCGATGCCGCAGGAATCGGCCTCGGCGTCCAGGGAAGCCCCTGCGCGGCCGGCGTGGAAGGGGCTTGTCGAGATCACCGACGACGACGCCAAGTCCATCGGCCTGCAAGTTGTGACCGTGCGGGCGCAGAGCGAGCCGATCCGGCTCGAGCTCACCGGGCGGACGGATTACGATCCCAACTCGCTCACCAAGATCCGGCCGCGGTTCGACACCCTGGTCCAGAAGGTTTATCCCGAAATCGGCCAGCTTGTGAAGAAGGGCGATCCGCTTGTGGATCTCTATAGCATCGAGCTGGCCGCGGCCAAGAACGACTTTCAGACGGCGTTTGTGCAATGGCGGCACGATCAGCGCCTGCTTGACCTGAGACGCAAGCTGGTTGTGAAGGACGCCATCGCCCAGCAGGTGCTGGTGGATACCATCAACGACGAGGCCAAGAGCCGGCTTAATTACGACACAGCGCGGGGGAAGCTGCGGCTCCTGGGCGTTCCTGAAGAAGAGATCGATCCCTTGCTCCGGAACCTGGGTGACGAGCCCCTGAAGCAGGATCCGGGCGAGATCGACAAGAAGGCTCAGATGACGCGGCTGTGCCCGGTTGACGGCGTGGTGATCAAGAAGGACGTGGCGCGCGGGAACCTGTACGACAGCAATGACATCCTGATGGAGATCGCCGCGCTCGACCATCTCTTCGTGTGGGTCAACGTGTACGAGAAGGACCAGTCCAAGGTGTTTGTGGGCCAGGACATGGAGATTTCGTTCCCGTACCTGAACGAGACGATCCAGACGAAGGTGCAGTACATGTCGACGGCGGTGTCGAAGGAAACCCGCGCGATTCGGATCCGGACATCGATACCCAATTCGAACGGCAAGGTTGTGGCGGATAACAACGTCCGTGCCACGCTGATGATCCCAGCGCTCACGGGGCAGACGGTGGTACCGCGGCTGGCGATGGTGGTGATGGTCGGCGGTGAGTTCGCGTTTGTACGCAGGCCGGGCCATTCGCAAGGAGGGATCGAGGCGTTCGAGCGCAGGCGTATCCAGGTGGCCCAGGAGCGGGCGGATCAGGTGGTGGTCTCGCGTGGTCTTGAGCCGGGGGAGGAAGTGGCCGCCAACGGCAGCTTGATTCTATCGCAAATCTTCGAGGATCAGCAGATTGTCGAGACGGGCGTGCCGGTGAAGTAGAGTGTCGCGGCATGCGGGTTTGGCCGAGCGGTATGGATCGTGGAATCCCTGTCATCCGCATGTTGCGAAAACTGGCCGCGGCGTGACGTCTCATCCCAGGTTTCAAGCACGTGTTGCGCTGTCTTTTCCCCCGGATGCGGAACTGCCGCCACGCGGCTGGAAGTCGTTGAGCCCGGCCCTTTGACCCGGCGCGTTGCGCGAGTTAGGATCACTAACATCGGACGAGGTCGATAGCGCCTGAGCGCCAGTCCCGTCCGGCTCCTCTCTCGTGCTCAAAGGAGGATTCGCCATGCCTCTCTTCGAGGTTGAAACAACGTCGCATATCATGATCGCCTGCGTTGCGAACGATCAGGAAGCCCGCGCGTTCGCCGAGTCGCACTATCCCAGCGAAGAGATCCTGCGAGTGGCGCACCGCCCGCGCGACGCCTGGGTGATTTCGAAGCGTCTGCTGGGCATTCATACTGAAGGCGATCCGTGTGTGGTCGCGCGGGACTGCCTGGCGAAGGCCCAGGGGGATAAACTGCACGCGATGCGGCTCTACATGCAGGCGACTGGTACGGATCTTGACGGCGCCCGCAAGGTGATTGAAACGAACATGGTCCGCGGTTGGTGAAGTTCGGGCGCAACCGCCGCGCAGCGGGCAGAAACGAGCCGGCGGCTTCCCGAGCTTCGGGCTGCCGCCGGTACCTGGATCGTCTCCACGCCGCTTCTGACGCGCCCGCTCGCGAGGAAGAGATATGCATCGGGTCATTGCACTGATTCTGGGCGGGGGCCGCGGCACCCGCCTTTATCCGCTCACCAAGTCACGCAGCAAGCCGGCCGTTCCCATCGGCGGCAAGTATCGTCTCATCGACATCCCCATCTCCAATTGCATCCAGTCCGAGCTGAGCCGCATCTTCGTGCTCACCCAGTTCAATTCCGTCAGCCTCCACCGCCACATCTACAATACCTACAAGTTCGACCCGTTCAGCGGCGGCTTCGTGGAGATCCTGGCCGCGCAGCAGACCATGGAATACGAGTCGTGGTATCAGGGCACGGCCGACGCCGTGCGTCGAAACATTCCCTACTTCACCGAGAGCAATTACGACCTGGTCCTGATCCTCTCCGGCGACCAGCTCTACCGCATGAATTTCCAGGAGATGATTCACACTCACCTGGAAAACAAGGCGGACGTGACAATCGCCGCGCTGCCGGTGAACGAGAGCTCGGCCACGGCCTGCGGCGTGATGCGGATCTCGAGCGAGGGCCGCGTGATCGACTTCGAGGAAAAACCCAGGACGGCCGAGAAGCTCGCCCGCGTCCGCACTGATCCCGCCTGGCTCGAGCGCTTCGGCATCAAGACCGGCGGCCGATCCTATCTGGCCAGCATGGGCATCTATCTCTTCAATCGCCAGCTTCTGGTCGATCTCCTGCGCGAGAGCAAGGCCACCGACTTCGGCCACGAGCTCCTGCCCAAGACGATCACCACCAATCGCGTGCAGGCGCATCTGTTTGACGGTTACTGGGAAGACATTGGGACCATTGGCGCGTTTCATCAGGCGAACATCGACCTCACCCTTGACAACCCGCACTTCGACTTCACGAGCGCGGAGGGACCGATTTTCACGCGCCCTCGTTTTCTGGCCTGCTCGCGTATCAAGGGGGCGACCGTGCGCAACAGCTTGATTTGCGACGGCTCCACGATCGGCAAGGGGACGGTCATCGAAAACTCGGTCATCGGCGTGCGGTCGGCGATTGGCGACAACGTCACGATCCGCGCCACCTACATCATGGGGGTTGACTTCCCCGAGCATGAAACCGACCTCCTCGAGAACGAGCGGCTCAAGCGCCCGCACTTCAGCGTGGGCTCGGGCTCGGTGATCGAACGCGCGATC
>DAIDHX010000230.1 GCA_027451885.1 Planctomycetales bacterium
CCGTCGCCAGCCAAACCAGCACACCGACCGAAACGAACTCGACCGCCTCACGTACGACCGCCACGAGTGCCGAGGGGCTCACCGGCGAACGGCGGACGACCACAGCCCCATCTGAGGCCCGCGGCGGAATCAGCCGAAGCGACGGCTCCCCTGGCGAGACCTTGACCGCCCAGAGCCCCACGGTTCACGGTGCGGCGGACTGGCGGGCGGCCCAGACGTTTACGACAGTGGTGCGGCTCGAGTCCTCCCAGGCTGTATCAGCCCGAGTCAGGACCACGATAGAGGGCACATCGGCCAGCACAACATTCGCCCTCGCGTCGGCATCACCAGCGTTGATCGAGTGGGGAACGGCCGCAAGCCCGCATGCCCCCGCTCGGATTGAGTCCCTGACGAGCAGCAGCCCAACGACCGAATCAGCGGCGGAGGCCCGGCCGGCTCTGGTGAGCGTCGCGCATGCGGCTGCGGAGGCGACCACCGCGGGCCATCGGATCACACCCTCGACAGCCGAGGCCCAACCCGGATTACGCAGGGACGCCGGAATTCCACTCGCAACCCAATCGGCGGTGTCCGGATCGGCCCGGGCGATCACAGAGACCCTGACGGACAGCAGGGTTTCGGCGAGAACCCTCGTGGAGTTCGGGACGAACACCGTCGTAACGACCCTTTCAGCGGCAACGTCGACCCCCCTGGAATGGGGGACCAGTGAGCGCCGAGTGGCGACGACCGCCGCGGAGGCCCTGCACAGCACGTCCGTAACATCGCCCGCCAGCGTGGCGGAGTCTCGGCCCGCGCTGGCCAGAAGCGTAACCACCGCGAGCGAGTGGAAATCCGCCGGACGCCTGGCGGTATCGTCCGCGGTCGAGGCAGCGGCCGGCATGCGCGTCTCGACGGCTTCCGAGCTGGCGACGACGGAAGCCCTACGCGCGGCCCTGACGCTCCCGGCCGAGACGCTTACAGCCCTTCAGGGCAACGGTCTGCTCCCGATGGAGTTCCTTCTCACCCCGGCCGCCAGTGGTGGCGTGGTCGGGAGAATCATTGGATCGAAGATTGTTCGAGGTTTGAACTGACATCCCACAGCAACGAGAGGAACCGACCGATGGACCCGCTATTCCCGCCCGTTGACATGACGCTCGTTCCAACGTGGCAACGCAAAGAGGCGCTGAACCAATGCTACGAGACAACCTTTTCGGGGGTCCTGCGAAACCTCCTGTCCGGCATCCCCGAGGACGCCGTGCGGCATACGATGGACTATGGCGCTCGCGTGCTGGCCACCGGACCCGAACCGCTCTGGCCCGCGACTGTGATCCTTGCCACGGATGACGCCATCGCAGTCTATCACCGATTCCAGCGGTGGGTTCACGCGGAACTCGAGATGATGCCCGGCCTGGACACGAGCACCGACGCGGTACTACGTCGGATGTTCGGGGACCGTGGCCGATCGACACCAAACGGATGATGACACTTACGCTCATACACAGACTCACAGGAGTATACACCGATGGACGAGATCCAGAGACTGATCCTTGAGGTTCAGGGCAAGCAGAAGCTTGACGATCTATCTGCTGCGCTCAAGGTGGAGGAACAGACCCTCGCCGAGATCCTGAACGCCTGGAAGCAGCATGGCTCACTGACGCAGGCTCAGGCGGCCCAGTATGATCGCACGACGCAGGCGATCCTGGATAACCGCAAGGCGATTCAGGACGCCACAGATGCTCTGAACGCCGAGTCGATCGCGGCAAAGAAGGCGGCCGACGCGGCGAAGGATGCCGCCAAAGCACAAAAGGATGCCGCACGCGACACCATCAAGGCGCAGAGAGACGCCGAAAAGGCAGCGCGCGATCACGCCAAGGCGCAGGAAGCACTTGCAAAGGAAGGCGGTCGATCGGGGCAGGCGATGCTCCAACTCGGGCGCGTCACGCAAGACTTCGTACAGGGCGGGATCGGCGGGGTATTGAACAACATCGAAGGGCTGGCGGCGGCCCTTGGAATGGGTTCCGGTCTTGCTGGCGCTCTAACGATCGTTGGCGTCGGATTTTACCTGCTCAAGCCTCATATCGAGGAGTTCTTCAAGTCGCTCGCGCCGAACAAGGTGGACGCATTCAATGACGCCCTGGGAATCCTCAATCGGCAACTGGCCGAGCTCAAGGATAAGAAGATCAAGATCGGTACGGACGCCAGCGACATCATCAACCTCGAAAAGATCGTCGAGAAGCTCCAAAAGGGGCTCGCTGGCTTCAAGGAATGGGAGCATGCTCACACGACCCGAGAACAGAAATCCGGAGCGGCGGTCTCCGAGGTGCTAGCCGAATCGTCCGACAGCAAAGCAGCGCTTGAGGCGATGGCAAAGAGCGAAGCGCACATCGCGCAGTATGGCCCCTATGCGACCGCGAAGAAAAACAGCGATGATATCCCATCCCTCGTGAAGCGTCTCACGCAACTGAGAAAGGACAGTAAGGGCAGGGATTTGACGAGCGACGAAGTGAACGAAATGAACAGCATCGCTGACCGTTACGGTCTTTCGCCCATGGGTTCTGACCGAGGCCATCGCCGATTGTGGATGGGGAGCGCCGCCGAGGATTTGACCAAGCAGATCAAGAAGCGCGCGCATATAACAAACACTCAGCGTACTGCCGCTGAGCAGTGGGCCGGTGCCGACACCGAGAACCTGCGTCAGGCCGCCAGGGAGGGTAATCAGGACGCGCTGCAAAAACTCGCCGAGGGCGCGCGCGGCGCAGGCTTCCATCTTCTCGGCCACCGCCTCGAGCAGTCGTCCGCCGCGAACATCAAAAAACACGAGGACTTGCTCAAGGCGAACCAAAATCGCATGGAGATGGGCGCTCGAGCGGAAGCCGAGCGAAAGCAAAAGGAGATCGAGACTCGGATCTATCAGGAGCACGAGACCGCTAAGTCGGACTGGGAGGGCTTGGCCGCCGAGGAGCGCAAGCGTTACACTCGCGGCACGACAGACGCGGAAGGCTTTCGCCAGTTTGCGCGGGAAAAAGAGGCGATCACGCTCCGCCACACCTTGCCAGGCGAGGAAAGCGGAGCGGACTTGTGGAAAGAGTTTCAGTCGCTCCCCGTAGAGCAGCGCCGCCGCCTTCCCGAAGAAACCTACGGCGCAAACGCGTCACGGTGGATCGAGGAGGAGAAGCGGCGCCGCGCCCACAATCAAGCCCAGTTCGAGGCCGCACGAAACCTCGATAATCAAGACTTGGCCGCGGGAGCCGCCGTGGAACACAGGGCCGCCGCGGCGCTGCCGCAACTGGGGGAGGAGTTCATCTCCCGGCACAGCGGCTATCAGCAACAAATCGATAGGATGGAGGGAAAGAAACGGGAATATTGGCAGAACAAGCTCGACCAGCAGATGCAAGAGGAGGCGCAGCGGGCACTGCTCGCCGCAAAAGTGCCGACAGCCGAGGCGCATGAGCTCGCGACGCACATCCCGGGCGCGATCCGTAACAATCTCCGCGAGCAGCAGAATGCAGCCAGGATGCTCGGAATCAAACCGCGTGCCCCCGGCGTGGTCGACCGCGTCCAAATGGCATCCGACAGTCAGGCACAGGCGGCCGAAGCCAGGGGGGCCGCTCATGGGGCAGCCCATCAGGTGATCAACGTTGCCGCGCAAGCCACCCGCGGATTTCACGAGGAACTGATCAGCGAGAATCAGGCGCTGATCAAATACATCCAGGACCAGGGACGCGCCGCCGCAGGCACGACTCAGCAGCTCCGCATGATCTTTCGG
>DAIDHX010000231.1 GCA_027451885.1 Planctomycetales bacterium
CGGACGGCTGGCGGACGCCCCAGGCGCAAGCTCGGGTACCCGCGGGCGCCACACGCGCCTTCCTCCAGATCGAAAAGACCGACTCCAGCGGCACCTTTGAATTCGACGACGTCTCGGTCGAGGCAATGCCCAACGCGCAGGCGGGCTCGTGGTTCCCGTTCCATTACAGCGACGACGTCGATGAATGGACCGCGGTGACCCCCGCGGGCCCGGTGGAAGCCGGCTCCGCACTCGACTTTTCGTTCCTGCTCGGCGGCCCGGCGGGCGACAAAGGTCCTGTCCTCGTGCGTGACGGCAGGCTCTGCTTCGATCACGGCGACCGCGCCCGCTTCTGGGGCGTCAGCCTGATCGCACCCACCGCATTCCTCGACACCGAAAGGGCCGATGCGCTCGTCGACCGCCTCGCACGCTCGGGCGTGAATCTTGTCCGAATCGGCGAGCTGGATGCAGCCACCGGCCCCAACCGCAGCCTCCTCGACGATTCCCGCGATGACACCCGCGGCTTCGACGCCGAGGCCCTTGCCCGCCTCGATCATCTCGCCGCTGGACTCGAATCCCGCGGCATTCACCTTGCGCTCGAGCTTCAATCCAGCCGCCGCTTCAGGCCCGATGACGGCGTGGCTGAGGCGGGCCTGATCGGGCGCGGCGGCGGTCCCTCGTCGTTCGTCGATCCCAGGATCGAGGAGCTCGTGCTCGAAACCGCCAGGAACCTCCTCGAGCACGTGAATCCCGAAACCAAACGCGCCTGGAAGGACGACCCCGCGCTCGCCTGGATCACGCTCAAGGGCGAGATCTCGCTGTTCAACCTGATCGACGGCTCGGGCTCGCTCCCCCCCGCACACAGCCGAATGCTCGAGAAGGAAGCCGAAAAGGCGAACGGCCGGCCCGGGCGCAGGCTCTGGGAAACGGTGGAAGCCGCTCAGGGCAAGCGCATGGCCGCGGCCCTGCGAAGCATGGGTGTCAAGGCGCCGATCGCTGGCGTTTCGCACTGGAGACGCGAATCCGAATTCGCAGCCGCCTGTGCCGCCCAGGGGCTCGACCTGATCGACGACCGGCTCTTCTGGAACGCCCCCTCGGGAATGGATCCGAACCTGCGCTCCGCGCTCATCACCGCCCCCTCGGCAAGCCTGACCTATCTCTCTCGCGAAAAACGTAGAGTCGACCGCCCCTATGTGGTCGGCCAGTGGTGCAACCAGTCGATGGGAGTCTGGTCGTCGCCCTACGAGGTCGCTGACCTGCTCCTCGGCGCCTATCTGGCCTGCGTGGAGGACTGGGACGCGCTGGTGCGCAGGGGCATCTTCATCTTCCCAGTCCAGTGGGGCGACGGGCCAGTGGGTACGGTGGGCGGTGAGGATGTGTACCAGATCCCCGAGGTCTTGAACGGCAGCCCGCACATGATCGCTCTCTTGCCCCACGCAGCTTCGCTTTTCCACCGCGGGGCAAGCCTGGCCAGGCCGGCGGGCAAGGGTGCCGCGGCAAAGTCCTCCTCGCGCGGGCGCCGCCGGTCCGCAAGCAGACACGACCCCGCACGCGGCCGACTTTACGTGGACACACCCCACACACAACTCGCCGCCGGCTGGGTCAGCGAGGACGTCGCCTCACTCGCGGATGTCGACATCTCAATCGAGAACCGCTTCGGCGTCGTGGCCGTGAGCTCCGCCACCAAGGACCCCATCGCCGACTCCAAAAGACTGCTCGTCACCGCCGTCGCCCGAATTGAGCCTTCAGACATGCTCTGGGTCGATGCCTGGAAACGCGATCCCGCGTCCCCCGGCCATCCCCCCTTCCTGCGCGAACCCCTGCGAGCCCGCGTGCTTCTCAAGCGCTCCGGCACACTCAAGGCCTACGCGCTTGAGCCCTCAGGCCGCCGCGCAGGGCCCGTCACGCTCAAGAAGCTCGATAACAAGCAGGGATACCTGCTCGAGCTCGATCCCAAGGCGCCCTCGTTCCACTGGGAAATCGTCGCCGACTGACCCGCCACGCGCCCGCCCACAAGGCGAGGCGCGCTGTGCGCGGGTTCAAAACCCAAAAAAAGACGCCGGCCTGTTGGAATCACCGGCCGGCGCCTCGTAGGATCGCGATCAATCAAAACTCGGATCAGACCATGGCCTTCAGGCTCTTCAGCGGCAGCGCCTTGACCACATTCCGCGCTGGCTTGGCCTTGTAGACCATCGGCTGCTTCGTGAACGGATTGATTCCGGTCTTCGCCTTGGTCGCCGGTTTGCGGACAACCTTAAGCTTGAGCAGACCAGGGACCACAAAGATTCCAGGACCCTTCTTGCCAAGCTCGCCCCCGATCATCTCGGTCAGCGCGGCGAAGACGTCTGAAATTTGCTTCTTCGTCAGCCCGCTCTTCGCGGCCAGCTTGGTGTAAACCTCGCCCTTCGTCGCCGGCTTCGCCGACATTTTGTCGCCGGTCGCGGCTGCCTTCGGCTCGCCGGCCTTGGGTGCGGCTTTCTTGGCCATGGTGGAAACCCTCCTGTCGAAAACGATGCGTCGCGTGTAACAAACAACCCTGACCCCTAATGGTTCTAACCGCTCATGGGGCGGGAACCGTAGGTTCTGGAGGATCGTTTTCGACGATTATGCGGAAAACATCCAGCAAAATCAGGATAACTCGGCGATTTTAGCCTTGTTTTCCCGTTTTTTTGTAGGGTTCGGGGGCTTTGGAGCCGGAGAAACCCAGGTGGTAGAGGCCAGCCATGCAGCCCCGACCTACACCGCGGCGCGCTGACGTCGTGCGTCGAAACTCATGAGAAATCGGCCCGTGGCAGACATCATCGCCACCTGGAACCCCGCGCCGGCGTAAGCTTCAGCGCTTTTCGTCGCCTGGGTGAAATCGTTGAAGGCCCGATGCATGTGAAATGAGCCGTCGCTGACTCGCAAAAGAATCGTGGGACTGTCGGAATGAACGCGTGTGTTCATCTCGGTGTAGCTCCTGCAACACGACGGGACCACGTTGGTCTTTGACTGAAGCCTAGGCCCGGTTTGCCAGCCTGGATGGGGGCCAATCGGCGGTTTTACTGGAATCGCGCTTCCGTTCCTGCCGTCGCCGCAAACCTTTACGCGGCCAGGAGCGATTTGTGCCGCTCGGTTTGAAAAATGAGATGAACGGAGCGCATCAGACCGGGCTTAGTCGCCCGCCGCACGCGAGGTCGCGCGGCGGTGGTCGGGCGCGCCCCAGATTCGTTTGCCGTCCTCGGAGACAACGATCGAGTTCGCGATTCCCTGGCGCCGACCCGTCCTGAGCGTATGACCCATCTTCTTGAGTGATTCAAGCGTCTGGTCCGGCCAGTCCCGGCCCTCGAGATCGATCCGGTCCGGAAACCACTGATGATGCGTCCGCGGGGCGTCCACCGCCGCCTGCGGCTCCATCCCAAACTCCAGCACGTTCAGCAGCACCCAGAGCACGGTGTTGGGAATCGTGCGCCCGCCTGGCGACCCAGTGACCAACCGCACCCGACCGTCACAAAGCACGATCGTGGGCGCCTGCGAGCTCAGCATCCGCTTGCCAGGCGCGATCAGGTTTGGCTCGGTGCCGATCAGGCCTGTGGCATCAGTACGCCCAGGGATCAGATTAAAGTCCCCCATCTCATTATTGAGCAAAAACCCCGCCCCCTCGACCACGCACTTCGCGCCATAGGAATCTTCCAGGGTATAAGTCATCGCGACCGCCGAGCCCTCGGCGTCGAGCACGGAAAAATGCGTCGTCTGGTCGCTCTCGTGCAGGATCACGGGGAACGGCGCGAGTGTCTCACTCCGGGTTGCCTTCTCTCCAATCCCCCGCGCCAGCTCCAGTGCGTATTGCTTTGAAAGCAGCCGATCGAGCGGGATTTTGACGAACTCTGGGTCGCCCAGCTCGGCCGCGCGGCTGAAAAACGCCCGCTTCATGGCCTCGTTCACCCTGTGGAGCGTGCGCGGAGATCGACGCCCATCGGCTCGGAGGTCGAACCCTTCCAGAATATTGAGCGCCTGGCAAACGACAACGCCGCCCGAGGAAACGGGCGCTGCACCATGGATCTCACAGCCGCGATAGGTCGTGTGCACCGAGGGGCGAATCCGGGCCTCGTAGCCGCGGAGATCTGCGCGGGTCACAAAACCGCCGTGGCTTTTCATGTAAGCCGCGATGAGCTCGGCGGTCTTGCCGGTGTAAAACTCGTCGGGTCCGGCCGCCGCGATCCGCTCGAGGGTGCGTGCGAGGTCGGGCTGCACCAGTTTGTCCCCCTCGCGCCAGGGAGTGTGATCGGGCTTTGCGAACGCCGCGCGGGACTCAGGAAAATCCCCCAGTCGGCCGAAATCGTCGCGCCCGGCGGCCTTGCCGGCAGCCGGAGCGGCAAGCTGACGATTAAGCGATGCCGCCAGGTCGGCCGAGATCGCAAAGCCGTCCCGCGCCAGCCGAATCGCCGGCTCGACCAGAGTCGCCCAGGGGCGCTTGCCCAGCTTCGCATGCGCCATGCCGAGCCCGCGCACCGTCCCCGGCGTGCCCGCGGCCCAGGCGCCCGCCCGGTAGCGAGGGCGCGGCTTGCCATCCTCGCCCAGGTACATCCGCGGCGAGGCCGACGCCGGCGCAGTCTCACGAAAGTCGAACGTCACCACCTGCTTCGTCCTCGCATCGAACGACACCAGGAACCCGCCGCCGCCCAGATTGCCCGCCTCGGGAACCGTTACCGCGAGTGCGAACGCCGTCGCGATCGCCGCATCAACCGCGTTGCCCCCCGCGCGCAAAACCTCGAGCCCCGCTCGCGACCCGTTTCCTTCCTGGGAGACCACAACCTGGCGCTCGTACCACCCCCCCTTGCCAGAACCCTGGGCGCCCCGGACGCTCGACCCCGCCGCCAGCAACACCACCAACGCCAGGACAGTAACCCCACGCATCGCAACTTCCCTCGCGCTCTTTGGAATCTGGATTGCTCACCCAGGGATTCCGATCGTACCACGCCCAGACTTACCCGCCGCGAACCCTCTCCCTCTCCGACGAGAAACCACAAGAATCCCGCGCATTTCCCCGCCACTCAGATCCACTTCAGCTTCGGATTTCTTCTGTCGCGGAATTGGAGTAATCGTGGCCGACAGGTGCAGGTAAATCCCCGCGACACAAACCGCTTGATCGCCAGTGAGCGCCTACCCGGCACAACCCGCCCAGCCGAAAACTGGCCTCATGATCATGCGACCGCCGCATCCGAAATCGCACCGTCACCACCCGCGCTGAGTTCGCTCCGCGCGAGGGTCCTGGCCTCGCTTTTTCCGCGCGCTGGGTTAGGCTTGTCGCGGCTTGCCGGCTTCGCTTTTTCCGCGCGATGGGTTCGGTTCGCGCGGACGCAATGGGTTCGGTTCGCGCGGGCACAATGGGTTCGGTTCGGTGTGTCAGGAAAAGTCTCGGTGATCCTGTCAGGTGAAAGGAACTGACCATGGCAATTGCTCGTTCGCCATGAAGCCGACCCAGCGGCGTGGTGGGTGACCACCGCGTCGAAGCCTGGGAACGCG
>DAIDHX010000232.1 GCA_027451885.1 Planctomycetales bacterium
ACGTCATCGCGTTCCCAGGCTTCGACGCGGTGGTCACCCACCACGCCGCTGGGTCGGCTTCATGGCGAACGAGCAATTGCCATGGTCAGTTCCTTTCACCTGACAGGATCACCGAGACTTTTCCTGACACACCGGACCGAAGCCAACGCGCGGAAAATGCGAAGCCAGCATGCCGCCACGAACCGAACCCAACGCCTGGGTCGCCTTCTCACCTGCGGCGGGATCGCTCCAGGAGGAGTTGGTCCGCGACAGTGGAGCTCGGCTGATTTCGTGATCAGGTCGGGAACGGCGCCGGTGGAGTTGCAGGAGACGGAGGGATTCGTGCTTGAAGGCGTTCCTTGACAATTCGGCGGGTTGGGCCGCCCACGGCGCGATTTCGAAGAGTCGCCTGTCCTGGCGATTATGTGTCCCTTGCGATCGTGAATTCCGACGAGTCGCGTGTCCTGGCGATCACATGTAGCTGGCGATCACATGTCCTGTCGATCACACACCTGACGCCCGTACGCGGCATGGGTACAATCGCGAGCCGCGGCGGGCGGCGGTTCACAGTGAGACCGACGCCGTTGCATCACCATCTGGGAGGCGATCATGAAGCCGGTTCTCTCCATCGCGTTGGTTTTCGGGCTTTGCGGCGTGGCGGGTGCGCGGGATGACAAGGCGGTCGATCCTGTCGGGACATGGAAGTGCGAGTATGAGATTGGCGGACAGCAGCGCACGGCGACGCTCAAGATCAAAAAGGACGGGGACAAGCTCGCCGGGACGATGAGCTGGCCGGACCAGGACGAGACAAAGCTCAAGGACCTGAAGCTGAAGGACGGCACCCTGAGCTTCTCCGCGCTGCGCAAGTTGCAAGGGATGGATGACGGCTTTACCGTCGAGTACAGCTTCAAGGTGGAAGGGGATCAGCTCAAGGGAAAGGCCGCGGCGGATTTCGGCGGCGAGAAACGGGAATTTGAGATGGAAGCCAGGCGAGAGAAGAGCGACAAGTCCTAGCCGGCAGTACTGATGGTTGCGATGCCGGACGGCGGGGGCGAAGACGCGTGCATTGTCCTCTCCGTCCGGACTCGCGTCGAGGCGGCCGTTGGCTCGGCGAATGCACCGTCGCCACGGGATGACGCTGGACAGCAGAGCAGGGTGTACAGGCCGTGGTCGGTCGTGGTCGGAATGGGTTTCGAGATCGGGTTTTCGCTCGGAGAGGAAAGTGGAGACGACCGGGATCGAACCGGCAACCTCCTGGTTGGAAGGCCAGAGCATCCATGAGCCCTGCGTCAAAGTCGAATCATGACTTAAGTTCCTCTAAATGGCTCGTGCCGATTTCCGGCGTTTCTCTGGATTTCCTCGGTTTTCCCGGCTCTTGTCACGGTTTTGGAGTCGGTCTCCAAAAAAATCGGCGGGGCTGGATAGCCGAATTCGATCCGCCGGCGACGATGATTTTCGTACTGAGTCTGGGTCTATGGGCGTAGTTTAACCCTATGGCGCGATTAGGCGATTTGGGGTATTCTGGCGGGCTCTCTTTCACTCACGGAGCATGCCATGTACCCACGTGACATTCGTGTTTCTGATCCAGTTGAGGCAATGATCGTCGAGCAAGCTCTGGCCATGTATCGCGAGGCCAAACTCGTTGCTCATGATGCTCCCGATGGCGCCGTCATCGATGTCGCCGAGTCGCTCGTGGTTGCCAAGGGTAGAGAGTTGACTCGAAAAACCCTCGAAGCGGTTCTTCGCGACCAAGCGGAAACGGTCGAAAAAAAGGGGCTCCCGGCCGGACCTGCTCGTGTGGTGGGGCGAGAGAACATCGGGGAAAACGGCCACGCCAAGTCGTCACGACGGCGGGGCCGTTGAGCCTCGATCGTGTTTATTTCGTTTGTCGCAAGTGCCGGCTAGGCAATTGTCCCCTGGACAAGCGTTTGGGCATTGATGGTTTGATGAGTCGTCAGGCCCAGCGCCTCGTCTGTCTGGCCGGTGTGAGTTGGTCGTTCGATCGCGCCTCCAAACATCTCCGCGAATTCTGCGGCTGGACGGTCTCCGACAGCAAGATTCGCAGTGTTTGTCACGACCAGGCCGGACAAATGATCGCATGGCAACGTGTGGATCGCGTCGCCTGCGATGCGTTCCGCACAGCCGCCGGTGATGCCGAGTTCACCACCGACGGCACGATGGTCAACACGACTGAAGGATGGCGGGAAATTCGTCTGGGGCTGTTCTCGAAGCGACCAGCGGGCGAACCGGCGACTCCTGCGGAATGGGCCACGCGCACGCTTCCGGAGATCACGGCTCGCGTGGCGTTCGCAGCGATCGAAGCCAGCGGAAAGTTCGGCAGCCGCTGGCATCGTTGGGCCGAACGTTTGGGCATTCGTGACACGACGAAACTGTCGATCGTGGCCGACGGAGCCCGCTGGATCTGGGAGGAAAGCGGCTTGCACTTCGCGGGTGCAACCGAAGTTCTCGACGTCTTTCACGCGTTGGAACACGTTTCATCGACCGCCGCCAAAATCTACGGGGAGGCGACGGACGAGACGCGAGTTTGGGCGGATACGGTGCGGAACGCGCTGATTTCCAAAGGTTGGGAGGGTGTTCAGCCCATGCTGGAAACGACACGTCAATCGTTGAACACCAGGTCGTCCCACGCTGAGCTGTCAAAATTGGAACAATACCTTGGCCGTCAACCAGAACATTTGTGTTACGCGGAGCGATTGGAGCAAGGGCGGACTATCGGCAGTGGCGAAGTCGAAGGAGCCTGCCGCCACATGATCGGGCGACGACTGAAGAACGGCGGGCGATGGAAAGTGCGTCGAGCCAACCGCATGGCTGGACTGTGTGCAAACGTTTATTGTGACCTCTGGGATGCGTACTGGAAATCTGCATAGGCCCACAATCGGCAACCACACCCGGGTCTATCGCCAATTGGCGATGGACCCGGTAGAATGCCTGGAATCGAGCTACGCAGGCCCCAATGAGAGGGGGGGTGGTCATGGCAAAAACGAAGGGGCTGGAGGTCGATCGCCGCGTCGGCATCGCCCTGAGCGTCTTGCCGTCATTTCAAAAGCACGCCGTCGAGCGGGTCATCCGATCGCCGCGATCTTTCGAAACTGCCGCCGCGATGCCCGGTCGAGTCCAGCAGATGGCGACTTCCGGGCAGCCGCTCTACAAGATGCGCGTTTCCCCGTCGCTGCATCTCTTTTACACGATGGTTGGCGATACGATTTACGTGGTGGACGTCGTGGAACGTGCGACGCTGAATCACTTCGCGGGCCGGAAGGCCGCCAAGAAGGGGACGAAGGTCATTGCCAAGAGTGGGGCGAAGGTCGTTGCCAAGAAGCCTTCCGATTCACTTAAGAAATGAAAGCGCTGGACAACTTCACGCTGAGCCTAGCCAGGTGCAAGAAGGAGCTGGCTGAATTCAAGAAACTGCTGGATCGCAAGGCGTCGCTCAGAGAGCGTGACGACATCTTGCCGTTTTTCAAGAAGCATATGCACCTAGCCGCGCTGATCGGCTCCTACAACCCGAGGATCAACGGGTTCGATAGGATCGCCACAGAGTTCGATCTCTTCGGTGATTATTCCTGCGATCTGGTGGTCGGCGACTCAACAAGCCACAATTTCTGCTTCGTGGAATTTGAAGACGCCACCCCAAACAGCGTCTTCACGATGAAGAAGGGCAAGGCGACGCCCGAATGGTCGGCCCGCTTCGATCACGGCTTCAGCCAGATCCTCGACTGGTTCAGCATCCTGGAAGACCAGCAAGGCACGGCCCAGTTCAGAACCCGGTTCGATGCCGATGTCATCCAGTACGTCGGACTGCTCGTGATCGGGCGAAGGCATTTCCTAGACAAAAGCCAGTATGAGCGGATGCGATGGCGGAGCGACAAAGTTCAGGTCGGTGCGCGCCAGGTGAATTGCATCACCTTCGACGAATTACTCCAAACCTTGTCTCTGAAGGTTGAGATATTCGGTTGAGCATCGATTCCAATCAACCGCCAGGAGCCCCCCCATGGCGAGGCTGCCTGCTTCATTCAGCGAACAATAAATCAAGTTATTGCGTCGGGCAACATCCTCGAAATGAACAGGATGGTCTTATGCCGGAGTGGTTTGGCGGAAGCGCCCTTTCCCCGAACTCACATATCCCCCTTGACAATCAATGGAGGCTGCAATGGCAACGCATAATTCGCTGGGATCGACGCGTCCAGGCAGTGCGCGAGGAGATCCGCCATCGCGAGCCGACAGAATATGACATCGACATAGTTATTGTTTTTCTCCAGAATTGCTATCATTTGAGAGACTGGCTCCAGGCCTGCCGCCCCGATCTAGGCGGCAAAGTAGACACCCTATTCGACAAGCACCTTGAGATGAAAGCGTGTCGGGATGTCTGTAATGGCTTTAAACATAAGCACTTAAACAGACCGTCGCTTGATCCAGCTTTCAATCTCTACCGCGAATTTGATCACTTTGAGGCTGAAGCGAACCCGTCGTCCAATTCGGTGTTTCTTCGAATCGCATTCGCCGATGGGCAGGATGTGCGAAAGTTCGACCGCTTCGACTTCTCTGAGAAGTGTTTCGGCATATGGAGGGACTTTCTAGCTAAGGAGCTTCCGCAGGTGAACTTCGCGGATGGCTCGCGCGAGTTGCCGACCAACTAATCCGATGCTCTGGCCGTTCGGAACGCATTAGAAAGGGTCGAAGGCTTATAGTCGCCGATCAAGCGGGTCGACGGAAGAGGAGTTTGGGTGCAGCGAACTTGGCGCTTTCGGCAAATCACAAGCACACAGCGATCGCGCCATGCGTTGCTAAATTCGTGCCCTTCACGCGTTTTGTTTCTGCATCTGTACGAGATAGAGGGCTTTCCCAACGCTTCGGTTTAGCCAAAAGCGTAGCGTTTGCCCAGTGGGGATCAACTATCGATTCAGGATGATTTTTGTG
Source organism: Planctomycetales bacterium (assembly GCA_027451885.1). Classification (GTDB taxonomy): domain Bacteria; phylum Planctomycetota; class Planctomycetia; order Isosphaerales; family Isosphaeraceae; genus JAKBAP01. The sequence continues at coordinate 4,918 of DAIDHX010000232.1, forward strand.
CAGCTCGATTGATTCTTTCGGCAGAACGGGCCAACTTAACTGGCTACATCTAATTGACTTGTAAGTGGAGACGACCGGGATCGAACCGGCAACCTCCTGGTTGCAAACCAGGCGCTCTCCCAATTGAGCTACGTCCCCAGCGATCGCCGCGGCGATGGCCTCTTTCGCCTGCCGCGGGTACAGACGCATAATAGCGTTTTCGGTTCCCTCCGGCCAGCGATTCCAGCCGCGGTTTGCAAAACGCGCTGGGATCAACCACCCCTTGCGCTCGGACCCTCCCACCATGGCGCTCCACGTTGGATTTGGCGAAAGCGACGTCACCCCGAAGATGGGCTCGCAGAGTCCGGGGGGATTCCAGGCCCGCCGGCTCGAGGCCGTTCATGACCCGCTCAAGGCGGTGGCGATGGTCATTACGAACGGTTCGACCACGCTCGCGCTCGTGGGCGTCGACGTGCTGTTCATGCCCGAGGAGGTCGCCAGCCAGGCGCGGGCGAAGATCCTCGAACAGACCAAAATCCCCGCCGATTGCGTGCTCGTTGGTGCCAGCCACACGCATGGCGGCGGCCCGGTGTCGCACACGTTCGGTTCCGATCCCGATCCGGCGTACCTGGACCTGCTCGTCGAGCGCATCGCCCAGGCCGTGGAACAGGCTGCACACACGCTGCACGACGCCGAGGTGGGCGACGGCATCGGCCACGAGCCCAGCATCAGCTTCAACCGCCGGTTCCTGATGCGCGACGGCCGCCAGGTCACCCACCCGGGCAAGGGAAATCCGGAGATCGTGCACTCCGCCGGGCCGATCGATCCCGACGTGGGCGTGATCGCCGCGCGATCGCCATCGGGGCAGCTTCTTGGCGTGTTTGTGAACTTCGCCTGCCACCTGACCGTCGTGGGGGGCAACGGGTTCACCGCGGATTATGCGACGTACCTGCGCGAGGTCGTTCGCGCGCATTACAAGCTGCCGAACTTGCCGGTGGGCTTCTTGCTGGGTTCAGCGGGGGATGTGACGCAGGTGGACAACCTGCGCCCGGGGCGAGAATTCGGCGAGGACTGGGCCAGGATGATGGGTCTTGCGCTCGGCGCGGAGGTGATCCAGACGGTCGCGCGGATGGGCTGGAACAAGGACCTGAAGCTCGCGGCGAGGCGGACGATCGTGCCCATCCCGATTCGCACCGATGCCGAGGAACCGCCCGAAACGCCCCGGGTCGGGCTGGGCTCAGGCGCGGAGACGGACAGGGTCTACGCCCGGGAGCGGCTCAAGTTTCTCGAGGAGCGCGGCACGCACCCGGTGGTGGACTGCGAGGTGCAGGCGCTGCGGATCGGAGATCTGGGCATCGCGACCAATGGCGCGGAGTTCTTCTGCCAGCTTGGGCTCGACATCAAGGCCGCCAGTCCGTTTCGCCGCACCTGGGTTGTGTCGCTCGCGAACCAGTGGATCGGCTACGTTCCCACGCCGACGGCCTATTTCTCAGGCGGGTACGAGCCGCGCACCGCGCGCAGCGCGAAGATGTCGCCGAGAACCGGGCCAATCCTGGTCAAAACGGCGGTGGAGGGGCTCAAGAAACTCGTCCAAGCGTAGGAGGATCACGTCCCGCCGCGCGCGTTCACTGGCCGCTGAGCCATTGTTCGGCGACGAGCGTGGCCCTGGCGCGGGTGTCCAGCTTCAGGTATTGCCACGAGGGGGGCGTGCCCAGGGCAAGCGTGTTATTGGCAACCCACTGGCGGATGATCTGCGGCGACTGGCTGACCATCGCCTGGCGCCGGATGCGGCCGTCGCCGAGAGACTGCTCCAGAATCACCGCGTAATAGGGGAGCCTGTCGTAGCCCTTCCTCTGGCTGAGCTTGACCACGGCCTCGTCGATGCGTTTGTCGAGCTTGACGAGATCGTGGCCGAAGTGTTCGCGGAAGAGTGCAAGCTGCTGTTCGGGAGTCTGTTTCGAGAGTGGCGGCAGCGCACTCATGACCTTGAGAAAGTCAACGAACTCGGTGGGCCGTTTGGAGGCGAGATAGTGGGTCATGGCCCAGGAGTGGGCGTAGTCTGTGGCGTTGATCCTGGACTTGCGAATGAGCGTCGCCGCGCGGTCGCCGTAACGGAGCGGCGTGGGATCTTTCTCCTCGGGACGGGTGCCCATGCGGATTGAGATCGGGTCACGCAGCTCTCGGAGGGTGACCATGTGCGCGGGGTTGATCGCGCCGATGCCGTTCCAGACGATCCCTTTTTTGGTCCGGCTGGTGGTGCAGCAGTATTCGGCAAGCCCCTCGATGAGCCAGAGAGGCCAGGGAGAAAGCCTGGGCTGAACTCCGATGTTGGCCAGGATCTGGTGGGCGCCTTCGTGGGCCACGGTCTGCGGGGTGAGGATCGCCGTGAGCTCAGGTGCTTTCTGTTCGCGATCAGAATGCTGGTAGAAGAAGATGCGGTTGCTGTAGATCTCGTACGAGGCCTGGACCTCGGGATCGACGCGGTTGTTCTTGCGATAATCGGCTTCGTTGCGATAGGCCACGGCCACGAGCGGGGTCTCGGGAGCGTGAACTGGGAATCCGCTTTTCTTGAAGGCGTCGTAAAGGCCGCGGTAAAGATCCTCGAGCAAGCGCCCGCTGTCGCGTGCGAAGTCTGGAGTCGACTGGTAGAAGATGAGGTAATGATCGGTCTTCAGGAGCTGGAAGCCTGCGTAGTCCCCGGTTTGCAGTTCGTCTTCGATGTCCGCGGCCGACATGTGCTGAAACACGTCATCGGTGGGGATGAGCATGCTGGGGATGCCCAGCCTGCTGTCGGGCAATTCGACGACGGTTTTGGCGTCATCCTTGCCGTGGAAGCGTGCGACCATTTCGCGGCCGTTGGCGTCGTGGATGCGATAGCGAGGGGGTGGTTCCGCCGGCTGGAGAGAATGCTGGATGGCCGGGGGATGGTCGGCAAGCGCGCTTGAGGGCTTCGCGCTGGGGGCTGGCTTCGCGAGTTTCGCGGCGGCCTTCTGTGCGGCGGCCTTGTGGATGGCGCTTGCCGATTGCGGCCTGAGGCCGATCACGCCCGAGGACTGAGCGTGTCCTTGAGCGAGCGGGGCAAAGCTGGCGCCTGCCGCAAGAAGCAAGAGCCGTACCGCGAACCTTTGAGCCCGGACGGCCCATCCGCGGCCGCTCCGAGGCATGACCACGGGATCCATGACCAGGATGCTCCCGCTCTACGTTGCCTGAATCGTTTCGGGCATCCAACCGAGAATTAAAGTTTAACATCGGCGGCCGACCGCGTGAAGCCCCGCGGCCGGTCGCAAAAACGAGGCACGCCATGATCGGCTCAAGCGTGGAACAGGCGCACACGGAATCCAAGGGACTGCGAGAGCGCTGTCATTTCGGCGAGGATGTCGCCGTAGACGACTGCGATATGGTTGCTCATGTAGTGGGCCATGATCGATTCCATGCGGCAGCCGAGATCGGCGGCCATGAAGGGCCACTGCGGGGTGGAGCCGTTGCGCCACGATTCGGTGACCGCGGCCGGGAGCTCGACCGATTCGCCCGCGCCAAGATCCATGACGAGCGCGCCTGTGGCGTCGATCCAGGACCGAGCCCAGGTGATCGGCCCGGCCTTGCTAATCCCCGCGAAGGTGCCGCCGGCAACGGGAAAGTAACCGGCCGGCTGGCGGTAGCTGTGCACGCCGCGCAGGGTCGAGACGTCGTGGTTGAAGCCGTACGCGCTTGCGCTGCCGGAGTTGAGCAGGAGCCACAGAAACCGCCCTTCGTGCACGCCGCCCCAGCGCACGTCGTGAAACATCACGGCGCCAGGGAGCCCTTTCGCCTCAAGCAGGCGCTTCATGAGCTCCATCGGGACCAGGTTGCCCTGATCGGCCTCGGTGCTCGTGATCACGATGCCGCCGTTGCCCTCGGGCCGGGCGTGGGAGTTGAACAGCCCCTCGGCAAAATCCGACGGCGGCCGGAGCTTGAGCAGCCCAAGCTGATATTGCCAGCCCAGGCAATCGGCCTTGAACTCAGCGAGCAGGTCGACGACGGCGAGATAGTCGCGGAGCTGTTCCTTCGTGGCCTCCGGCGTGAAATCCTCCACCCCAGGCTCGCCCCAGTGGAACGTGACTCCCTTGTCCTGCACGAACCGGAACGCGTCGTCGATGCGTTTCTGGCTGATCGAGGGGCCGCGATCGAGCAGCCACGCCTGGTCGACCTTGTGCTCACTGAAGCCCAGCGGATAGAGCATGCGCGGCCCGAAGTAGCCGTTGATCATGCCCATCGAGGTATCGCCGAGCATGAGCGCCAGGATACGCCTGTTGCGGATGCCTGCGCGCACGGCGTCGGCCACGGCCTGCGCGGCCGGCGGGATTGGGCCAGGAGTGTGCAGCTCGCTCGTATCGTAAGCGATCGCGCCGGTGCGGCACCATTCGTCGAGCCGCTCCATGAACCCGGCGTCGGCGGCCCAATCGGTCGAATCGGTCCAGATGCGCGAGGCCTGGCGGCCCACGCTTTCCAGCGAGGCCCCCGTGTTCAAAAGCGCAACCAGCCCCGGCCAGGTTGCCGAGAAATTGGACGCCAGCAAAAGCGGATTCGACTTACCCACGACGCCATCAACGGTGTGCGGGGCATAGGTCCAGTGCACAAAGAGGCCGATCATGGGGTCGTCGATCGGGCCAAGCTTCGTGATCGCCTCGTCTGGTCGGGACAGGAAGCCATCCACCAGATAGGGCGTGCGGCCCAGCTTCCGGAGCGCCTGGCTCAGGCGCTCGGTGGCCTCACGCGCCTGGGGCAGGGCCCATTCGTTCGGCTTCGCCCGGTAGTCGCCCGGCCAGAACACAGCAACTTTCTGAGACATGAACAGACTCTCGCTAGGAGGCTCGCGGGGAGGTCGATTCCAGATTCGCTAGCATACCGCCAGCCGCACGGTCGAACCAGCTTCGGCAAGCGTTGCGCGATCCTAGCCCCCGCCCAGCTCCGCGCGTTTGCGCTCGAGCCGGCCGCGGAAGCGATCGACATCGATCACGCGGCGGCGGTGGATGCCGCGGGCGAGAACCTCAACCGAATCCCGCGCCTCGATCTGGAACGTGACGACCTGCTTCTCAACATGCACCACCCGGGAGCTGCATACGACCGTCGCGCCCTCGGGCGCGGGGGCAAGGTGCTCGATCTCGAGGTAGGTGCCGACCGAGCGCTCGTGCTCGTCGAGCAGGGGGGCAATCGAATCCCGCGCTGCGTATTCCAGGTAGGCCACGAGCCAGGGCGTGGCCAGCACGGCCGGCATGCGGGCATCCGAGAAACTGATGCGGTTCTCGGGTCCGACGACGATTTCCCGGCGACCTGTCGTCCCGAGCCGCGGTGGCACTTTCATGGCCTGGAGCTTCCCTTTCCCAAGGTACGTGATGACGAGCGGGGAGAGCCCCGGCTCCTGCGCATGCTTGACCCTGCCAGCCGGGTTACCATAATAACCAAATGCCTCGGGCAAAAGACGGGTTTCGAAGACCGCCTCCAGCAAGAGTCCAGGGATCGCTCGCCAACTCGCAGGCGCACGGTGGGATCGTGGCGTATCGGTGATTCGGCTCGCGGATCCGCTCTGGATCGACCTCGCTCGGTTTCCTCGCGTTCGGCATCCGACACGGTTGGCGCGTGGAAACGTCGCTTACGAAGGACCAGCCTACAATGAACGCACCAAGTGTATCGACGGGCCTGAGATGGGGCTTGTGCCTGTCTTTCGGCCTGGTTTTCTCGGGATGCAATCAGGCCGAGGAGCCGACGACCCAGAAGACCGTGGAACTGGCGCCGTCACTGGCCCTGGCCCAGGCGGAGCGCATCAAGAAGGGGGTTGCGGGCACGAGCGGCGCACCGGTGGCCGAGCCAGTCAAGGCCATCGACGGCAAGCAGCTTGCCGCCGCTGTGAAGGACGAGCCCGCCACCACCGAGGACGCGGCCTCGGCAGACTATCTCTGGATGCCCTCGAAGCGTGAGCTCATCAAGGACGAGCCGCTGACCGTCACGGTTCCGAAGGGGCTCCAGCCGCTGATCGCCCGGGCCAATGTACCCGCGGCGAACCCCATCACCAAGGGCAAGTACGAGCTTGGCCGCCAGCTCTATTTCGAGCCGCGGGTCTCGCTCGACGGCACGGTGAGCTGCGCAACCTGCCACAATCCCGCCAAGGGCTGGACCGATAACATGCCGGT
>DAIDHX010000233.1 GCA_027451885.1 Planctomycetales bacterium
GCGGATCCGGAGTCGGCGGCCCAGCCCTCCGCGGTGCGGAGCTCGACCTTGACCCGATCCTCGACGAGATCACGAGGCACAAGCGCGGGCCAGTATGTAAAGGCCGGCAGCGGTCCTGGGCGTCCTGAGGCATAGCCCGCGATCCCCGGCGGTCCCGCCGTGACGAGGGGGGCGAATTCGCGGCAAAAGCGGTCGATCGCCTCGCGCCTGGGATCGCGTGCGGTAACGCGGAGCACAACCTCGAACGGCGGGCAGGCGGGCTTGACCACACCGGGCGCGACGTCCCCCGCGCCCAGGCACTCGACGAGCGACTCCGCCAGCTCGAAGCCAGCACGCTTGACGCGCGCGAGAATGATCCTGCCGGCTGCCCGTGCCTTGGCCTCGGCGTCGCGGCCGACGACGGCGAGCATCCCGCTCGCGGTCCAGCCATCGCGAGCGACCGCGGCGAGCTTGAGCGCGTCCGGCCTCGGCAGCCCGCGCGCACCCGTGATCCGCACCCGATCAGGGCCGATTTCCTCAACTTGAAGCCCCGTGAAATCGAGGTTTACATCGGGCGTGCGATAACAGGCGGGGTCGTCGACCTCGTAGAGCATCTGCTCGATGATCGAGGCCTGCGAGACGCGGCCGCCTGTCCCCGCGGACTTGGTAATCACGCACGCGCCCGATTCCTCGACTTCCGCGATGGGATAACCGACGTTCGCAAGGTCAGGCAGATCAGCCCAGTCGTGCAGCAGGCCCCCCGTCGCCTGGGCGCCGCATTCGATCAAATGGCCGGCGACCGTTGCGCCAGCGAGCCGATCCCAGTCCTCGAAGCTCCAGCCGAACCGCGCGGCGGCCGGCCCGACCGTAAGCGCTGCATCCGCCACGCGGCCCGTGATCACAATCCTCGCCCCTCGCTCGGCTGCGCGGACAATCGGTTGTGCTCCCAGATAGGCGTTCGCGGAGATCATCCGGTCGACCATGAACTGCCCGAGCGCTTCGCCTGTCTCCACGTTCTTGAGATCAACTCCGCTGGCTTGCCAATCCGGAAGCAGCGGCAACACATCGTCGCCAGTGACCACGGCGACGGGGATCGAGCCGAGCCCGCGCGCTGCCAGAATCTCGCCAACCTTGCGCGCGCAGGCCTCGGGATTGAGCCCGCCGGCGTTGGTGACGATGCTGAGCTCGGGTCTTGCCGCGAGCGTTTCCGCAAGGGTATTCGCGAGCGTGGGGAAATCGCTGATGTAGCCCGCGTGTGGATTCTTGAGCCGAAGATGCGCAAGAATCCCCAGCGTGAGCTCGGCAAGGTATTCGAGGGTCAGCACCTCGACGGACGGGTCGCGCGCGAGCAGGGCGGGTGCATCGAGATTATCGCCCCAGAACCCTGCGCCGTTGGAGATCCGGATTGGAGCGACGGCCGCGAGCGCCATGGCTTCTGCTCCCTCGCTCGAGTGAGTTATACCTGGAAGACGCCGGTAGTGATTGGGCTGGTCGCCCGGTTGCTCGTGGCAAAATCAAATAACCCGGCCAGCACGTCGCGCGTCCTGCGTGGGTCGATGATGGCGTCGACCCAGAGCCGAGCGGCGGCGTGGCGGATGTCGGTCTCCTCGTCATAGCGTTTGGTGAGCGCGGCGGCCATGGCCGCGAGCTCGGCCTCGTCGATCGGGCGTCCCTGGCGCTTGAGAGCGGCGATGTTGACGTCGAGCATGGTCCTGGCGGCCTGGCGTGCGCCCATCACAGCGTACCGAGCGGTCGGCCACGCGACCAGGAAGCGGGGATCGAACGCCCGGCCGCAAAGCGCGTAATGCCCCGCGCCGAAGGAGTTCCCCGTGATGAGCGTGATCCTGGGCGTGGTGCAATTACTGACTGCGCTGACGAGCTTGGCCCCCTTGCGAATAATGCCTGAGCGTTCAGCGTCGCGGCCGACATCGAATCCCACCACGTCCTGAATGAACAGGATCGGCAGCCGGCTCTGGTTGCACTCGAGCACGAAGCGCGCGGCCTTGTCCGCCGAATCGCCATAGACCACGCCGCCGAACTGCATGGGCCCGTTCCCCTCGGCGCGGAACCGCAACCGCTGTGAGGCCACGACCCCAATGCCAAGCCCCTTGAGCCTGCCGAAGCCGCAGACGAGCGTTCTGCCGAACTCGGCCTTGTACTCGTCGAGCCTGCCGCCGTCGAGGATCGCGGCGAGCAGGTCATGCACGTCGAACTGGGCGCTGGGATCCGCGAAGGCTGGGTTGAGAAGCGATTCGGGGCCGCGTGCGGCGGGCTCGGGCGCGGCATCGTGTTCGCGAGCGAGATCGGCCGGCAAGAGCGCAAGCAGCCTGCGCAGGCGAGCCAGGCAGGAGGCGTCGTCAGGCTCCCGGTAATCGATTGTGCCGCTCAGGGCCGCGTGCACCCGGGCGCCGCCCAGCTCGTCGTGCGAGATTTCCTGCCCGATGGCCGCCTTCACGAGCGCGGGCCCGGCGAGATACAGGCCCGATCCCTCAGTCATGAGCACCGTGTCGCAAAGCACGGGTAAATACGCCCCGCCGGCCACGCAGTTGCCCATGATCGCCGCGTATTGCGGCACGCCCTGGGCTGATAGAACGGCGTTATTGCGGAAGATCCGGCCGAAGTCATCCGCATCGGGAAACACCTCGTCCTGAAGCGGCAGGAAGACGCCGGACGAGTCGACCAGGTAAACGATCGGCAACCGGTTCTCGGCGGCGATCGCCTGCGCGCGGAGGATCTTCTTGATGGTGAGCGGAAAGCACGCGCCGGCCTTCACCGTGGCGTCATTGGCAACCACGATCACCCTGCGCCCGGCAACGCGCCCGAGCGTCACAATCACCCCCGCCGCGGGAGCGCCGCCCCACTCGTCGTAGACCCCTCGGCCCGCCCACAGACCGAGCTCAAACCGGAACCCACCCGGATCGAGCAGCGCATCGATCCGCTCGCGCGCGGTCATTCTGTGCTTCGCGTGCTGCCGCGCAACCGCGTCCGCACCACCCCCCTGCTCGATCACATGCTCTTCGCGCAGGATCTCGGCCAGAACCGCGCGCGGGCCGCTGGCGGAATTCGAATCCACGTGCGCGGCGGAATTGACTGGGCTCGCGACCATCCTTTACCTCGCGGGTTTCGGGGTACGCTCAGTTTTGGGCTCGCTCGGCGAGAGAGCCTGCCTCGGCTCTAGTACCGCCGGGGATCGGTGGCGGCGATGATGGCACTCACGGCCTGCTGGTTAAAGCCCTTGTAGCCCTCGGTTCGTTCCAGGTTCTCGAGATGGCTGCCGATCGTTCCTTCCTCGCGAAAGCGCGCATGCTGCTCGGCGGTGATCCAGCCCCGCTCCAGTGCGCGATCGAGCCTCCTGGGAGGGATCGCCCAGCGCTCGCCGGCGGTGAACGCCTGCCGCAGGAACGGAAAGTTTGAAAACGGGGGCATGGTGTCGATGTTCGCCTCCGCCTTGAGCCCGTCGCGCAGGCGATCGAAATCGAACTGAGCCTCGAGATGGTGCATGCCCGCCTCGAGAATCGATTCGCCATGGAGTGCGACCCAGAGCCCCACCGTGCCGGGGCGCTCGAGCTCTGGCAGCGCAAGGTGCGTGAAGTCGCAATCGGCTTCCTCGGGGGCGAGGTCGAGATCGGCGAAGATGACGATGCCCGTGACCGGCTGCTCGACAATCTGCGCGCCCCAGCCCGCCTGTGCCCCGGCGTGGAACCGCTCACGAAGCTCGAATCCCAGCCTCTGGAACATCGCAATGATCCGCGGGAAGAATCTGCGCGAACAGCGGAAGGTGTGATGATCGTGATTGGCCCAGCCCAGGCCGAGCCGATCCTGCCGCGCCTTCTGCACGCGAGCCGCGCGATTGCGCGACTGCCAGTATTCGCGCTCGACCTCGAAGATCAGGTGGCATGCCAGGTCGGCCGAACCTGCGCGTTCGATCACGTGATTCAGCAGGCGCTCGGTGCAGGCGATGCCTTCCTCGTCGTCGTCGAATCGGCGTCTGCGCGCTTCCCAGAGCTCGCGGGCGGCGAGCGCATCGCGCGCGGCGGAGGGGGTCATCCGGCCTTCGCGGACGAGGTCGCTCGGAAACGGATCAAAGCCGCGATAGGCCCTGCGCTCCACGACCGCAAGCGTTGTCGACACCCCGGCAATCCGTGCCACGCGGTAAGGGCCAAGCGGCACACCCTCGATCTCGAGCCCCAGGTCGTGCGCCCGCGAGAAGGCCGCCACCGACTCGCACTTGAGCGCCAGCTCAAGCACCGCGTGGGCGTCGTCGCGCCCGTTCGCGCCCGCCTGCGCGTCGGCCGGCACAATCACCACCCGCGGGAACATCCCTCCCTTGTGGCCGAAGACCGGGTTCGAGACATCGTGCGATTCAGACTCGCGCTCGTAGCCAAGCGCGCTGAGCTTGCGCCCAAGCGCGGGCCCGCCCCGGACCACGATGTGATCGACCCACACCTTGAAGCGCGTGCCAGTCTCGCCGCGCAGGCGCTCGGCCAGCGTGGCCGCGAAGGCGTTGCCCTCGAGCCCGCGGGCGATCAGCCCATCAACATATGCTTCTGTTTCTGGCCAGCGCCGCCATTCAAACGTGCTCGGGGACGCTGGGACCGTGACCTGGGACATGCTGGGAATCCTCCTCGGCGGATGCGAACACCGCTCCCATGAGATCGAGCCCGATTTCAACCTGCCGGGGCGTCAAGCACAAGGGAGGGCAAAAGCGGATCGTGCTCGGTCCGCACGGTAACAAAAGCAGCCCGCGTTCAAATGCAAGGTCGATGAGCCGGTCGCGTAAGAGCGGGTTCGGGCGCCCGTCGGGATCCTGGATCTCTGCGCCGATCATGAGCCCGAGTCCGCGCACCTCGCGGATCGCGCGGTAGCGCTCCGCCAGGCGATCGAGCCCTGCGCGAAGCTGCGCGCCACGCTCGGCCGCGTTTGCGCGGTATCGTTTCTCGATGAGCGCCACCGTGGCGTTGGCCGCTGCGCACGCGACCGGGTTGCCGCCGAAGGTCGACGCGTGGCTGCCGCTCGGCCAGTCCATCACCGAACTCCGCGCCACGATCGCACCCAGCGGCAGCCCGTTGGCGATCCCCTTGGCCATGCAAATGATATCGGGCGCAACCTGCCAGTGCTCGCAGGCGAAGAACTTGCCCGTGCGCCCCATGCCCGCCTGGACCTCGTCGAACACCAGCAGCACGCCGTGCTCGTCGCAGATTCGCCTTAGCCCGGGCAAAAACTCCGGCGGGGGCACGATGTAACCCCCCTCCCCCTGGATCGGCTCCACGAAGATCGCGGCCAGCTCATCCGGCGGGCAGATGGTGGAAAGCAGCGTGCGCACGCTCTCCAGGTCGCCATAACGCGCATGATGAATCTCCGGCACCAGGGGCGAAAAACCCCTGCGCTGCATCGGCTTTGAGCCCGACAGCGACATCGCGCCATAGGTCCGGCCGTGGAACGCCCCCATGAACGCCGTCACCCGCTTGCGGCCCGTGTGCCGCCGCGCGAGCTTGAGCGCGGCCTCGATGGCCTCGGCACCGCTATTGGTGAAGAAAACACGCTTGGGCTCCGGCCCCGGCGCCAGCCTGGCCAGCTTCTCCGCCAGCTTGACCTGCGGCGTGTAGTAAAAGTCGGTGCCGGACATGTGCACCAGCCGGCCCGCTTGCCTGCGGATCGCCGCCACCACCCGGGGATGCGAATGCCCCACGTTCGTCACCGCGATACCCGCCGTGAAGTCAAGAAACAGGTTGCCGTCCATGTCCTCGACCATCGCGCCCTTCGCCCGCCGCACCACGAGCGGATAAACGCGGGTGTACGACGGCGACATCACCGCCTCGTCACGCTCCAACCAGTGCGCGCTTTTGGGCCCAGGCAACGGACCGAGAATCCGCGGCTCCAGACGTGCCAGGTTGGCCATCCCCGCACCCCTTTCGAGATCCTTCGAGGGTTCAAACCCGCTCCAGGCAAGGCCGCGCCGCGGACCACAAGACCGCCGCGGGACCAGAATCGCTGCACCACCTGCAAGAAATGTAACTGAATTATCAGGGGCTGGGCGATTTTCGTCAAACCGAGCCTCCCCCGTCGAACCCGCTCAACCCACCCTCCGCACCCAGCGCAACATAACGCCTTCTCATGATCTTACGACGTGCCTGATCTTCCGGTTTGCTCGTAATCGGACAAATCTGTCGCAGCCCAACCCGCGACCCATCCCACGCGCCAAACCCTCACCACGCCGATGCACGTCCGCCTCTTGATCCGTCCACCTCTTGATCATTCCCAGCGCGAATCTGGGTAACGGTGCTCGAAGCCTGAAGACGCATTCCCGCGGCACAAACCGCCCAGTTGCCAGGGTGCGCTTTCCAGGCACGACCCGCCCAGCCGGAAACCAGTCTCATGATCAATCGACTGCCGCATTCGACTCTCACCGTCACCACCCGCGCGAGGTGGCCTGGGTTCGCTCTGGCGACGCCGTTGGGTTCGGTTCGCAGACCGCTCCTGGGTTCGCTTTGGCACCACCGTTGGGTTCGGTTCGCAGACCGCTCCTGGGTTCGCTCTTGCGACGCCGTTGGGTTCGGTTCGCAGGCCGCTCCTGGGTTCGCTCTGGCGACGCCGTTGGGTTCGGTTCGCAGGCCGCGATCGAGTTGCTACATCTCATTTCATGGCTTCACCTTGCGGCGGCATAAAATTCACTTCGCCGCTTCGATTACGGTCGCGTTTCTCGGGTTGATCGCTGCACTTTCTGGCGCGATTGGCTTCGCTGCGTCGACCCGGCCTGGGGTCGCTCAGTCGGCCCGTGCCACGACGCCTTCGCCCGTGCCGAGCTCGCAAGCTCGAACCGCGCGTGAGGGTGTTTTACCACCCCACATTCGCCTTGCGGGGTTTTCGACTCGGGGAAGGCCGAGGTGCGTCGCGTGAGTCGTGGAAGGTGGAAGACGGAGGGCAGAGACGCCTTGCCGGGTTCTTCTCACCCTGAATCTAACGCACCTTCGCGCGAGTGGAGTCAAGAAACTCTGGATTTCTGCTCGACCCGGTTGGACTGCGCAAGGAGTGAGGATTCTCGCGAAAATCCCGTTGATTACGCTCCAAAGTCGCGCGGTGCCCGGGCCTTTCCACCGCGGTGAGCGGCGTCCATTTTCATCGCCGCGGAGCACGGAGCGTAAGCGAGTGTACTGTAACGCTAATACGAGGTAACCCCACGGGCCAGGTGGGTAATACACACCTGCTTGCTCTTCACGGTGGTATTACTTATGCGTCTATTACTCGTCCCTGCATTACACCTGCTGATATTACTCGTTCTGGTATTGTGGATGCGCCCGCGGATTTGGCCTGCGCTGCGCGGCTCTGGTTTCATCCCAGCTCGTGCCGGGTTCCAGGAACCGCGCCATGCGTGATGCCCACAATCGCGCCGGCGGCCCAGTTCAGAGCAACCGCAATTTCAGCAGCCTCTTGAAGAAGTCGAGGCCGATTATCCCGCGGCGCCGTCGCCACTCCTTCAAGACTGGAATTCCGAATCGCCGCGAACCAGCCACGACAAGCGCCCGGCGACCGCGCTCGCCCCCAACATCGACAGGCTCTCCGCATCTGGCGTTTTGCGTCTCACGCGAAGGACGTAAAAGCGCACGTGCCCCCCACCACGCTGTTCCCAGGGCTCGGCCTTGACACGCGGCGGGGTTGTACTAAACTTTTGTTCATGGCACGAAAATCGATGCTACGGGCAGTGGGGCATCTGGACGCCGACTGTTTTTACGTGTCGGCGGAGCGGGTGCGCGACTGGTTTTTGCGGGACAAGCCGGTGGGTGTGCTGGGCAATCAGGGGGCGTGCGTGATTGCCAAGAGTTACGAGATGAAGCGGGCGGGGGTGGGCACGGGGATGCCGATCTGGGACGCGCTTGTGAAGTGCCCGGATGGGGTGTATGTGAAGCGGGATTTCCGCTGGTACGAGGTACTGAGCCGGCTGATGCTGGAGGTGGTGCGGGAGATTTCGCCGCGGGTGGAGTATTACTCGATCGACGAGTTTTTCTTCACGGCGGAGGGGGCGTGCGCGGACGATTTTCAGCGGCTGGCGGAGTCGATGCGGGACCAGATCTGGGAGCGGCTGGGGGTGCCGGCGACGGTGGGGATTGCGCGTACGCGGACGCTGGCGAAGTTGATTTCGGACTCGGCGAAGCCGTTTGGTGCGCTTGCGGTGATGGACCGGGATGCGGAGGAGCGGCTGCTGGCGGACCGGCCGGTGACGGAGATCACGGGGATCGCGGGCCGGCGTGGAGCGCGGCTGGCCGTCTGGGGGATCAAGACGTGCCTCGACCTGGCGCGGGCGGATCGGCGGCTGGTGCGTTCGGTGCTGACCGCAACGGGGGAGGCATTGTGGTGGGAGCTCAACGGCGACCCGGTGCAGGCGATCCAGGTGAAGAGGCCTGCGCACAAGGCCATCGCGCGCGGGGGGAGCTTTGGGGAATCGACCTCCGACCCGGTCCTGCTGCACGCGTGGCTGGTGCGGAACCTGGAGCGGTTGATCGAGGAGCTTGAGTATCACGGGGTTGCGGCGGGCCGGCTCACGGTGGCGATCCCCTACAAGGACGGGCGTTCCGGCGTGGGGCAGATCAACCTGGCTGCGCCCAGCGACCGGTTCGACATCCTGCTCGAGGCGGCCCGGCCCTGCCTGCGCACGGCGTGGATCCCGCGGGCGGTGGCCACGCACATGCACGTGATTGCCGAGGATCTCACGCGCAGGCCCGACTGCTCCGCCGGCGACCTGTTCGAGCCCCCCGGGCGTGCGGAACAGGCCCAGGCCATCGCCCGGCTCAAACGCGCGGTCAACGCCCGCCACGGGCGCTTCGTCCTCCGGAGCGCAGCCACGCTCGCACTCCCCGCAATCTATCGCGACACCGCCAACTCCTACGACATCTGCGACGTTCGTGGCAAATCCTGCTTCTAACCCGAGCGATCGATCCAACGATGTGCATGGGAATCGCCCTGGCCCGATGCGAGCTCCCCCAGGTGCTGGTCGACCGCCACGACCTCACGAGGCGCATCCACGAACGCGGCGGCGAGCCCGAGGTCCGCTTCCTTTACCGCGACCGCAAACCCCGACTCCCCGTCTGGCGCGACGGCCGCCTCCAGATCGTGCGCTGGGGGAATGGACGCAGCGAAAGCCGCTTTCTTCCCGAAACCGGCTGGACCTGGCAAGCCACCATCGACCAGGGCTACTGGAAAAACCTCAACCCCGAAATCGTCGACATCCCCGCCTCGCTCGGCCTCGAACGCGGAGTCTGGTACCGCATCCGCCAGGGAATGCGCGGGCTGCTCGTGCCCGACGAAAAGGGAATCGCCGTGGTCTATGTGATCTGCGAACCCGCCAGCCACTATTACCAGAT
The DNA here is from genome assembly GCA_027451885.1 of Planctomycetales bacterium. Taxonomy (GTDB): domain Bacteria; phylum Planctomycetota; class Planctomycetia; order Isosphaerales; family Isosphaeraceae; genus JAKBAP01. The sequence continues at coordinate 9,336 of DAIDHX010000233.1, forward strand.
CATGACCCGCTCGAACCGCATGCCGGTTCTGATCGACGAACGGATCTAGAAGCGATCATTCCGCCTCGAGCTTCTTGATCCGCTCGGCCGCGACCCGGGCGGCGTCGGTGCGGGGATAACTCTTCACGACGACCTTGTACATCGCGAGCGCGGCTCTGGTTTTGCCGTCCTTCTCGAGCCTGCGCGCGGTCTCGAGGGTGCTCGCGGCACGCGACGCTGGGGTGGGCCTGGAAGCGCTCCTGGCCGCGGTTTTCGTCTCGGGTTTGGCCTCGGGCTCGGCCGCCGAGGCGGCGGCAGGCGCAGCGGCCTTCTTCATGGCCGGCTTCGGTTTCTCGACCACGTCATCGGAAAACGCGTCATCCCGCGCACTCACGCGCGCGGGCGCGGCCCCCCTGGGCTTTTTACTCTCCGCGGCCATGCGAAGCGCGAGCTTCTTGATGTATTTTTCCGGATTGTCGTTGAACTCGTCGCGGCAGCCGGTGCAGCAAAGTGGAATCGTCTGCCCCTTGTATGACACCGACATCGTGGCCGCGCCCCCGGTCACCACGCACTTGACCTTGTCGTCGCCTCCGCCCGATCCCGACGCCGCGAGCGATTCCCCCTCGCGCTGAAGCCCAGCCTGGATCATGCGGCGAAATTGTTTCTCCCCCGCGTCCTGGTGCTCTTCCAGCAGCGTGTAACGGATGCTGTCGGCATTCGGGCGGATCGAGAGCCGGATCTTCGCCTCGTTCGCCCCGGTCGATGCCGAGACAAGCTGGAGCTGCCTCGCCCTGGGGTCATACGTCCCTTCGAAGACGAGGTCACGCGGCTTCGCGCCGGTTGTCTTTGCCTCAAACCGGTAACGCGACGTCCTGGGGTCGAACGTCAGGCGGCCGGAGGCAAGGCTCTTGCTCCCCTTGATCTGCACGGAAAGCCCCACCGGCTTGCCTGACTTGAAAATCCACGCCCAGGAATGCGATTCGCCCCAGCCCCGAAAGCGCTGGGCGGAATTGTCGAGCGGCATCGCCTGGCCCTTCCACTGCCCGGTGAGATACTCGAGAGGCGCGAGGCCGGCGGGCAGATCGAGCGTTTCGCCCTGGGAACGGGCTCTTGCCCCTTCGGCTCCCAGGACAAGGGCGGAGACGGCAACGAGACCAAGCAACAGCCGCCGGGTCGGGCTCATGGTCGCGAACCTTTCGCTGGAGAGTTCGAAGCGCCCGCGGCGTTCGACGATTTCTCGTTCGAGACCAGCCGGCGAACGGTCCGAAGTGCTGTGATGGTGGCTTTTTCCCTGCGTGAAGCAAGCTCCGGCCCCTGAGGACGCCCCGCGCCCGCCGGCACATCCAGATCAACAAACCCGATCATCATCTCCTCAAACGTCTGCTCGCCCCAGTGAATCGTCGCGTTCGGGTCGGGGTTGTAGGGGTTTGCCGCCGAGTTGTCGAAATGCGCCAGGCAGTCGATCCGCGTGCCCCTGGGCAAGTCCATCGGACTCTCAAAAATATAATAGCTCTGCCACGCGAAGTCGTACGCCGGCACCGAAAGAACCGTGACAGGTTTTTGCCCGGGCAAGGTTACGGTGTACTTGAAGTCCTTGCCGCGCAGGTGCATGTGCGGCAGAAAGCTTAGCAGCCTGGCGTCGGCCTCGAGCGTGAACGAGGCGGAAACGGCGACGTTGTTCGCCCTGGGCGGAATGATGAAATCGAGGTTGGCGATGGGGATGGTATAGGCCTCGCGTTTCGGCGGGGTTTTGGCGAAAACGAAGCCCACCTTCGAGCGATCGTTACGAATCTTGCCGTTGGGGGTGTAATGGATCTGGAAGAGCAGGTCGGAGCCGGCGGGGATGCGCTTGGCCACGCCATCGGGGAGCTTGGTCGGCAGGTCTCCCGGCGCATAGGCGCAGAAGTGGACCAGATCGGGCCGGCCGTCGGCCTTCTTTTTGTTTGGGTCCAGCAGGTACACGATGATGTGGTGCACGACAGTGCGATCCCCTGGCACCGCCTCCGCGGCCTGAATGAACCGATCTTCCTTCCAGCCGGTCGGCACTTTGAAGTGCACGTAATCGACCACACCCTGCGCGGGGACGTAATACGGCTCGGGGATCTCGAAGACGACGTCGGGCTTGCCGATCGTCCAGCCGTCGGAGAAGGAAGTGGGTTTGGGCAGGGCGGACGGATCGCCAAGGGCGGTTCCCTGGTCGAGCCAGGCGAGCAAGGTTGCGCGTTCCCGGGGCGTGAGGCCGCGATCGTTCTTGAAATGGCCGAAATGCGGATCGGCGTGCCAGGGCGGCATGCGGCGATCCTCGACGGCTTCTCGGATCACGCCCGCCTTGCGTCTGGCGTCGTCATAACTCAGCAAGGAAAAGGGCGCGACCTGGCCGGGGCGATGGCATGACTGGCATTTGCGCGCCAGCAGGTCGGCAACGGCGCCGGCATAGGTCACCTGCCCCACGTCGATCGGATGCGCGGATTCCTCGCGATCAAGCTGGGCGGCCACGCTCTCAGCCAGGCCCCGAATCCTGGGCTGCCGCGCGGCCGCGTTCGCCGGCGCCGCGGCCCGCTCGATCACACACCCGGCGACCTCGGTCGCGGTAACCTTGATCGGCTTGCCCGCGACCATGGCCTCCAGGGCGTCTTGCAAGAAGTTGTGAACCGCCCTGTCCTTCGCCTTGCCGTAGGTGTACTGATCGTCGATCGCGCCGCGGTAACGCAAGCGGCAAAAGCCGTCCAGTACGAGCGTCTCGCACGTTCGCTCGACAAGCGCGGAATCCGCCACCACATTGCCCACGTCCTTGAGCACCGGGAACGTCAGGCCGTATTCCCGAGCGTGTTTGGCAACCGCCTCCAGGCTGTCAGACGCGTTGGAATTCACTCCCAGAAACACCACTCCGCGCGGGCCGAAGGATTTCTCCAGCTCCACCAGGCGGGGCAGATAAAGATTGCCGACGGGGCAATCCGTTCCGAGAAAGACGATCACGATGGCCTTTTTGCCGATGAAGCCATGCAGCGTGACCTCGCGGCCGCTGATCGCGTCCTTGAGCGTGAAATTGCTCACGCGCTGCATGAGCCCGCGATTCGCCGGGAGCGTTTTGGAACTGGGCGCAGCGTCATCCCCGCGTGCCGGGGCGAGCCAGGCGATCGAGGCGGCAACCGCCATCGCAACCAGAGAGAAAGATACGCCCAGCCAACGAGATCGGGCCATGCGAGCGACTCCTGCGAGCAGATTCCATCCAGGGCAACGACAAACCGGTTATCCGTCTATTCGTCGATGCTGCCATGGTATTCAGCCTGAGCGTGAGGAATCAAGGGAACCAGCACGGTTGCCGGTTGCTCGCTTCCTTTGCGGCTGCGTGGACCTTGCGGCCTTTAGGGAGTGGATAGCAAACGGCGCCACAAGCCAGCGTAATCGGCCCTGATCACGCGCATCCGAGGCCACAGCAAGGCCGATAAGACTCTCGATCCGGCAGGAGGCCGGCGTGTCGCGAGGGTCAGACGGACGATGCCAATCGATCGAGCAGAGAGCTCGGAATGGTCGCCCCCTGTCGCAGGAACGGGCGAGATCGCAACAGGGCGGGCGCTTGAGCGTCTCGTCTGGCTGTTTGTCGGCCTGGGGCTGGCCATCCGCGTCACGCGTTATCTGGTCGACTACCCGCTCTGGCATGACGAGGCATTCGTCGCCGCCAACCTGATCCACCGGGGATTTGTGGAGCTCCTGCGCCCGCTCGATTACAGCCAGGTCGCCCCCGCGGCGTTTCTGGCGATCGAGCTTGCCGCGGTGCGGCTGTTCGGCTTTGCGGAGTTGCCGCTGCGGCTGTTCCCGTTTCTTTGCGGTCTGGCGGGGATGGTCGTTTTTGAGCGACTGGCGCGCGCGATTCTATCGGGGCCGGCGCGGGTTGCGGCGGTGGCCATTCTGGCGACGTCGGTCTACTCGATTCGGCACACGGCGGAAGTCAAGCCATACTCGAGCGACCTGCTCGCGGCGGCGGTCCTGCTTCTGTTTGCCGTGCGTGCCGCGCAGGAGCCTGGGCGGAGCCGGCGGCTCTGGTGGCTCGCGGCCATCGTGCCCGTTTGCCTGGCTGTCTCGTACCCGGCGATTCTGGTCACGGGGGGGATCCTGTGTGCGCTCGCCCCGCAAGCTCTGCGGGCGCCCTCCCGGGCCGTGCGGCTGGGGTTTCTCACCTTCGCCATCGTCACCGTCGCCAGCTTCCTGGCAATTTACTTCGGCGTGACTTACATCCAGAGCGATGCGCTTCGGGTGCATTACCGCGAGGGATACTGGCGCGAGGCGTTTCCATCGTGGGATCGGCCCTGGTTGATTCCCCTGTGGCTCTTGCGGGTTCACACCGGCACGCCCATGGCCTACCCCGTTGGCGGCGACTGGGGCGCAAGCTCGGCGACCTTCGCGGCCTGCGTGGCGGGCGCGATTGCCCTTCACCGAGCAGGCCGGAGTGTCGAGCTCAAGCTCCTGCTCGCGCCCGTGCTGATGGGCCTCATTGCCGCCTCACTGGGCCGCTATCCTTACGGTGGCGCACCCCGGCTCACGCAGTATCTCGTGCCAACCATCGCCATCCTCGCCGCCGCGGGGCTGGGTAGACTCTTCCAGTATCTGGCCACGCGAGGCGTCTCCCACGGCGGCTTCCGGCTCGCCACCCTGGCGTTCGCCCTCCTCGGCTGCGGGATCATGGCGCGGGACGTGATCTGGCCTTACCGCGTTGAAAGCGACCTCCGGACCCGCCAGTTCGCACGCTGGTTCTGGACCGAGTACGCGCGCGGAACCGACCTCGTTTGCGCCCGCGAGGACCTGCAAATCGACGCCCGCCCCGCGCTCTGGAATCGGGGCATGAGCGCCATCTATCTCTGCCACCGCGCGATGTTCGCCCAGCGGCAACCCGCCCCAACCCGCGATCCAGCCAATCTCGCAGCCTCAGACCGCCCAGCGCGGATTGTCTTCTTTGACAAGCTCCCCGAGGCGGGAACGGGCCCCTCAGCCTGGCTCTCCGCGCTGAGCACGACGCATGAGATCGGTCCGCCCCGCGAATTCCTGATCCATCCTGGCCGTCTGGGCGAGGCCTGGCTGCGTGACTGTTACATCGTCGTGCCGGTGACCCCACGAAACGGGGAGGCGCTCGCCCGCAAGCCCGATCCCCAGGATGAGAGGCCGACCCAGGGCGTCTTCACACGGTGAACGACCGATCGCGGCGATCGGAGCGTTCCTGTGCCATGGCTGGCGGAACTCCTGCGAGGTTCGGTCTGGCAAGCAGGGTCGACGAGGGTTAATATTGGCAGTGAAGTGGTCAGGAGAGGACGCGCGAGGTCGCTCCTGATCGATGCCGGTCTTGATCCAGAGTCACGCGACGGGGGTTCACCATGCGCTTTGCAGAGGTGATCCTGCCCGATCTGGGTACCGGTCCGGACGTGCCGATTGTGGTGAGCTACTGGTTCGCTGCCCGCGGCGACCAGGTCTTTGAGGGTGAGCGTTTGGTGGAGGTCCTTGTGGGGCCTGCCACTTACGACGTCTCAGCGCCCGCGTCGGGACGTTTGGCCGAGATTCGTGGTCGGGAGGACGACCGGGTGAAGGTCGGGTCGGTGCTCGGCCTGATCGCGACCGGCGAGGAACCGTCGGACGTACCTTAGCCCGTCTCCCTTGCACGGACTGTCGACCAGTCGCTGCCCATGACGACCATTCACGAGCGCTCCGCCGGGATCATTCCCTATCGCCGGGGCAAGGATCAGCAGAATGAATATCTGATCCTGCATTCGGCGACGGTGCGCAACCCGCGCGCCAGGTGGGAATTTCCCAAGGGGGGCGTGGAGACGGGCGAGTCGACCCGCACGACCGCGTCGCGTGAGTTCCACGAGGAAACCGCGCTCGTCGACTGGGAAATTGTGGAGGGGTTTGAGCGCAGCCTGTCGTACACCTATGTGCGCAAGGGGCGCAAGGTGGTCAAGACGGTGACGTATTACATCGCCCGGGTGAATGATTCGTCCTCGCTGGCGAAATCGCCGGAGCACGTGGAGGATGCGCTCGGGCGCTGGCATTGCTGGGGCAGTTTCGAGGAGATCAGCCAGCTTCTGTTTCACGCCAAGATCCGCCAGGTCTTCGCGGAGGCCGACCTCTGGCTCAAGGGGCGGTCATGACGAGCGAACGTCCGCATGGGCATCCGGGGCTGTTTTTGGTTCTTGACGGGCCTGACGGCGGCGGCAAAACCACACAAGTTCAGCGTCTGGCGGAGTGGCTGCGTTCGCTGGGCTGGCGGGTGACAACCTGCCGCGATCCCGGCGGCACGGCCCTGGGCGACCGAGTGCGCCCGATCGTGCTTGACCGCTCCGAGATCCGCATCGGACTGCGGGCAGAAATGATGCTTTATCAGGCCAGCCGGGCGCAGCTTGTGGAGGAGATCATCGCTCCCGCGCTCGCATCCGGCGGGGTGGTCATCTCCGACCGATACTTGCTGGCGAACATTGTGTATCAGGGGACCGCGGGGGGCCTGATCGAGGAGGAGGTCGGCCTGGTGGGGCTGGTGGCGACCGGCGGCGTTTTGCCCGATTTGACGCTCATCCTCGACGTTCCGGTGGAGGTCGCGCGCGCCCGGGTGGGCCCCGCGCGGGATCGGATCGAGGATCGGCCGTGGGAATATCATGAACGGGTGCGATCGGGGTTTCTGGCCGCGCTTGCAAGCGGTTCGCCCTGTCCGTATTACCCCGCGCCGCTGGTTCGGATCGACGCCGCGCAGGATGCCGACCACGTTTACGAGAATCTCAAGCACGAGGTGGAGCATGTCCTGGCTGGGCGTGAAGGTCGCGAGCCGCGCTCCGGAAAACCTGCGTGAGCGCTGGCGCAAGGGGCGATTCCCGCACGCCCTTTTCTTTGTGGGCCCCGCGGGCGTGGGCAAGCGCACCTTCGCGCGCGTGCTTGCCCAGGCGATCCTGTGCGAAGCCCGGGCGGAGCACGAGCTCAAGGCGTGCGGCCTGTGCACGAGCTGCAAGCTCGTCGCGGCCGACGCCCACCCCGACCTGCTCGAGACCCGCCGGCCGGAAGACAAACAGGATGTCTCGGTCGAGCTGGTGCGCCAGCTCTGCGATTGGTTCGCGCTCAAGCCCATGCGCGGCGCGCGCAAGGTTGCCATCCTCGATGACGCCGACGATCTGACGACCGAGGCCTCGAACGCGTTCCTGAAAACGCTGGAAGAGCCGCCGCCGGGCGCGATCCTGATCCTGATCGGCACCGCGCCTGAGCTTCAGCTTGAGACCGTGGTGTCTCGCTGCCAGGTGGAACGATTCGCGCCCCTGCCCGCCGAGGAGCTGGCTGATCTGCTGCTGGAGAAGGAGGTTGTGAGCGATCGCGCAGCCGCGCTCGAACTTGCGTCGATGGGCGAGGGAAGCATCGCCCGGGCGATGGCGCTGGCTGATCCGGAGACCGCGCGGTTCCGCCGCGTGCTCTTTGAGGAGCTTGCGGGTCCCGCGGCCACAGCGCCCGACCTGGCGAGCCGCATGCTCGCCTTCGCCCGCACAGGCGCGCGGGAATCCGCCGAGCAGCGCCGCCGCGCTGAGCTCATGGTCGGAGAGATCGCCCGCCTGCTCCAGGCCGCACTCAAAGCGCGCGTCGGCCTGGCGCTCGAAGGCCCCGCTCCGGAGATCGCCCAGGCATCCGCCCAACTAGCACAACATCTTTCTCCAGAACAGCTTGTATCGATTCTAGACCGCTGCCTGGAGGCCGAATACCACATCGGCAGGCGGCTCTATTTGCCGCTTGTGCTCGAGTCGTTCATCCATGATCTGGGCGTGATTCTGGATCAGGGGCGAATGATTGCCACGCCGGGCGCAGCCGCGACGTAACCGGTTCGTTCCTGGATCTGGGCGGATTGCCGCTCCCCAGCGTAATAGATTAGATAGAGAGCACTCCGAGCCCGGGCGTCTTTTCCCAGGAGGCTCGAGCCATTCTAGCGAGGACGACGTCATGGCGAGCCCGCGGACGGTCCGGAGCGAACCCGAGACCGCAACAGCCCCCACGATCGGCGAATATTTGATCGGGCGGCTTCAGGAACTGGGAGTCGAGCACGTCTTCGGGATCCCGGGTGATTATGTGCTCGGGCTCTATAAACTGCTCGAGAAGAGCTCGATCGAGCTGGTGGGGACGACGCGGGAAGACTGCGCGGGGTTCGCGGCCGACGCATACGCCCGCATCAAGGGGCTCGGATGCGTTTGCGTGACCTACTGCGTGGGGGGGCTGTCCACGGCGAACAGCATTGCGGGTGCGTATGCGGAAAAATCGCCGGTGATCGTGCTTTCGGGCTCGCCCGGGGTGAGCGAGCGCGAGCGGAACCCGCTGTTGCACCACAAGGTGAAGGACTTCGGCACCCAGGCGGACGTGTTTGAGAAGATCACGGTGGCCTCGGCGGTGCTGGACCGGCCGGAAACGGCGTACGAGGAGATCGACCGCGTGCTCTCGGCGGCGATCCAGTTCAAGCGTCCGGTTTATCTCGAGCTGCCTCGCGACCTGGTGAACGCGCGGCATGGCGCCCCTAGGCGGGCGCCCGTCGGACTGCCTCCCTCCGATCCCGATGCGCTTCGCGAGGCGCTCGATGAGGCCGCGGAGCTCCTCAAGGCCGCCAAACGCCCCATGATCCTGGCCGACGTCGAAATCCATCGCTTCGGGCTCCAGGACGCCCTGCTGCGGCTGGCCGAATCCACCGGCATGCCCATCGCCACCACAATCCTGGGCAAGAGCGTGATCTCCGAAGCCCACCCGCTCTTCGCCGGCGTCTACGAAGGCGGAATGGGTCGCGCTGAGGTCACCGAGCTCGTCGAATCCTCCGACTGCCTGCTCATGCTCGGCTGCTTCCTCACCGACATCAACCTGGGAATCTGGACGGCCAAGCTCGACCAGTCGTGCTGCATCCACGTGACGAGCGAGGATCTCCGCATCCGCCGCCACCACTACCCCGACGTCCGGCTCGACGACTTCATCGCCGGGCTCACCGAGCGCACGCTGCAAGTCGCGCAGGTGAAGCTGCCGCCGCGGACGAATCCCTTCGCCGGCGTCGGCGCCCAGTCCCCCGCCGATCCCGTGACCTCCGCGATTCTCTTCGAGCGGCTCAACCGCCTGCTGGCCGAACACCCCAACATGACGGTCGTCACCGACGTCGGCGATTGCCTCTTCGGCGCCGCCGATCTGGAGATGAGCCGGCAGACCGAATTCTTGAGCCCGGCATACTACACGTCGATGGGCTTCGGCATTCCCGCGGCCGTCGGCGCGGGGAAGGCCCACCCCGATTCCCGCATCCTTGTCGTCGTGGGCGATGGCGCCTTCCAGATGACAGGCGTTGAGCTCTCAACCATCGTCCGCCATCGCATGAACCCCATCGTCGTGGTGCTCAACAACCACGGCTATACGACCGAGCGGTTCCTGCTCGAAGGCTCCTTCAACGACATCCAGAACTGGTCGTATCACAAGATCTGCGACCTGGTTGGCGGCGGCCAGGGGTTTGAGATTCGAACCGCCGGCGAGCTCGAGGAGAGCCTCACGCGCGCTTACGCCAATACCGAGAGCTTCAGCCTGCTGAACGTGCACCTGGATTCGTACGATCGCAGCCCCGCGCTCGAGCGGCTGGCGAGCCGGTTGTCGAAGCTGGTCGTCGCGGACGGCTCAGCGCACTAAACCAAACGACCGAGGTCGAGGCGCGTCCCGTCCAGAAGGACGGTTCGCCTCGACCCCGGGAACGAATGCGTGTTCCTGCGAATCGAGCTCAACGGAGCTGGGTGTCGCGGTAGCTTTGGGTGCGGGTCTGGATCGGCACGATTCCGGTCAAGAAGCCGGTGTTGTGCGACCGGTGCGTCCAGGTGTAGTAGCGCTGGGGATGGAACCGGCTGCGGTCAAAGACGTGGCTCGGAAGCTGGTTGAAGCCGCCGATTCGGCCGCGCGGCTGACCGCGGTTGTACTGAATGTTGGGCAGGTGCTTGCCAGGATGGTTAAACATGTACATCCGCTGGCGGAAACCGGGCGGAGGCAAGAACTGCTGGAGCGCCACCGAGATCGGGATCGGCTGATAGTTGTAGGCCGAAAGCGCGGTCAGCGACGGCGTGAACTGGTTGGCGCCGAAGGGTGAGTTATACGTCGTCTCAGTGACCGGGCCAGGAGCACCCGAGGTGATCACCGACACGATCGGGGTCGACGAACCGCCCGTCACGGTCACCGTGGCCGACCCGGTCCAGGTCTGGTTCGGCAACGGCGAGGTTGACAGCGTCTGGCCGGTGACCGTGATCGTGGTGGTGCCAGAAGCCAGATTCAGCCTGGAACGCGGCGAGATCGTGATGATCGCGTCCGGGATCCCATTCAACCAGTTGTTCTGGTTCGGATCCTGCTGGATGGTGGCGTTGGTGTAGGCCACGCCGTTGACGACCACGGTGGCGGGATTGATATCCTTGGCCGGCTGGAAGGAGGGGTTGGTCGTGGTGGTGCCGAAGACGTAAATCTGCAAGTTACTCGGCGAGGTTGCGTTGATCGAGAAGGGCGCGAACGGAGTGCCGACGCCGATCTGAGTGGTGATCGAAGCGGAGCTGGGCACGGGGACGTTGATGTACCCGCTCTGGATGATGGTAGCGCCGCCGGCCAGCAGCCGCGCGGTGTTCTGCGTGATGTCGTAACCGGGTGCGCCGATGATGAAGTCAGCGCGGTTATCGCCATCCGCCGTGAAGGCCGTATCCTGGAATCGGCTGGAGAGCGACGCACCGAAGAAGTTGGGCGAATTCGAAGGCGAGCTGGGCGTGCTCAGGGTGAACTGCACGCCCGAGATCGGCGAGGACTCGGCGTTCGTCAGCGAGTAGGTGCCCGTGAATCCGGTTCGTCCCGGGATCAGATACGCGGTACCCGCGTTGCTGTTGAAGCCAGGCGCGCCGACCAGGATGTTATTGGGCTGGTTGGTGTTGATGAAGCCCGTGAAGGCGACCGCGTAGCCGGCCATGTCGCCGGCGTTGGCGCCGGTGAAGTTCACGGCCTGAAGACCGCTCGGGGGATTCGCCAGCGTGATTGTCCCGGTCAGGCCGCTCGAGGAGCCGTAGAGCAACGTGGCTTCGCCCTGGTTGGCCAGGATGGAGCTGCTGGAATAGCCCGGCGAGCCGATCAGGATATCGCCGAAGCCGTCGGCATTGAAGTCGCCGGCGGAGGAGACCGAGTAACCGGTCTTGCTGCTGCCGCCCGGCCCCAGAATCTGAGCGCCTGGCACGGTGTTTGAGCTTGCGCCCACGCGGCCGAGGTTGATGTAATTGACGCCGTTGGTGATCGTGGCCAGGCTGGCCAGGCCGGAGCCGCCGTAGACCAGATAGGCCGTGCCGGCGGTGGAATTCGACGAGGGCGCACCGATCAAGAGGTCGTTGATGTTGGTGCCGCCCGAGTTGGCGCCGTTGACGTCGCCGCCGTCGGCCACGGAGAAGCCGGCCTGATCGCCGGAATTGGCGCCGGCGAGAATCACGCTCTGCGATCCGGACTGCCCCAGCGTGGCGACGTCGATCGTCTGCGAAGATCCCGACAGCAAGCGGCTCGACATCACGTAGACCGCACCCGTGTTGGCGGTCACCGCGCCCGGAGTGGTCGAGGTTCCGATGGTGGCGGCGGGAGCGCCCATGATGATGTCAGTCGCGCCGTCGCCCACGATGTTCGTGCCGGCAGCGACCGAGAAGCCGAGCTGGCCGTTGTTGGAGCCGCTGTTGACGAACGTCACGATGTTCAAGCCGGTGTAGGCCGTGGGCGTGTCGAGGTTGATCGTCTGGCCGATGAAGCCGTTAAAGTTGCCATAGATCAGGTAGACGCGGCCGGTGCCGGGATCAGCGCCGCTGGCGTTGGTTGCGCCAGGCGCACCCAGCAAGATGCCGCTTTGACCATTGGCGAGCCGGATACCCGCGGCGGACGCCCCGAGCATCGACTGGGTCTGGGCCGCGGTGATGAACGTGATGCCCGCGAACGGGAACCCGAGCGGGTTCGTCGTGATCGGGTTGGTCTGGGAGGGCGCTCCAAGCTGACCCAGGTCGCCCACACGGTCGTTGGTTGTATAGGGATTGGTGGTGCTCAGCCAGTCGGTCGCGGTGCTGACGTTGACCGTTTGCGAGCCAAAAACCAGATACGCCGCGCTATTGATCCCGGTGCCGAGCGTGCCGGGAGTCGAGCCCACGGTGGGCGCGCCGATGACAAATGAGTCATAACCGCTACTGTTCAAGCTGCCGACATCGGCCACGCTCCAGCCTGCGCCCTGGCTGGGCTGAGGCCCGCCGAACGCCATTCCATAAGGGGCGCTGGCGATGTGCGGCGAAATCGAGGGCAACGTACCGCCCAGATCGATGGCGAGCAGGACCCTGTCTTCCAGGTGATCGCCCCTGGGTCGAAAATCCACGGTGTGCCGGCTTGCGGCTTGCGAACGAGCCCGGCTCTTGCCACGAAACATCGGAGACTCCCTCCTCCCAAACCATGGGTCGCGCAACCGCCGCGAGCGACGCTCCACGCGTCTCCCCAGGCCGCTTCCGGCGTCGATGTGCGCCTTGCGCGGGGACCAGCAGGCGCTCGGCGGACGGGTCCCGGGCGGCCCCGCCGCCAAGGGTTCCCTCGTACCTCAGCAGATTTCGGTTCGAAACCGCTCTTGACTCCACCGAAATCGAAACTGGGCCTTGAGGAAGGGCGCGCCGGCACGTTCGAAACGAACGGCATGCGAGGCAGAACCGTGCGAACCGCTGCGTTCGGTTGGTCCGGCGTCTGCGCCTCAACTCGGAGAACCCGCTCTCCCGATATATCACGCAGACGCGGACGACCTCCGTGTCTGCGCCGCAAGCGCGCCTGCCCTGGACCCGCGATCGCACGCCGTCCTCCGAGGTCGCGGACGGTCGATCGCCCGCACCCGGGGGTGGCGTACTCCTCACGCTTCGGTGGCGCCGCGAACCTCGGAATCCCCCGGACGCAACCCCTGGCGTCCACCGGTATTCCAAACGCGGCGAACAAACCGGTCCGTGCCAAGGCCGAGCCCAACCCGCTCGGATTGAGGTCCGCGCCGGCGAGGCAACGTTCCACAAAGTAGGCGCAGTCAATCCCCAGTTCGAGGAAACGGCAAACGCCCGCCGCGCTTGCCGCAATCCCGAACGAGCCCCGTGCAAAGGCCAGTGCCATGACCAAAATGAGGAGCATGCACAAACCGCCGGCCGTCCCGCGGCTGACCCTGACGGCGCTTCTGGCGTCGCTCCTGGGCGCGCAGGTCGGCTGTACCCGGGAATTCTTCCGGGAATGGGCCAACCAGGACGTATCCGAGGCGGTGTTCGAAAAGAGCCGCGACCCGCGTTGGCGGCTCGACGTGTTCTCGATCGAACCGCCCGCGTTGTCCCGATTCGCCGATCCCTACGACCCCGATGCTCCTCCCGCGCCGCCGGACGACCCGGCGTCCGAGGCCCTGTCGCCCGTGCCGCAGTGGCCTGATAACCGGCTGATGGTGCCCGTCGAGGGGACGGGATATCTTGATCTGCTCGAGTTCTGGCAGCGTCAGGATCGGATGCGCCAGGAAGCCAATCCTGGGGCGATGGGCAACGGCACGGGCTACGGCGCACCGGGCGGCATGCCTCCCGCCGCGCCGACCCAGCCGCCAGGAACGGCCTCCCCATTCGCGCCACCTGGCCTGAATCCGCCAGCAGGCGGAGCGGGTGCGCCTCCCGCGAACGCCGCGCCCTCGGCCGCGCCGCCAGGTGCCCCTCCCGCGAACGCCGCGCCCTCGGCCGCGCCCGCCGCGCCGCCAGGTACTCCCCCGCAACCGCCGGCCGTGCCTCCCGCGGATGATCGCGCTTCGTTCGGCCGCGTTGCGCCCACCCTCTCAACTCGCCCCGCAACCGCGCCCAACGTTTCGATTATCCGGCTCCAAAGCCCCGATAACGGCAATCCCGCCACACCAGCCGCCGCTTCTCGAGCGCAAACTGGAAAAGGCGGGACGAGGAAGGCGGCTGCGACGCCAAATTCTCATGGGTCGGCGAGCGTGAAGACGGCTTCAACGCCTCGAATTCCTCCACCCTCCTCCGCGGACCGATTCTTGCCCAACCGCAAGACCGCCGCACCCAGATCACAGGACCGATCGGTGGCCCCGGCAGCCTTCCAGAACCCGAGCACGCCAGCCGCGGGCGCAACTCCCGCCCAGGCGCCCGCCCAGGTTCCAGGCCAGCCCCCCACACCGCCGCCGATCCCGCCGAGCTCCCCGCTCCCCAGCGAAAAGCTCTACCTCCAACCCCCCGTGCAAGATCAGCCCCGCCGACCCGGCGGCATGGATCCCAACGCCCCCCAGCAACCGATCGACCCAGAACTCCTCAAACGCGCTGGCAGCCTGCCCCCAGGCAACCAGGCCGAGGCCCAGGGCCTGGCCACCATCCTCGTCCCCATCGTGCCCCCGCTCGATGAAGCCGAGGCCATGGGTCTGCCACGCGGCTTCCCCGCATACAAGATCGGCATGCAGCAGGCGTGGTTGCTCGCACTCCTGAATGGCCGGTTCTATCAGTACAATCTCGAGGCACTTTACCTCTCCGCGCTGGCCGTCACCCAGCAGCGCTTCGCCTTCCAGCCGCAACTCTATGCCGGATTGGGCTCGACCACACCCGTGCCGGGCGGCCCGGCCAGCACGCCAGGTGTGTCCACCGGCACGAGTTACTCCTACGGCTCGAGCTACTCGCCCACGGGCCCAGCCTCGCGGCTGAGTCTCGGCACCATGGCCGGCGTGGGCAAGCTGTTCAACTCCGGCGGCCAGCTCCTCATGGGCTTCGCGAATGAGGTTGTGTTCAATTTCCTGGGCAAGAATCCCAAACAGCCGACGGTGCTCTCGGCCATGCCGATGAGCTTCGTGCAGCCGTTCCTGAAGGGGGGCGGCCGCGCTGTCACGCTCGAGCCGCTCACGCTGGCGGAGCGTGCCCTGCTCTACCAGGTTCGCGAGTTCGCCCTCTTCCGCCAGCAGTATTTCGTGGTCACACTGACGGCCGGCACGGTGCAGAACTTCGGTAATACCTTCACCCTGGCCGGTTTCTCGGTGCCCGGCAACTCAGACCCGACCGTCGGCTTCATCCCAGCCGTGGTGAATATCGCCCAGGTTGAGATCGGGCGCAAGAATGTCCGCTTCTATGAAAACCTGGTCCAGTTGTATAATGAACTGATCCAGGGCGAGGGGTCGGGCCTGTCGCAATTGCAGGTGGACCAGGTTACATCCAACCTCGTCGGCGCCCGCCAGACCTTGTTCGGTCTGAAGATCACCTACCGGCAGGCACTCGACGGCTTCAAGATGCAGTTGGGCATGCCCCCCGATACCCCGCTCGTGATTGATCAGCACCTGATGCAACCCTTTTACGACGTGTTCAACGGAGTGGATAACTGGCAGCGTAACCCCAACCGCACGCTCGAGGAGCTTCCGGATATCATCAAGCGGCTGCCCGAGCTCGAGGACATCGACGTCGAGGGGCGTTCGGTTCTTGGACTCTATCGCAACTACGCGGCGGAGCGGCGAACATTCAAGGCCGAGGACGAAGATCCCCTCGAGGACGAACTGCAAGCGGCCGTGCGCATCGCGCTGGAGTATCGCCTTGACCTGATGAACGCCCGCGCCCAGCTTTACGACGCCTGGCGCCAGATCCGGGTGACGGCCAATGCCCTGCAGGGAGTGCTGAACCTCACACTGACCAACAACTTCTATACCCCGGTGAACGGCACGGAGCCGCTGAACTTCCTGAGCAAGGCCAATAACCTCAGCCTGGTGCTCAACGCCGAACTGCCGCTGGTGCGGATGACGGAGCGAAACAACTTCCGCTCCGCCCTGATCTCCTACCAGCGCTCGCGGCGTGCTCTCCAGCAAGCCGAAGACAACCTCAAGATTCAGCTCAGGAACGACCTGCGTAACGTGCATACGAGCTACATCGGCTACGAAATCGCCAAGCGGATCTACGAGCTCAACGTACGGCTGAAGGACCAGGCGTTCGAGCAGATCGTGGCCCCGCCCGCGGGGGGCACGCAGGCCCTGGCCCAGTCCGCCAACGCCGCGGCCCAGACCTTGAACCTGCTCACCTTCCAGACACAGGCCTATAACGCTCAGCAGGGCCTGGTCACCGCCTATCAGAGTTTTGAACAGAATCGCCTGATCGTGTACCGTGATATCGGCACCCTGCCCTACGACGAATGGGAGGCATTCAGTGAACTTTTCCCTTCAGAGTACAACGGCCCCCTCCTCGGGCAGCGCGCCGACGCAGGCCCGCCAGGATTTACCCCGCCTGGAACGCCCGAACCGCCGGCGCAGCCCCGCTAGCAGGATTTTTCTGCTGTTGCTCGTGGCCGTCGTCGCCGTGGGTGGTGTCGCGGTCTATAGCGTGCCCGGGGTGAGCAAGCCCATCAAGGGCTGGTTCGCCCCGGCGCAGGCCAACGTCATGCTCCATACCGTCCAGGCCGAGCCGCTTTCGATCACCGTCGTCGATCGTGGAACCCTCGAAAGTTCCAAGAACGAAGACGTTTATTGCAACGTGGAAGGCGGCACCACGATTATTTCGATCAAGCCGGAAGGGAGCCGGGTCAAGAAGGGCGAGGTCGTCTGCGAGCTGGACTCGGCCTCGCTCAGCGACTCGCTCACCAACCAGACGATCACCACCAAAAGTGCCTCGTCAAGTTACGAAAACGCCAAGCTGACGCGCGAGGTCGCCGAGATCGCGGTCAGGGAATATGAAGAAGGCACCTACGTGCTCGACCGCGCCACGGCCGAGGGGGAAATCAAGCTCGCGGAATCCGAGCTTTCCCGCCAGGTCGACCGCGTCGACTGGGCCCGCCGCATGTTTGATAAGGGATATGTTTCGCTCGCGGCCAAGAACACCGAGGAATTCACGCTCGCCCAGGCCAAGTTCAAGCTCGAGCAATCGCAGGGCAAGCTCACGGTGCTTACCAAGTACACCTTTGGCAAGACGATCAAGGAGCTCAAAAGCGAGGTCGAAAAGGCCCGATCCGACGAGCTCGCCAAGAAGGCCACGATGGAGCTCGAGATCAGCAAGGAAAACAAGCTCAAGCGGCAGATCGCGGCCTGCACCCTGCGGGCGCCCAACGACGGCATCGTGGTCTATGCCAACGACCCGACTCGCGCCTTCGGCAACAGCCAGCCTCAGGTGGAAGAAGGCGCGACCGTTCGCGAGCGGCAGAAAATCTTCAGCCTGCCCGACATCACCAAGATGCAGGTCAACGCCAAGATCCACGAGTCCCAGATCAAGAAGATCGCTCCGGGGATGAAGGCGCTCGTTCGGGTTGACGCCCTCGCCGAGCAGGAGCTCAAGGGCACCGTCCTCGACGTCGCCCCCCTGCCCGACCCGACCAGCTTCTTCAGCTCCGACGTCAAGCTTTACACCTGCCACGTGCGCATCGACGAAACCAACGCCGGCCTGCGCCCAGGCATGAACTCCCAGGTGCAAATCACCGTCGAGGAAAAAGCCAAGGTTCTCACCGTACCCGTGCTGGCGCTCCTGGAGTACGGCGGCAAGACGCACGTCACCAAGAAGATTGGCGACCGTTTTGAGCAAACGGTGGTCGACCTGGGTCCTTCCAACGAGCGTTTTGCCGAGGTGACGAAGGGCGTGGCCGCGGGGGATGTGGTCGTCCTCAATCCCATCAGCCTGATGACGGAGGAAGAGAAGCGGAAAGCCTTCGGCACCACGTCCGATCGCGGCGAGGGCAAGGGCGAAGGCGGTCCTGACGCCAAGGGTGGACCTCCCGGCGCTGCCGGCACGGGCGCGCCAGGCGGACCTCCCGGCGCCGCCGGCAAGGGCGACCCCGCCAAGGCCAAGGGCAAGGGTGGCCCTCGCGGCAAAGGACAGGGCAACCCGATGTTCCAGAAGTTCAGCAACCTTTCGCCCGCGGAGCGAGCGAGCATGAAGACCGCATCGCCCGAGGAACGCGAGGCCTTGATGCGCAAAGCCGGCTTCACCGACGCGGAAATCGAGCAGATGAGACAATTTCGCGGCGGCGGCGGCGGCGGCGGCGGCGGCGGATTCGGCGGCGGGCGCCGTGGCGGTGGCGGCCCCGGTGCGCCTGGCGGAGGTCAATGAACGTGATCGACACCCAGTCCCCGGCCTCTGATCAGCCGATCGTCCGGATCGCGGACGTCAAGAAGATCTACGTGATGGGACACGCCGAGAGCGGCGGCGGCCTCTTCAGCCGCCGCCAGAATGTCGCCACCGTCACCGTCCACGCGCTCCGCGGCGTCTCCGTCGACTTCTACCCCGGCGAGTATGTGGCCATCATGGGCGCGTCGGGCTCCGGCAAGAGCACCATGCTCAACCTGCTGGGATGCCTCGACCGACCCACCACCGGCGAATACTACCTCGGCGGCCGTGATATCTCCCGGCTCGACGACGATGAACTCTCCGAGATCCGCAGCCGCTATCTCGGCTTCATCTTCCAGTCCTACAACCTGATCCAGCAGTACACCGTGCTGGAGAACATCCAGCTCCCGCTGACCTATCAGGGCACGGGCGAGATCAGTCCCGAGGCCGCGGCCCGCTCGGTGGAGGTGGCCCGGCTCGTCGGCCTCGGCGAGCGGCTCGACCACCGCCCCTCCCAGCTTTCAGGCGGCCAGCAACAGCGCGTGGCGATCGCCCGCTCGCTGATCAACGACCCCTACATCATCCTGGCGGACGAGGCCACCGGCAACCTCGACTCCAAGACAAGCCACGAAATCATGGAAATGCTCGAGCGGCTCAACGACGCCGGCAAGACCATCATCATGGTCACCCACGAAGACGACATCGCGGAATGCGCCAAGCGCATCATCCGCATGAGGGACGGGCAGATCATCGACGATTCGCCCAGCCCGCGCATGCGAAAAAGCACCGTCGCCATGCCCGCGGAGCCGGTCGCTCCCGAGGCGTGGAGCAATGGTTTGAACAACGGCGACCCCGAACTGGGCCGCCCGAGCGAGGAGCTCGCACACTGATCTCGAGGCCGACATGGGACGCATCTGGCGCGCACTGAAACTGGGAATGAGGAGCCTGCTCCTCCACAAACTTCGCTCAGGGCTGACCGTCCTGGGCATCGTCTTCGGCGTCGCGGCGGTGATCGCCATGCTCGCCGTGGCGGAAGGTTCAAGCCGCAAGGCGCTCGAGGAAATTCGAGCCCTGGGCGCAACCAACATCATCGTGCGCTCGGTCAAGCCCTCGGCCGAGGCCGAGGCCACCGGCGGCAGGCCCGCGCGCATTCTCAATTACGGCCTCAAGTACTCCGATTACGACCGGATGCTCGACACCATCCCCACGATTCGCAAGGTGCTCCCCATCCGCGAGATTCGCAAGCAGATCCGCCGCGGTTCCTCGTTCCTCGATGGCCGCGTCGTCGGCACCACCCACGACTACGCCGACTTCAACATGCTCCAGATCGAAAAAGGCTGCTTCCTCACCGCCAGCGACAACGAACGCTACGAAAACTTCGCCGTCCTGGCCAACGAAACCGCCCGCAGGCTCTTCCCCTACGAAGACCCAATCAAGAAGGCCATCAAGCTCGGCAGCGACTACTACACCGTCATCGGCGTCACCCGCGAACGCGCCTCCTCCGCCGGCATCGGCAGCAGCCTGGCCGCACAGGACTTCAATAAAGACGTCTACATCCCGCTCAATACCTGCCGCCTCCGATTCGGCGAGCGCATCATCGATAGCCGCTCCGGCTCCATGCAGGCCGAGGAAACCCAGCTCAGCCAGATCACCCTTCAGGTCGGCACCATGGAGCAGGTGATCCCCACCGTACCGCTCATCAAGCAGTGCTATGAGCCCTACCACCCCAAGAAAGACGTCGAGATCACCGTTCCCTATGACCTGCTCGTGAAGGCGCAGGAAACAGCCCGGCAATGGAGCATCGTGCTGGGCTCGATCGCCGCCATCTCGTTGCTCGTCGGCGGCATTGGCATCATGAATATCATGCTTGCGACCGTCACCGAACGCACCCGCGAGCTCGGCATCCGCCGCGCCCTGGGCGCCAAGCGCAAGGACATCACCCAGCAGTTCCTCATCGAAACCATGGTGCTCTCGGGCGTGGGTGGTTTGCTGGGCGTGGCCGTGGGATTCTCGATTCCCATCGTCATGGTCTACTTCATCAAGGATCTGCAAGCGATCGTCACCGGGGCTTCGGTGCTCCTGGCGTTCAGCATCTCGGTCGCGGTGGGTGTGCTCTTCGGCATCTACCCCGCCCGCCGCGCGGCCCTGATGGATCCGATCGAAGCCCTGCGGCACGAATAAGCAACCACGCCTCACCCCGCGCTGCTCCACACCCGCTCCGCCCGTTGGGCTTGCGGCCGTGGCAAGTCAAGGCTACGCTTAACTTTCACGTATTCGGTCAACCGCGGCTTCCAAGCTTTTGGAGTCGCGGTTTTTCTCGTGATGATGTGCGCACGGTAAAGCTCGATTAAGAGCCGACCAGGCGCAAGGCCTCCTTGTGACCGGCGACGTTTTACCCTGGCGGATGTTTCACCCGCGCTCTTTGCTGGATGCAAGCCGAAGGTACAGTCCTGGCTCCCATTTCGGTGGGGCCAGGTTGGCTTGCTTGCGAACAGGATGGGTTGGACGTCAACTGGAGAGCGAATCGTAATGGCTACCGACCGGATCCCGATGTCGAAAGAAGGCTACGAGAAGCTCAAGGCCCAGCTCGACCGGATGAAGAACGACGAGATGCCCCGGATCGCCGAGCAAATCGCGCAGGCACGCGGCTTCGGAGACCTCTCCGAAAACGCCGAGTTCGACGCCGCGGTCGAGGCCCAGGGCATGCTCCAGGCTCGGATCAACGAGCTCCAGGACAAGCTCGGCCGGGCTCTGATCGTCGACACCGCGAATCTTTCAACCGAACGCGCTGCGTTCGGCCTGCGGGTGCGCGTGCTCGATCTCGACCTCGACGAGGAGGAGGACTTCGTCCTCGTCGGCCCGGGTGAGGAAGACTACGACCAGAACAAGATTCTGCTCACGAGCCCGATCGGCCAGGGTTTGCTTGGCAAGATGGTGGGTGAGGAGGTCGTGGTGCCGATTCCGAAGGGCCAGCTCAAGCTGCGTATTGTGAATATCAGCGTGGCGTAGCGTGGGGCTCTGGGTCTGGGTCGCGGAGGAGGATTCCCGCCTCGGCCCAGGATTGCGGCACGGGTGCGCGCAGAGCGAGAGGCATTCCGGAGATGGGATGGCGCACCTCGAGCGTGTGGGCGTGGAGCGCGATTGCGCCTGGGGGTGCGAAGGGGCGGGTTGAGCCGTAGGCGTGATCGCCGACGATCGGCATACCGCGGCTCGACGCCCCTGCGCGAAGCTGGTGCGTTCGGCCCGTTTCCGGCCAGAGCCGGAGCCAGGCAAGGCCGCTGGGAATGGCGTTTGCGTGCTCCAGGGCCGCGCGTGTGACAGCCTGCCGGGCTCGCTCCGCGCCGGGCGAGACCACGCGGGCAACGCCCTCCTTGTGGGCGTCCGTGAGCCAATCCTCCCAACGCGGGTCGAAACGCGCGCTGAAACCCCGCTCCACGATCGCCCAGTATTCCTTCCTCACCGTTCGATTCTCGAACTGGCGCGAGAGCCTGCGAGCGGCCTTGGGGTGCTTCGCCCAGAGCAACACGCCGGACGTCACGCGATCCAGCCGGTGGACCACCCCAACGTACACTGCGCCTGGATGCGCGGCGTCCAGATGCACGCGCACATCCGCCTCGACGGTCGTTTCTCCCTCGGGCGCCCAGACGCCCAGGGGAAACTGGCCCGCCGGTTTGGCAAGTCCCAGGACGTGCTCGTCCTCGAAGAGTACGTGGAGCGGTCGATTCACAACCCGGTTCACCCGTGGAGAAGCGCACGATCGACGGCCGGCTCGAGTCTCCCCCCGCGCCGGCCCGATCAAGCAAGTTTACGCTTCAGTCCACGCGCGTGCCCTAACGCGGCGACATCGGCATTCCGCCAGGCGCTGAACTCGAGGCCGGCGAGCCGAATTCCGGCAAGCCCGCACCGCCGCCGCCAGGAGTGTTCGGCGTCAGCCCGTTCGGCCCGTAGATCCCAGCCGCGGCACCCGTGTCCGGCCGAGGCTGCGAACCAAACCCCACAGGCGCCTGCGCACCCGGCGTGGTTGTAAATGGCTTCCCAGGCGGCACATCGCTGTGCATGCTCCGGCAGCCAGCACCCATCACCCAAAGACCCACGGAGGCAAGCATCAAGCGCCACCCGTTTCCGCGACTGCGTCGATCCATCGACTCACCCTCCCTGCGTCATGCCCATGCCACGGCTCGAGGCTCGGCCGCGCACCCTGGTCCTATTTCCCCACGCTCGTAACAGAAACCCGAGCGACCGCGACGGCCCCACTCGATCGAGATGTGCTCGCAAAGATGTGTGGGACGCCTCGAGCAGGCGCAGACCAACGCCCATGCGCCCCAGGCGACGGCGGGGATCATACCCACTCGCCGCCTCGGGTCAACGCCATTTCCGTTTTTAAGCCCAATCCCAGGGCCGATTCAGGAACGCGCAGCCGCAAACCGGCTCGACACCTCGTCCCAGTTCACCACGTTCCACCACGCCGCGATATAATCCGGGCGCCGATTCTGATACTTCAAATAGTAAGCGTGCTCCCAAACATCAAGACCCAGAAGCGGCGTCAGCCCTTCCATGATCGGGCTGTCCTGGTTCGGCGTGGAGGTCACCGCCAGCTTGCCGTTCGCTCCCACGATCAGCCACCCCCAGCCCGAACCGAAACGACCCACGCAAGCCTTGGACAGAGCCTCCTTGAAGGCCGCGAACCCACCCAGGTCGGCCTCGATCGCCGCCGCCAGCGCACCGGTCGGCTCGCCGCCGCCTCCCGGCTTCATGATCTTCCAGAACAGCGAGTGATTGGCATGCCCGCCGCCGTTGTTCCGCACCACCGTGCGAATCGATTCGGGAATGGTGTCGAGCGAACGGATCAGCTCCTCGATCGGCTTACCCTGCAAATTCGGGTGATCCTTGAGCGCGTTGTTGACGTTGGTAATGTACGCCTGATGATGCTTCGTATGGTGAATCTCCATCGTCCTGGCGTCGATGTGCGGCTCGAGCGCCGCGTAGTCGTAAGGCAGCGGGGGAAGGGTGTATTCGGCCATGAAATCGGTCTCCCGTGAGGCTTGAAACCAAGGATGGGCCGGGGCGGCGGTGCACCTCGGCCGGGTGTTTTGCTCGATCCTATGGACTGGCGCGTTACCCTACCACAGCCCCGCCGGCCGATTCCAGCATCACCCCGCGATCCGCTCCCCGCGCAGGCCCGGCCCGCGCGAGGTTAAAATCGGGCGCGGAATGAACCAGGAAGGTGGACCATGGGCAAGAAAGTGACGCTTATAGTAAAGTGTGAGGATGTTCGGGTTCCGGCGCGCGCGAAGTCAGGAAACGCAGCTCCGGGGCCGACGATTGCCGCCAGAAGCCGCCGATAACACCACGGATCAGCCAGGCAGGTCGGCTCTCGACGACTCAACTCAATCGAATACAACGCTTCTACCGGGTGGGTCTCGCTCGTCCTTGAGGGATATGTCTGCCATGTCCATCGGCCATGAGTTGCCCAAACTGACCGCGATTCCCCAGCCCAGGCAACGGAACCGGTTGCAGGGAATGCTCAAGATCGCGATCGCCCTCGCCGTGATCGGCGGCGCAGGCTGGGCGATCACCAGCGGCGAAGTCTCCCGGCGGATGTTCAAGCAGGAGAAGCCAACCGAGCGCTTCGTCGAGGTCGATCGCGGCCAGATCGGGCTTACGATCGTCGAAAACGGCACCGTCGAAAGCGCGAACAACGCCGTCCTTCGCTGCCAGGTCGAGGCACTCGTGGGCCAGATGGGCGGAACCCAGGGGGGCGTGGCAACTTCCAGCGGCTCAGGCGCCCAGGCTTCCGGTTCCTCGGCAAGCACCTCAACCCAGGCAAGCTCATCGGCCTCCAAGACCTCAACCAGCAAGACCTCAACCAGCAAGACCTCGACCAGCAAGACCTCGACCAGCGGATCAACCACTAAAAGCACCAGCTCCTCGACCACCAGCGGCTCGACCGCGTCGACGTCAAGTTCTTCGAGCTCAAGCTCCACCGCAAGCTCATCCTCCAGCTCTGGAACCTCCAGCTCTGGAACCTCCAGCTCCGCCACCTCCAGCACGGGCAACGTCAAGCCCGTGATCCGCAGTTTCTCCTACGTTGTTCCCGCCCACGTTCCCTTGCGGCCCGTCACCCAGTCCTCGGGTGGAACCATGTCCAAGAAACAGGGCGGCCAGGGGGGCATGGGCGGCGGCGGCGGCGGTCGCGGCGGTGGTGGTCGCGGCGGACGCGGCGGCGGCAGCATGATCGACGACGAAAAACCAGGCTCCACTCGCATCGTCGAGATCCTCGCCGAAGGCACTCGCGTCAAGAAAGGCGACATCGTCTGCAAGCTCGATTCCTCCGCCTATGACGACGAAGAAAAAGCCCAGCAAATCCGCTACTACCAGGCCAAGTCCTATGTCGACCAGGCCCAGGCCATCCTCGACGTCGATAAGATCACCCTCGAGGAATACCGCGACGGCATCTTTCCCCAGGATTTGCAGCTCATCCGCCAGTACATCACCACCTGCCAGCTCGACAAGGACCGCGCTGAGAGGACCATGCTCTGGTCCCGCGACATGCTCAAAAAGGGCTTTCGCACCCCCTACCAAACCCGCGCTGACGAACTCGCCTTTCAGCGCGCTGAGATCGCCCTCAAGGAAGCCCTCGGCATGCGCGAGCGCCTGGTCAACCAGACCGGTCCCAAGCTCACCAAATCCCTCGAGGCCAATGTCAAGGCCGCCATGGCGGACAAGCTCACCCAGGACGCCTCCTTCAGCCTGGAATCACAGCGGCTCACCAAGATCCGCCGCAATATCGAACATTGCACCGTCCGCGCGCCCCGTGACGGCATCGTGATCTACGCCAACCAGACCAACCCCTGGGGCATGGTCACCGCTCGCATCGATCAGGGCGTCACTCTCCACCAGGATCAGCCCATCATCAACTTGCCAGACCCCCAGCAAATGCGAGTCAAGGCAAGCATCAACGAATCCAAGATCAGCATGATCCAGCCCGGCGTCCTGGCCGAAATCAGGGTCGACGCCTTCCCGGACCGACCCATGCGGGGCCGGGTTTCCGAGGTCATCCCCATCTCAACACCCCTCCGCGGCTCCGACGTACACGTCTACTACGCCTTCGTGGACATCCTCGACGAAATCGAAGAGCTCCGTCCCGGCCTCTCCACCGAAATCAGCTTCCAGATCCAGCAAAAGAAAACCGCGTCACGCGTGCCCGTCGAATCGATCCGCTGGATTGGCGAGCGCCCCTTCGTCGCGCTCCATGCTGCCGGCTCGGACGACTCCTCCTGGACCTGGAAGCCAATCCAGGTGGGAATGTCCGACGCGGTTTACGCCGAAGTCGTCTCCGGGCTCCAGGTCGGCGATCGCGTTGTGGCCGATCCCAGCAAGCTCCCCGCACCCGACGCCTCAACACCCAGCCAGGCCGCGGAGCAAGTCGCCTCCTCGGCCCGCGAATAATCTCGACCCGCTTCGACCAGGCTGCAACCCAAACCGCCATTGCCCAAAACAGCCGCGCGGGATACGATCCCGGCTCGCAGGGTTGCCGGGCGGCGTGCCCTTCTTGCGCGGTGGGACCGGTTCAGGTCCAATCGCTCGTGCCGCCCGTGCTGGATTCTCAAGTCTTGTGGCGGGGTGACATGCCCATTCGGCAAGCGCGTACCAGAATGCGCACGGCGTGCGCTCTTTCGAGCCTGGCTCTGATCGCCGGCGGGGGCGGATGTTCCACCGTGAAGACGACGGGCTCGGCCCGCTCCGGTACCGAGCAGCTCTTGCTCTCGGGTGCATGGGACAGCGTGCTCACGCGGGTCGATTTCCATGCGCTCACGGGCCAGAAGGTCTACCTCGATTCCGATCAGGTCGGCATCGTCGACAAGGGCTACGTGGTCTCCTCGATCCGCCGCGCGATGGCCGAGCAGGGAGTCCTGCTCGAAAACAACAAGGACAAGGCCGAGGTGATGGTGGAAGTGGCCTTCGGCGCCTACGGCACGGACGAGCGCGACGCCAAGGCGGGCCTGCCGTCGGTGGGAGTCGCCCCTTCGCTCCTCGGACCCTCGGTCACGTCTGGTTCGGGCTCGGGCGTCACCTTTTCGCAAACCGTGCGGCAAGACGCGGTGGTGAAGGCTGGGATGTTCGCTTACGAGGCCAAAACGGGCCGGCTCCTCTGGGAGTCAGGGCCGATGCTGGCAGCGCAGGGCGTGCGCGACCATTTCTTCCTCAGCTCGGGACCATACCGCTTGAGCTCGTTGCCCGAGGTTGAAAAGTATCCAGACGAGGCCCAGGGCCGCACCAACAAGCATCTCTGGCGCAAGATGACCGGGCGTTAACGAGACGCGTGCCCCACGACGGCCTCCACCGCGCTTCGCCAGCGTCTGGCGCGCATGGCTTGCTGCTCGGCGTCGAACCGGGGCTTGTAGCGCTCTCCGAGCTGGTCCACCCGCTCAAGCGCGCTTGAAACGCTTTGCCACACCCCCGCGCCCAGGCCGGCCAGAAGCGCAGCCCCCAGGGCCGTTGACTCAATCTGGCCGCTCCGCACCACCGGAATTCCCAGGATGTCAGCCTGAATCTGAAGAAACACGTCCGATTGAGCCATGCCGCCGTCAACCCGCAGCTCCTCCAGCGGCGCACCCAGGTCGACCGTGATCGCCTCGATCAGATCCGCCACCTGAAACGCCACGCCCTCGAGCGCGGCGTACGCCAGGTCCGCCAGCGTTGTGGCGCGGGTCAGGCCCAGAATCGCGCCCCGCGCACCCGGCGCCCACTGCGGCGCACCCAGCCCCGTCAGCGCAGGCACAAACACAACCTCAGATTCCCGATCCGCCTGCCCCGCAAGCGCCCCAATCTCCGCCGCCGCTCCCACCGCCTTCAGACCATCCCGCACCCACTGCACCGCCGCTCCCGCCACAAACACGCTCCCCTCGATCGCGTATTGCGCCGGCCCCTCCTCAACCGAAGCCGCCAGCGTCGTGATCAACCCTCGCGTCGATGCCACGATCCGCGTACCCGTATGCGCCAGCAAAAACGCCCCAGTCCCATACGTGCACTTCGCCTGCCCTGCCCCAGTACACCCCTGACCCACAAGCGACGCCTGCTGATCCCCAGCCACCCCCGTGATCGGCAGCCCGTCCGGAAGAAAGTCAAGCCCGCGCGTTCGACCAAATTCACCTCGGCTCGGCAAGATTTCCGGCAATATCCCGGCCGGAATTCCGAACAGGTCACAGAGCTCCTGATCCCACGCACGCCGCCTGAGATCCATGAGCATCGTCCGGGAGGCATTCGTTTCGTCCGTCACGTGCCGCTGCCCACCGGTCAGCCGCCAGATGAGGTAACTGTCCACCGTACCCGCCGCAAGCTCGCCCGCGTCCACAAGCCTGCGCGCGCCCAGCACCTCATCCAGCAGCCAGGCCATCTTCGTCGCCGAAAAATAGGGGTCGACCACCAGCCCAGTCCGTTCCGAGATCAAGGCCTGCCGATGCCGCAACCGATCGCAAAGCTCCGCCGTTCGGCGATCTTGCCACACCAGCGCAGGGGCAATCGCTCGACCCGTGCGCCGATCCCACATAATCGTCGTCTCACGCTGATTCGTGATCCCCACACCGGCCAGCCGGTCCGCCCGAATCCCCGCGTTCAAAAGCGCAGCCGTCGTCTGCGATCCCACAGAATGCACAAGCGCCTCGGCGTCGTGCTCCACCCAACCCGGCTTCGGATAACTGGGCAAAACCTCAAGCTGGCTTTGCCCAACCACACGCAGGTGCGAATCGTAAACAATCACCCGCGTGCTCGTGGTACCCTGATCAATCGCCAGCAGGTGATCGCGTGCCATGGCTTCGCCCTCACGAAAAGTCAAAACGTCTCGGATCGATTCGCCCGCCATCGGCCAGGAGATCGCTCATGATGCCCGTCAGCCCCTTGCTCATCCCCATCATCGCCATGATGATCCCCTTGATCTTGGTGCCCACCGCGCTGATTCTCAAGCAGCGACAGCGCCGGCGGGAGCTGGAACACCTCGAACGGCTGGCCGCCATCGAGCGCGGACTCCCCTCAAGCGCAGGCCAGTCCCGGTCGTTCTGGCTTACCGTGGCCGCCATCGGCGCAGGCGTCCCCTTCTTCGCAATCGCCTGCGCGTTCCTCGGCGGCCTCGCCTACGCGCCAGACGAGACGGCTGAAGCCGCCTGGGTCGCCGCCACTCTCATCAGCATCGGCGCCTTCATCACCAGCGGCTCGCTCGTCTGGATGCACAACAAGGCTCTCGAACGCGCCTGCGAACGCGAGCACCTCGCTCAGTCACGCAAGCCAGTCTACGATCCCGACGAGTTCGACGTCGTCTCCAGCCGCGGCTGAAACCGCCCCAGCCGGAACCAGATCGCCTGAACCTGCCGCGCCAGGGCCGGCACGGCCTCTCGCGCCCGCGCCAAACCCGCCGCAAACCACAGGCCCAGAACCGGCTCAAGCGGAATATGAAATCGTGCCGACGTGATTGTAAATATATGAAAGAGCGTCACCAGCACGGCCGTCAGAAGCGTCGGCCCCAGCTTGCCAAGCACGCGCCCGCCCGCCAGCAATAACCCCGCAACCGCGGCCAGACTGAGCCCAAGGTGCGAGACGCGATACGCCAGCACCCGCGTCTTGGGGTTCGTCTCGTCGAACAGCAAGAAGTAGCGCAGCCGCTTCAGACAAAGCCGCGCGTACCGCCCAGGCTCAGCCGCCAGATCCGCGCACGCCCAGCGGAACAGCACGCGCGAACGCGCAGGCTCGGGCAAACGGCCCAGCCACGCCCTGTCCGCGCGCGAGAGCATCACGTCGTCGATACAGCCCGCCTCGTGCCGCGCGGCCCAGAGCTTTCGATTCAGTCCCGCCAGGCCGTCCCCCGCCCCAGCCGCCGAAAGCTCCCGCTCCACCGATGGCCGCACAACCTTGTCCGTCCCCTCCGAAAGCCGGCAGTTCCCCTGCCAGAACGCATACCCAAACGTGCTCTTCACCGCCACGAATTCGTGATGCACACGCGCGTTCCGCACCAGCCACGGCATCACCACAACCGTGCTGATCAGGCCCACCGTGCCAAGCTCCACCGCCACCGTGCGCATCCCGCCACGCGACCACGCCCGCCCGCCAATCGCAAGCCCAACGCCACCGCACACAAGCGCCAGTATCGGGTCGGTGAGCACCAGCACGCCGAGCACGATCCCCGTGCCTACCCGGTCCCGCAACCGACCCGTCCGACCCGCCGCATAAGCCAGCGCCAGCGTCCACACCAGCAGCACCGAAGCCACGGGCGCAACCTGCACGTGCGTCGCGGCGTAGACCAGCGTGGGATGAAGCGCGGCCACACAACCCGCCGCCCAGGACGCAAGCCTCTGACCCGGTAAGACCTCGTTCGCCAGCCGCGCTACCCCCAGCACCAGCACGCCGCCCAGCACCGCCTGGCCAAGCTCCAGATACAAAAGCGCCCGCGGCGACTCCACTCCCCCCACCGCATACGCCGCCGCCACCAGGCACGGATACACAGGCGCCTGCTGCGACGTCGGGCCGTAAGAGCCCAGAAACTCCATCGAGAACCCACGCCCCGCAACCAGATTCGCCGCGATCTCCCCGTGCTCGTAAGTACTGCGCGGAGTGTGAGGCGCATCGAGCACCAGCACCGCCCCCGCGCGGACCCCGATCGCCAGCAGCACCAGCCAGAGCGTCACCCCCTCGATCCGTCGCACGGCCCAGCCCCCATCCCTGATCGCCACCCCAGACGCCCCCTCGCCCCAATCCTCCCGCCTCGCCAAACTCTCGCTCAATTCACCACATCCGTCAACGCGAGCCGCCGCGACACTCCCCTGTCTCAAACTCGTCTCACAGCACAATCCCCGATCACTCCACGGCAAATCGGTCCAATCACCGCTCTCCCCAGCGCCGAATCGATCCGTGCTTGAATTGCCTCAACCACCTGATACACTGAATTCCTTCCCAAACCTTTCTCATCGATTTCGCATGGGAGCCCGCGGATGGCCGCTGCTTCGGTCCGATCGGGGATCTTCCGCCTGGGATTCGTCTTCGGCCTCCTGATCTCGAGCCCCGCGCTGGCACAAAACCCACCCTCGCTCGAATCCTGGGTTGGCAAGGACGTTGTCATCAAAATCGGCTCAGGCGTACTGGGAGATCATGGCAACCCTTGCATCGCCGACAATGATATGTATGTCCTGTCAGTCTTCAAACGGTGGCTGCAAGTTCAATCCGTCAACCACCCTGAATTCACTGGACTGGTTGCCAGCGACAGGGTCGTCGCACGCGAAAACGCCGTCGAATACTACAAATCCTATCTCGCCGCTCACCCCCAAAGCGCCGTTGTGCACGCCAGCCTCGGCGAACTTCTGGCTCAAGATCAGCCGGGATCACAGGAAGCAATCGACGAGCTCACCCGCGCGATCCAGCTCAACCCTCGAGACGCACATTCCTACGCGACGCGGGGCTTTGCTTACGGCCAGAATCTTGAATTCGCCAGAGCCCTGGCGGATTTCAATGAAGCCATCCGCCTGAACCCCAGGGGCCATGGGGTCTACGAACTACGCGCGAGCGCGAAACTCCTCCTCAACGACACCAACGGAGCCATGGAGGATTATGAAAAGGCCGTGCAGCTCGAGCCGAACTCCGCCGAAGTCCTCGTGAGTCGCGGCTGGGTACGCGAACAAATCAACCGGATTCCCCAGGCGATGGAGGACTTCGAAAAGGCGGCCCAGCTCGCTCCGCGCAACGAGTCGGTCCTGAACGAGTGTGCCTATTTCTGGCAACGTCAAGGACGAAATGACAGGGCAATCGAATACTTTTCGACCCTGCTTCAAATCGATCCCACCAATCACGACGCGTACCCAGCGCGGGCGGGGGTCTATCGCAGCATGAAGGACCTGGACAGGGCGATCGCCGACATGGACGCCGCGATCCGGCTGGAACCCGAGAATCCAGGCGATTACGACACCCGAGGCGATCTGTTCCTTGCAAAGAACGACTATTCCCGAGCCCTCAAGGATCTCGACACGGCGATTCGACTCGCCCCCGATTTCAATGAGTACTACTGGCACAGGGCACGCGTTTGGCGCGAAAAGGGCGACCGCGTCAAGGCCATCGAGGATCTCGATAAGGCAATCAAGCTCGAGCCGGAAGCCTGGTTCGCGTTCGAAGATCGAGCGCTGCTTTGGTCCGAGCAAGGTGAGCACGAAAAGGCCGTCGCCGATCTCACCATGGTTATCGAGAAAGGGATGAGTGAACCCTGGGTCCTTGAGCAGAGAGGCCGTGACCTCGTGGCACTCAGGCAATACGAGAAAGCCATCGCCGACCTCAACGAGTCGATCCGGCTCAATGACAAATCGAGCGAGTGTTTCGATTTGCGCGCCCTGTGCCATCTCACGCTGGGCCAACCGGAGAAGGCGGCTCTGGACTATGCCGAGGCGATTCGACTCGCCCCCGACTCCTGGTCACCGCTCCAGGGGCTCGCCTGGATCAAGGCAACCAGCCCGCGGGACGCCCTGCGCAACGGCCGCCAGGCCCTCGAGCTCGCCCTTCGTGCTTGCGAGCTCACGAAGAACAACGACCCCTATTGCCTCCAGTCGCTCGCCGCGGCCTACGCCGAAACGGGGGATTTCCCCCGGGCCATCGAGACCCAGGAGCAAGCGATCCGCCTCCACACGGAGGGCGAGCACAAGGAAGTCGCACAGCGTCTGCTCGCCATATACAAGCACGGCCGACCCGCACGATTATCTGACTAAGGCCCCAGGCACGCGACCAGAACCAGGCGCAAAGCCTCAATCGTCCCCCCCGCGCGCCCGCTCACGACCCGGTTTTTCCCAGATCCCCAGCCGCCTGGAGGTCGATGCAGTCAATCTCCCCAACCCCCGCGCCCCTGGCAAACCGAATCGTGTTCACGCCCTTTTTAAGCGCGACCCGCACGAACGCGTTCGACCACTCGTCCCAGCCTGACCAGGGATACTGGACCTCACCCACGCCCGCCCCATTGACGGCGACCTTGTGGCTCGCCGCGCGTCGCCCTTCGGTCCCGTTCCCGAACCGGACCGCGATGCCGTATACCCCCGCGGCCGCCGCGGTAACCCTGAACATCACAAAACTCTCTGGCGTGTCGATCTGTCCAACTTTTGCCCGCTCCGAAGCCCCACGACCCGCAAGCACCCGCGCATGGCCCCCCAGCTCCGCCCGCTCCGCCTCATAACGCACCCGTGGCGGATCGCCGCCCGGCAGCGTAAGGAGCGCATTGGGATCGGCAGGCATGCCGAAGTTCGCCAGCCCCTCCCTGCTCCAGGAAAACGGCTGGGCGCGCACCTGCCGATTCCACCCCGCCTTCTCGTATCGCGCACAGTGATAGACAAGCCAGTCCTCACGCCCGTCCGGCGACCTGGTGAAGCTGCAATGCCCAGGACCGCGAACCCCATTCCCCCCGCGAAAGACAGGCGCATTCCCTTTCTGCCACGCGGCTGGCGACAGCAGGTCGCTGTCCAGCCGAGCGGTGAGCATGCCCAGGCAGTAATCGTCCCCCCAGCTTCCGCCGGCCGAGTACACAAGATGCACGCGATTGGACCGAACCAGCACTTCCGGCCCCTCGTTCACCTCCGGCAGCTTGCGCCCGCGGTCGCTCCCCGCCTTCTCCCACGCGAATCGCGGCCTCGAAATCTCCACCCGAGGCCCGCTCAGCCTGAGCGGGTCGCGCATCGGGGCAATATAGAGGTTCTGCCGTTCGTTCTCATTCCCCTCCCACCCCGACCAGACAAAAAACAATCGCCCCCCCGCATCAAACACCGTGCCGTCGATCGCCCACCGGTCCGCCTGGGGATCGAAGACCTTGCCCCGGAGCACGAACTCGCCCTGGAACGGATCCGCGTGCTCATTTTCAAGCACATACATCCGGTGGTTCTCCCACCGGCCATCGTCCGCGGCGACGTAGATGTACCACCGCCCACGCAGATAATGCAGCTCAGGCGCCCAGAGGTCCTTGCTGGCTGGCCCGCGTGCGGGAGGAGTCCACACGATCCGCCGTTCCCCGCCCCCCAGGCCGCTGAGCGCGCGCGACCGCCACAAGGTCACGTTCACTCCCGTCGTGACCGTCATGTAG
>DAIDHX010000234.1 GCA_027451885.1 Planctomycetales bacterium
GGCGACGACGGCAAGGAGACGGCGATCGCGCGTTCACGCATTGAGGAGCTGAAGCCGAGTGCGCGTTCCTTGATGCCGGAGGGCATGCTTGATGCGCTCGACGACCAGCAGGTGCGCGACCTCTTCGCTTACCTGCGAAGCTCGCAGCCGCTCATCGACTGACGGCCGCACGCGCCCGGGCCACGAGCGCGGCAACCCGGGCGGGATCCACCCGCGACCACGATGCATCTGAGCCGTCCCGCGGCGGAGCAGGCGCACGCCCTGGGTCGCGCACGGCCGCGGCCGAGCCGAAATGGAGCCGCTCCAGCCGGTGCCGCGTCACGAGCGGCTCGATGTCGTCGAGCGTGATTCCGCCTCCGGCCATGATCTGGATCCGCCCCCGCGCATGCGCCTGGAGCCGCTCGAGCGCGAGACCGCCTTCGAGCGCGCGGGCCTGCCCGCCCGAGGTCAAGACGCCGTCGATACCAAGCGCGATGAGCGTCTCAAGCGCTGCGATCGGATCAGGAGTCTGGTCGAACGCCTTGTGGAAGATCACCGCCAGCGGCCGCGCACGCGCGACCAGCCCGGCTGTGCCGTCGCGGTCGATCGTGCCGTCCGGGTGGAGCACGCCGAGCACCACGCCCGCCGCACCCAGCGACCTTGCCGCCGCGATGTCACGCCCCATGATCTCGAGCTCGAGCGGGCTCATCACGAAATCCCCACCGCGCGGACGTATGATCACATGCACGGGAATTTGTAATCGCTCGCACGCAAGCGCGATCGAGCCGGGGCCGGGCGTTGTGCCGCCGACCGCCAGGTTATCGCAGAGCTCGACCCGATCCGCCCCGCCAGCCTCGGCCGCGACCGCGGATTCGACGTCCCCCACGCAGATTTCGACCATAACAGAAGCTCGTTGCATCAAGCGCCTCCCTGGATCGATCCCATTTTGAGAGCATGCGCCAGGACCGCAAGGGGCCGCCGCATCCACGGGAAGAACCCGAAATGTCGTGGCATGCGCGCGGTTGGTGAGGTAAAGTGTTATACGATGGATTTTTGTGCCGACCGATGGACCGCCGTTCCCGCCAGGAGATCCCGCCATGACGAACAAGCCGGACACACCTCGCGCGCAGGCTGCGGATACCCCAACCGCTGACTCGAGACGCCAGTTTTTACGGGGCGCAACCGCGGTGGCCACGGGCGCCCTGGCCGCCACCTCCGTGCCGCTCGTGCACGCGGGCGGCTCTTCGACCATCAAGGTCGGACTGGTCGGCTGCGGCGGCCGCGGCACAGGCGCAGCCGAGCAGGCGCTCACGGCAGACCCCACGGTCAAGCTCGTCGCCATGGCAGACGCCTTCCCAGACCGCATCGAGGAACACCTCTCGAGCCTCAAGGCCTCCGCGGTCGCCGGCCAGGTCGACGTGCCAAACGACCGCCGCTACGCCGGGTTCGATGCCTACAAGCACGTGATCGACCAGGTTGACGTGGTGCTCCTGGCCACGCCGCCCCATTTCCGCCCACTGCACTTTAGCTACGCCGTCGAGAAGGGCGTGCACGCCTTCGTTGAAAAGCCCATGGCGGTCGACGGACCAGGCCTGCGCAAGTTCATGAAAGCCTGCCAGGACGCCAAGGCCAGGAACCTCTCGGTCGTCAACGGGTTCTGCTGGCGCTACTTCGAGCCGCGCAGGGAGACGATGAAGCGCGTCTTCGACGGCAAGATCGGCGCGATCAAGGCGATCGAAACAACGTACAATTCCCCCGGTGTGTGGGAGCCGCGCAAGAACCGCGAGCAATGCTCGTCCGACATGGAGTACCAGATGCGCAACTGGTACTACTACTGCTGGCTCTCCGGCGACCACATCGTCGAGCAGGCGATCCATGGCATCGACACCATGGCCTGGGCGACCGGCGACAAGCAGCCCCTGCGCTGCTGGGGCGTGGGCGGCCGGCAGTCGCGCACCGACGCCAAGTACGGCAACATCTACGACCACTTCTCGGTCGTCTACGAATATGCCGACGGCGTCCGCGGCTATCACCACTGCCGCCACTGGATGAATACCCCTAGCCAGGTGAAGGACTATATCCTTGGCTCCGAGGGTATTGCCGATGTCTTCGGCAACTCGATGACTGGACCCAACAAGTGGCGCTACCGGGGCGCGAAGCCCGCGCGCGACATGTACCAGACCGAGCACGACGAGATGTTCGCCGCGATCAAGGCCGGCAAGCCGATCCATAACGGCGAGCAGGCAGCGCTTAGCACCTTGCTCGCGATCATGGGCCGGACCGCCGCTTACACCGGCAAGGTCGTCACGCCGGAGATGATCCTGAATTCCAAGGAAGACCTGAGTCCTCCCAAATACGAATTCGGCGCCCTTGCCACCGCGCCCGTGCCGATCCCCGGCGTCACCCCCTTCGCGTGAGCCTCGATCACGCCTGAAAACCACCCGCTTCGCGGCCCGGCTCAGAACTTGAGCTGGGCCGCCTTGCGCTCCAGTTGCAGCACCTTGGCGTCAGGATCGACCACGATCCGCTCCGGCTCGAACGAGCATTCCACGCGCAGATCCTTTGTTTCGCCCGCACCCAGCGTGACCGTGGTGCGTGCTTCCTGATACGCAGGATTCGCCATCCCTTTCGCGTCAAACCGCTCGCCACGCACAACCGCGATCTCCACCGGCATCGCCCCTGTCTTCACGTTCTGGATCCTCGCCGTGACCACAAAGCGCGTGCCCGTCTGGCTCTTCTTCGCATCCGAGAGCCGGTACTCGGGCACGGCGACCACGTAAAACCACTGGTGCGTGAACGCGTCGAAAGCGGCAGGGTCGCTCGCATGCCCGCGGAGCACGGCCAGCAGGTCGTGCACGGTGGGATGGTCGGGATTGGCGTGATAACGCTTGAAGTATTCATGTATTCCCAAAAGCATCCGTTCACGTCCCAGGTGGTTGAGCAGCATCCAGCACACCCACCCTCCCTTGTCGTATATGGTGGTTGTGTCATCTGGGCGCTCGCCCTGGACCTTCGCGAGCGAGCGTTCGGAATCCGCCCGCCGCGCCTGGGCGTAACTCGCCTCGAGCCGCTTGCAAAAGTCGATGCGGGCCGCGAGGCCGTGAACCTGCTCGACCAGTAAGATGGTTGAAAAATGCGATATTCCCTCGTTCAGGAACGCG
Source organism: Planctomycetales bacterium (assembly GCA_027451885.1). GTDB lineage: Bacteria > Planctomycetota > Planctomycetia > Isosphaerales > Isosphaeraceae > JAKBAP01. The sequence goes on from DAIDHX010000234.1 coordinate 3,141, forward strand.
CCTCCGGGACCCCTGGCCGGGCTGATGATGTTCCCCCACCACTGGTGCGCAGCCTCGTGCGCGGTGATCTCGAAGGGCGCGTGGATCTCGGGCGTGCTCCTCGTCAGGAAACCGATCCCCTCCGAAAATGTGATGTTCGTGGGAAATCCCTGGGCATAGGACGCGAGATTGGGAAACTCGCTGAGCTTGAGCTCGCGCCAGGGGTAAGGATAGAACCATTCCGAGTAATATTTGAGCGCCGCCTCAAGTGACGCGTGCATTTCGGGGATGTTGTAAGAATGCCGCTTATCGTGGTAGATCGCCGTGCGTTCTTTCCTGTCGACCACATAGCGCCCCGCGATCACATTCCAGAGCTCGACGGGGTGGTCGCTTTCCCACACGACCGTTCTGCGCTCGTTTACGACCGTGTCCGACCGCTTGATTCCCACGGAATTGAGCGTGAAGTCCGCGGGGCCCTCGATTGTGATCCGGGTTGTAAAAGGGTACCGCGCGCCCAGGAACGTGTCGGTTCGCCCTTCGTGGAAGTCGTCCGGATATTCGCGGGCCTCGGAGCGATTCTCGTCGTCGATGCCGATGTCCTCCCGAAAACCCAGAACAGGCGCGATCGTCGGTTCGAAGCCCGTGATCACCACCGAGGAGGGGAGAATGAATTCGCGCGCTCGTGCCGCGGACTCGCCAATTCCAGCCGGAAACTCACCTTCGTGGCGAAAGCCGATAACCATGCGCTCGCCCGGCTTCAAGGTTCCGCCCGGCGGGGTGAAGACGTAGAGCCCGGCCCTGTTCCCAGGGACGACATCCTTACCATCGAGCGTCCAGGAAAGCCTTCGCCAGTGCCGGCCGCCGGTAAGAAGCACCTGGCGAAATGGCTTCTCATCGTGATTGACCAGTTCGTAGGTACCCCGTGATTGATACCCAGAGCGCTGGGGAAAAAGCGCGAGATTGAGCTCAACATGAACGAGATCGGGCGTCCGGGCATCGGTGAACGTGGCGACATTCCTGCGCCAGTAGTCCTTGTCGCTCTTTTTCGCCACACCCCCTTCACGTCCCGAATGCACAAGCCAGCCGAGCCAGCCGGCCGCGACGATCGGCGCAGCGGCCCAGGGGAGCAATCGCAACAGTTCCAGCAGGACACCGCGGGCGTTTGTTCGCCCAAGCAACCGGGCCGCGTCGATCTCACGGCGACGATACGCTTGCACCGCAACGCGCCCCAAAAAGATCGCTAGACCCAGCACCCCGACCCGGCTGAGCACAACAGCGATTCGGTCCAGCTCGAACACGCTGATGTCGCTTGCGCTCACGGCGTCCCACATCGGCCAGTTGCCCACCCAGTTGATCTGGCCGGTCAGAAGCCGGTAGCCGGTGAAAAGCAACACCGCCGTTCCCGCGGCGTAAACCGCGTAGCGGCTCTGCGCGAGCCCATGTACAGCGAACAGGAATGCGATCCAGACGAGCACCGTGGGTACGAGAATCACCCCCCAGTAGAGCGCAAATATTCCCAGGTTGGGTGTGATCCGGCCCTGCACAAACATGGCGATCACACCGCCGAGCGCCACGGCGAGGACGACGACCGTGGCGATCACGCAAAGCCCGGCCAATTTGCCCAGAAGGATTGAGCTTGTGCGAATGGGATACGCGCTTGCGAACGAGGCCAGGCGCGTGGTGCGTTCCCGGTCGATCGTGTCGGCCGCGTAAAACACAAACAGCATCGCCAGGCAGAGCGAGAGCGGGATCAGGGAGCGGACCGCGAAGCGGGTGGAGGTCACAAGAAACGGCGTATCCAGAAAACCGACGTCGAGGAGTGCAACGCTGATCGTCTGGATGAAGAGCAAGGGAATGAACAGGTAGAGCCCCGCGCTCGAGCGCAGCTCGAGCAATTCTCCGTGCGCGACCGTCCACGCCCCGCGCCAGAAGCCAGGGCGCTTGACCGCCATCCCAAGCGACTGCAGCGGCTCGATCGGGTGCGTGTCCCTGTCTTCCACGAGGATCGACACGCGACCCTTGCGCCGAAACCACGCAGCCCCCGCGCGGCCCCGGACTCGCGCTGAGACCCCCCGCGCGGCGAGCCCAGCGCATCCCAGACCGAGCAGTACAAACATCACGCGGTTCACTGTTTCCCAGGCGTCGAACGGCACGGCGGCGGTGTTATAAAACGCCACCCCCCGGTCGACCTTGAGAAAGCGCTCGTTGAGCCAGCGATAGCCAGCCGGATCCACCGCCTCGAGCAGCCGCTCGAGCGCGGGATCGAGCCAGCTCGGCGACCATTGCCAGAGAAACGTGGTCACAAACAGCACAATCGCCACTGGCAGCAGGAACACCATCACCGGGCGTCTCGACCAGGCGCCAACCCCAAGCGCAAGGCCCGCAAGAAACACCATCGTTGGCGCGGCGAACACAATCGCCGGCTTGACGTAATTCCAGACCGAGAAAACGCCGCGGATTTCAGCGGTCTGGGCCACTGGAATCAAGTGGTACAAGATCATCATGGCGACAAGCTGAATGCCCAGCACGCCCAGCGCTGTGGCAAGCACCGCCGCGAACTTCCCCCAGACGTATTCCCACGGCCGCAACGGCGTCGCAAGTAGAAGCTCGGTGAGCTTCCAGTCCTCGTCCTGAATGATCGCCATGCCCGCGAGCACGGAAACAAAGAAGCCATGGAACAGCAAGGTCAGGATCGTAAGCTGCATCGAAACAGCGAATTCCGAGGTAATGTACGCCCTGGTGCCGCCGACCGTCTGATCGCCGGACGCGATCTGCATGGTGCCGGAGGACAATCCCCAGGCCGTGAGGATCATCACGAACGCCCACACCGCCACGAGCGGGCGTTTGGAGTGATACGAAAGGTCGCTGGCAAAGATCGCCAGACAGCGTTTGAAGCACGACGGGCTGCTCATGGGGTCGCGCCCTCGCCAGCCCGTGATGATCCGGGGAGCGAGCCGGTCTTGATCAGGATCATGTACGCGTCTTCCAGCGTGGGTGCCACGGTTCTGAAGCCCGGCGGCAGGTCGCCCGTTGTCTGGTAAATACGAACCCGGTTTCGACCCTCGACCAGGTAGGCCTGCGTGACGCGGCGGCTCGGGTCCGCGACGAAGCGGTTGAATTCAAGGGCGTCGACAGCGCCTTCGTGGATCGCGCCCTCAAGCGCCCGCCGAGCCTCGGAGGGCGATGTGTCCGCGACCAGCCGGCCCTGGCGGATCACCACGAACCGCGGGCAGAGCACCGCGACGTCCTCGACGATGTGCGTGGAGAGGATCACGATCCGGTCCTGGGCAAGCTCCGAGAGCAGCCGATAAAACCGGAGCCTTTCCTCGGGATCGAGCCCGGCCGTTGGCTCGTCGACGATGATCAGCCGCGGATCGCCGGCGACCGCCTGGGCAATGCCAAGCCGCTGCCGCATGCCGCCGGAATAGGTCTTCACCTTCCGCTTCGCCGCGTCCTCGAGATGCACTCGATCCAGAAGCGCACGGCAAAGCTCCTTCTCGCCTTGCGGCGACCGCACCCCCTTGAGACGGAGCAGATAACGCAACATCCGTTCCCCAGAAAGGTGGGGCAAGAAACCAAAATCCTGGGGCAGATAGCCGGTTCTTTCCCGGATACGCTCGGGATGATCGACAATCGAGACACCGTCGAGCTCTGCCGTGCCGGAAGTCGCCTCGAGCACGCCCGCCAGGACCCGCATGAGCGTCGTCTTGCCCGCCCCGTTGGGCCCAAGCAGACCGAAAACGCCCTCACTTACGTCCAGGCTGACACCCGCAAGAGCCGTCGTGGAACCGGGATATACCTTGACCAGATCACGGATCGAAAGCATCGTTTTCTCAGGTTTCGAGGACATGCCGGACGAAATCCGGGCATGGGTAGGCTCGCTTCAAGCCGCGGCAGACACTCGACTTTTCGTCGCCGCTCGACCAAGATTTCATACCGGGGAGCGACATTCTCTGAAACAGGGGGAGTGATGGGACACTGTCGTTTCGTCAATCAGCACCCGGTTCAAACGGGTTCTGCCCCCCGATTTTGCGGTTGGATCTTGCCCAAACCGGCCTGAGCCGGCGGCACTTCCTTGAGAAAGTCGAGCGACCGATGTCCACCAATGATCCTGATTTCTACCAGACGCCCAAGTTCACTCCGCCACCCTACGCCGCGCCACCCCAACGCGGCTGCTTCTTCTATGGCTGCGTCATTGCCAGCGTCATGGCGGGGCTGTTGCTCGTCGCCGTGGGTCTTGGTGCGTTCTTTCTGTACCGCGCCGTGGGCAGGTTGGTCGAGGACTATACCGCAAATGCCCCACGCGAGCTGCCCAGGCTGGAGATGCCTGAAGCGCAACGCGAGGCTGTGAAGAAGCGATACAACGAATTCCGCGCCGCGGTCAATGAGGGCAAGCCGACCGAACCGCTCGTGCTGACAAGTGATGATCTCAACGCGCTCATCGAACAAACTCCCGAGCTCAAGGGCAAAGTGTTCGCCCAGGTTGAGGGAGACGCCGTCAAGGGACAGGTGAGCATCCCGCTGGAATCCATGGGCTTATCGATGTTCAAGGGGCGATACCTGAACGGCGAGGCGGACTTCAAGGCGTCGCTCATCAGCGGCGTGCTGATCGTGACCCTCGACGGGATGGAGGTCAACGGCAAGAAGCTGCCCACGGAGTTCCTGGAACAGATGCGGCAGCAGAACCTGGCCAAGGACGCATACAAGGACCCCAAGAACGCCGAGATGATCCGCAAGCTCGACTCGATCCAGATCAAGGATGGCAAGATCATCGTGAAGGTACGGGCCAGGGACGACGGGGACGACGCCAAGAAGAAGAGCGAAGCGAACGGCAAGGGCGAAGCGAACGGCAAGGGCGAGTCGAAGGACACACCCAGCCCAGACGCCAAGCCCGCGCCAGGCCCAGACGCCAAGGCGGCTCCCAAGGCAAAGGCTGAGCCGGAGGTCTTGCCGAAGGAAATTGCTCCGCCCAAAACCTGAGAGACGCGATCCATCCAACCGAAACGCCCGGGACGACCGTTTGGAAGCGCCCGGGCGTGAATCTCAAAACCAGAGCCGGTCTCGAGCAGGAGAATCCAGGAATGCTTCATCGAAGGAATGTTCAATTCACGTTGGTCATCGCGAGCGTGCTTGGGCTCTGCGCCCCGGCCGCCGCGGTTCGCGCGGGGGATCCGCCTCAGAAGATCACGTCCGTGGAAGGGATCACGGAGTATCGCCTGTCGAACGGCCTGCAAGTGCTGCTCTTTCCCGATCCCAGCCGCGCCAAGCTGACCGTCAATCTGACGGTTCTCGTCGGCTCGCGGCACGAAGGCTACGGCGAGACCGGCATGGCCCACCTGCTCGAGCACATGCTCTTCAAGCCCACGGCCAAGCACCCCAATATCCCCGCCGCCATGAAGGAGCGAGGCGCGAACTTCAACGGCAGCACCTGGCTCGACCGCACCAATTATTTCGAGACACTGCCGGCAAGCGATGAGAACCTCGAATTCGCCATCGCGCTCGAGGCCGATCGGCTGGTGAACTGCCCGATCAAGCCCGAGGATCTGTCGACTGAATTCTCGGTGGTCCGCAATGAGTTCGAAAGCGGCGAGAATTCGCCCGGGCGCGTGCTTTCGCAGCGCATGAAGGCGGTCGCCTATGAATGGCACAACTACGGCAAGTCGACGATCGGCAACCGCTCCGACATCGAGCGCGTTCCCGTGGACAATCTCCGCGAGTTCTACAAGAAATTCTATCAACCTGATAACGCGGTTCTGATCGTCGCGGGCAAGTTCGACGAAAAGAAGGCGCTCGCCCTGATCGAGCGCGAGTTCGGCGCGATCCCCAGGCCCACGCGTCAATTGCCCAAGACGTACACCGAGGAACCCGCGCAGGACGGTGAGCGCGTGGTGACGCTCAAGCGCGTTGGCGACGCGGGCATTGTGGGCGTGGTCTATCACGTGCCCGCGGGGACTCACGAGCAATTCCCCGCCATCGACATCCTGAGCGACATCCTTTCGAACGAGCCCTCCGGCCGGCTCTACAAGGCCCTGGTGGAAACCAAGCTGGCGACCGACGTCAGCGTCGACGCCCAGCCCTGCCACGATCCCGGCATCATCGAGTTCTCGGCCGATGTCGACACCAAGGACAGGGCCAGGCTCGACGTCGTGCGTGACGCCCTGTTCGCCGCGCTCGACAAGGTTGTGAAGGACGGGGTGACAAGCGAGGAAGTCGAACGAGCCAGGCGGCGGTTTCTCAAAAATCGCGAACTCGCCGCGGCCGATCCGAATCGGATCGCGGTCCAGCTCAGCGAATGGGCCTCGCAAGGCGACTGGCGGCTCTATTTCCTCTTCCGCGACAGCATTGAAAAGGTCGAGCCCAAGGATGTGCAGGCCGTGGCGAAGGCATACTTGACGCCCAGCAATCGCACCGTGGGCTACTTCATTCCCACCGCCGAGCGTGAGCGCACTCCCGTACCGCAAGGTCCCGATGTGGCCAAGCTGCTCAAGGATTACAAGGGGCGGGAGTCGTCGAGCACGGTCACGGAGACCTTCGACACCGCACCCCTGGCGATCGAGAGCAAGATTCAGCGCCCGGGCGCAATCGAGGGCGTCAAGGTTGCCTACTTGCCCAAGAAAACGCGGGGCGGGATCGTGTCGCTGCGAATGACGCTGCACTATGGCGACGCCCAGAGCTTGAAGGGGCTTACCGAGGCGGCGAAGTTCGTCGGTCCGCTCATGATGCGCGGGACGAAGTCGATGACCCGGCAGCAGATCCAGGACGCACTCGACAAGAACTTCGCCTCGATCGGGCTGGGAGCCGGCGGGCGCGGCATGCTCGGGGGCGGCGACGCGCAGACCTTCGGCACCACGCTCAGCACGCGCAGGGCCAATCTCGCCGCGGCGCTCGACATCCTGCGGCAAGTGCTCCGCGAGCCAATCTTTCCCGAAAACGAGCTCGAGCTCATGAAGAAGGAACGCATCGCCGCGCTCGAACGCAATCGCTCCCAACCCAATCCCAAGGCCGCGATCTACCTGACGCGCGCCCTGGCTCCTTACCCACCTGACGATGTCCGCTACGTCCCCACGATCGACGAGCAAATCGACCACATCGGTAAGGTCACGATCGCGCAGGTGCGGCAGGTTTATCAGGATCTTCTGGGCACGGGCAAGGGCGAACTCGCGGTCGTGGGCGATTTCGAACCCTCCGAGATCCAGCCGATCCTGGCGAAGATTCTCGAGAACTGGTCCGCGAAAAAGCCGTTCGTGCGCATCGAGCATCCGTACCAGCCGGATGTGAAACCCGAGCGCGTGCGCATCGAAACCCCAGACAAGGCCAATGCCATCTACATCGCCGGCATGACCATGCCCGTGAAGGATGACGATCCCGACTTCCCCGCGCTTGTGGCTGGCAATTTCATCCTCGGCGGCGGCGCGATCTCGTCGCGGATTGCCGACCGCTTGCGGCAAAAGTCCGGGCTCTCCTACACTGCGCTTTCGATGTTCGCCGCGAGCTCGGTCGATCGCAGGGCAAGCCTGCTCACGCTTGCGATCTACAACCCCATGAATGTTGACAAGGTCGTCACCGGCATGGATGAAGAGCTCGCCAGGCTGCTCAAGGACGGCGTGACCGAGTCTGAGCTCGCGAAGGCCAAGGCCGGATTTGTGAGCCAGGCGCGCAATGGATTCACCAACGACGGCCTGCTCGCAAACACAATCGCCGACGATCTCTACCTGGGCAGGACATTCGCGCACCAGGCCGAGCTCGAGGAGAAGATCAACGGGCTCACGCCGGCCGCGGTCGACGCGGCTTTCAAGAAGCACGTCGATTCTGCGAAAATGATCGTGGTCACCGCGGGAGACTTCGCCAGGAAGCCCGCGGAACCGAAGAAGTAACTCCCTCTCCCACCCCGGAATCTCGAACGGAGGTTCGTCATGAAACGGCGCGAATTCCTCGCGAGCACGGCTGCGTTTGCGGCTGTTGGCCCCTTTGTGCACACCGCGGCGAAGGCCGACGACAGGAATCCCGTCATCGGCCAGGGGGAGCACAGGTACCAGTGCTTCCACAACTGGGGCGAGGTGCCGGATACGATCCACTGGTTTGAGACTCACGGGGTGGCGATCGACAAGGCGGGATTCATCTACATCAAGCACAGGGCAGGAGGGCAGAAGCCGAAGTCGCCGGCCGAGGCACAGGACACGATCGTGGTCTTCGATCCGGCGGGCAAGTTCGTGCGCTCGTTCGGCAAGGAGTACCACGGCGGCGGCCACGGCATCGATATCCGCGAGGAAAACGGCCAGGAATTCCTCTACCTGTCGTGCATGATGCCGGTGAACCTGGTTGTGAAAACGGACCTCAAGGGTGAGGTCGTCTGGCGCAAGGAGGCGCCTTCTGAAGCTCACGTTTACGACAGGCCGGGTACGCCGTTCACGCCCACGAACGTTGCCTTTGCGCCCGATGGCGGCTTCTACGTGGGGGATGGATACGGATCGAACTATATTCACCAGTACGACAAGGACGCCAGATGGGTCCGCACCTTCGGCGGCACGGGCGATGCGCCCGGCAAGTTCCGCACCCCTCACGGCCTGTGGCTTGATAACCGCCCAGGACGCGAGGTCGACCTCGTCGTCGCCGACCGGGCCAATGCCCGGCTCCAGTACCTTTCGCTCGATGGCAAGCCCAAGAGCATCGATAAGGACGTCAGCTTTCCAGCCCATTTTGATATCCGCGGCGATGTGCTGCTCGTGCCGGACCTGCACGCCCGGGTCACGCTTTTCGACAAGAACAACGACGTGCTCGCCCACCTGGGCTACGACCCCGCCTGGACCAGGCAGGTGCTCGACGGCTTCAAGATCCGCACTCAGCCCGAGCGCTGGCCGGCCGGCAAGTTCATCCACCCGCACGACGCTTGCTTCGACAAGGACGGCAATCTCTTCGTCACCGAGTGGGTAAGCACCGGCCGCGTGTCGTTCCTCAAGCACGTTGGCTAGACGTGCGCGGCTCGACTGGCTCGACACGGACCATCCGGCGTGGTTTATTGGGCGGTGGCGGCCCATACACCTCACCCTGTCGTCCCGGCGGCTCGACCATGGAATCGCTTCGTGGACAACTCCTGATCGCCGCGTCGAGCTTGCTCGACCAGAACTTCGCGCGCACGGTCGTCCTCATCGCACTCCACGGTGAAGAAGGCGCGCTTGGGCTCGTGCTCAATCACGAGATGAACTTGCCGGTGCGCCAGGTCTGGAAACAGATCAACGAAGGCGTGCCCTGCCTGCGCGAGCAAAACGCTCGCCAGGGAGGGCCGGTGGGGGGTAGTTTGCTTGTGCTCCATGACCAACCCTCGCTTGCCAATATCGTCGTTGGGGAGGACATCTATCTCGCCACGGAGCTCTCCGACATGGAGCGGCTGGTGAACACGACCGAGGGCCGAGCCCACTTTTACATCGGCCATTCCGGGTGGGGCGCAGGCCAGCTCGAGCGCGAACTTACCGAGGGCACCTGGCACTTGCTGCCCGCTCACGCGAATCATGTTTACGGTCAGAATGAATCCCTGGCGCTCTGGCAAGAATCGATGCTCGAGGTCGGCAGGCGGCAAATCCGCACGGTTGCCCCGATCCGGCATTTTCCCAGCGATCCCAGGCTCAATTGACCAGCTCCCAGCGCCTAAAGTGCAGCGGGTGCGAGACGCATCTTCTTGAAGTGGGCGCGGATCCGGGACATCACCGGCGAAAAGTCATCCCGCGCGGTCATGGCCTCGATCACATAAGCCCCCCGCGCTGCCTGAGCCCGGTCCAGCGCTGAGGCCAGTTCCTCGCGGGTGCGGGCACGCTCGGCCTCCGCACCCAGTGAGCGGGCGAAAGCCTGGTAATCCCAGTGCCTGCGCTCGTAGTATTTGCGCGGGCCATCGACCGCTTCGAGCATGCCGTAGCCGCCGTTATTGATCAGCAGCACGATCGGGCGCACGCCCTGGTCAACGAGCGTGGAAAGCTCGGTCCCCGTCATCTGAAACGCACCATCGCCCACGAGCACGAACGGTCTGCGGCCTGGCTCCGCAAGCCCCGCGCCGAGCGCAGCGGGCAAGGCAAAGCCCATTGAGGAATAGTATCCCGCCGCCACGAAAACATCGGTCCTGAGCTCGAGCCCGATGAACCAGCTATCGCCCACGTCGGCCACGAAGCTAAAGCGCGACTGATCAAGCCGGCCAAGCTGGGCGATCAGGTCAGCCACGCGGATGACACGCTCCGGCTTCCTCGCCGGGCCCACGTCGCTCAGAATCGGCAGGTCGAGGGTCGATTCATTGCCGGGTCCCGGCAGGATTTCGGCGGCGGGCCATTCGCTGGTCTCGCCTCCGAATCGGGGTGCGGGTCGATCGCTGGGGGCAAGGTCGCTCAAGAGCGCCTGGACCATGCCGACGATCGAGACGTCCTCATAGACGTGGTGGCGAACCTCGGTGCGATCGGCCGAGATCATGATTCGGGAGTCATGCGCGATCGGCTGCGTCCAGAAGCCGGTGCCCAGATCGGTCGCCAGCACACCCACGCCGAGCACGCAGTCCGAGCCGTCGAGCAGGTCGCGGACGCTGGGATCGCCAAGCGCGCTCATGTAGATTCCAGCAAACTGAGGGTGGCTCTCGGGGAATGAAGCCTTGCCCAGCAGGTCGGTGACGACGGGCAGGCGCAGGCGCTCGGCGAGCGTGACCATCGCGTCGGTGAGCGCGTGCCTGCGCACGCCCACGCCCACATAAAGGACCGGTTGTGTGGCGGCGGCGATCATGGCCTTGATCTCGGCCGCGGCCTCGGCGAGCGCCCCCGCGCGGGCCGCGGTTGCCTCCTCGGTTACGACCAGCCGGCCCCGGGGCTTCGGCACCGCCGCGCGCACGCGGTCGCGCGGGATCTCGAGATAACCCGGGCGCTTGCTCCGCACCACGCGCGCGATCACGCGATCGATGACCCCAGGCGCGGATTCGGCGTCGTCCAGTATGGCCGCGTCGACCGTCACCTCGCGAAAGATCTTGAGCTGGCTGTCGAACGTCTTGATCACGTGGTGCAGGTGCAGCTCGGGCCGGCGGAGCGCGACCTCGGGCCCGCCGCTGACGACAAGCACCGGCGATTGTTCGGCATACGCGCAGGCGATGGGGTTGAGCATGTTCAGCGCGCCCGGACCGTAGGTGACGATCGCCACGCCCAGGCCGCGGAAACGCGCATAGCCGTCGGCGGCAAATCCCACGCCCGGCTCGTGCGCGCAAACGACCGTCGGCATCCCGAACTCCTCCTGCACGGCGTAAACCGGCAAGACAAAGTCGCCCGGGATGCCGAAGGTATGTTCCACGCCCAGCTCGCGGATCCGCGTGAAGAGATACTCAGTAAGGTTCATGAGCAGGCTCCCATTTGAAGCACAACAGCACCCCGCCCGTCATGATAGCTCACGGCGATCGCGAAAGCGCGGGGGTGGAATACGGGCTAACGCCTTGTCGTGTCGCGGTCACGGATGGCGGTCGCGGTCACGTGGATCGCGTTCAGGCGTTGCTGGGGATTCTTGAGCGATGCTGCCAGGGCGAGTGCGCGTGCCGGCTCCCCCTCGCTGGCGAGCTGGTGAATGATGCCAAGAAGCTGCCCATCACGTTCCGCGACGGGAAGCTTCTGCACGGCCGCGGTGCGATCTCCTCCCTCGAGGGCAAGACGGAGCGACTCTGCCGTGCTCTTGCGGAAGCCCTCGACAAACAGCTTCGGCAACGTGTCCCTTTCGAAGTCGACGAACGAATGCGCTGTCCACGATAAGACCGTTCGCCCGGTTGATCCGGCCGAGCCTGGATCAGGCGGCAGCGGCCGCTCGACGCACTGAAGCGCCTCGCGATAGAGCTTCTGGGCCTCGGCGGGTTGACCCTGTTTTTCAAGCGTAGCGGCCAGGGTGGCAAGCGCACGTGCCTTTTCGAGACCTGGGCTTTCGCGGATGGCGCGCGCTGTCTGGATCGCGGCCTCAACCCCGCGCGCGGGGAGCTCCAGGTTCACGATCATCACCAGCGCCAGGGAGCGCGCAGGCTCCTTGCACGCGAGCGCGGCTGTCTTCGCCTCGTCCACAACCGTGAGCGACTCCGCCGCCAGGCCGCTGTCGCGAAGCGCCTCCGCGATCGCGACCAGCGCGACCGCCTTCTGCTCGGGCGTCTTGATCAGCCGGGCCGCGTCGATCGCCTCGTGATAGATCCCGGCCGCGCCTGGCCCGGCGTCCTTGCTCTTCGCCTGGACCTTCGCCACATAAGCGAGTGCCACGGGCTTGATCGCGTCGTAGAAGCCGTCCGCCCAGCCGCGGAACTTGCCGCGCTCGAGCGCTGGGATCGACCTGGCCGTGGCAAGAGCGTCGGCAAAATCGCCCAGCTTCGCCTGCAAGTGCGCAACCATCGCCAGCAGGCGCGCCTGTTCCTTGATCTCCAGGTGAAGGCGCACGGCCCTGGCGATGGCGGGGAGTGCAGCGCGGGTCACGGCGGCATCCCTGGGCGTGAACGAATCGGCCCCGATGGTGATCTTGATCGTCGCGTAATCGAACCATGGCTGCCGCGGATTGTCGTCGCAGAGCGCTTCGAGCATCATGCGGTACGCGGGCGCCATGCCGGCGATCTGACAGCTTTCGAGCAGCGCCATGGCTTCATCCACCGCGCCGGTCTTCACCAGAAACTGGGCGACCCTGGGCACGACCTCAACCCGATCCTTCCTGGCCGTCAACGAATCCGCGGCCTTCCGCGCCTTCGTGAGAGTCTCGCGCCAGCTCGGCTCGCCGGCCTGGCGAAGCATGGATCCGGCGAGAGCCAGCAACAAGACCGTGTCCCTCGGCTTCTCCTGGTCCGCCAGGCGGATGATCTCGCGGCTTTCGCGGAGCAGATGCTCCCGCTCACCCAGCGCGAGCCACTGGTCCGTCATAAGCGCAAGGAATTCCCCGCGTACCAATCCCACGCCGAGCTCGAGCTCCGCGTCGGAGACCCGCGCCTCGGGCTGCACTTCCTGTTGCTGCTTCTTGAGCGTTTCGAGGATCAGCTTGCGATCAAGCAATCCAAGCTTCTTTTCGAGCTGATCGAGGGTCGCGCGGGCGGCGGCCGGGTCGCCCGCCTTGCGCTGGCCTTCCGCCGCGCGGATCTGGACCGCCGCGATCTCGAGGGCGTTTCCCTTCAGGTTGTCGAGGACCCACCTGAGCGTGGCGAGCGCGCCTGGCCCGTCGCCGGCCGCAACCTGCGCCGCGGCGAGATCCACCAGGGCCATCGGCCGGGTCGCGCGATCGTGCGGATCGTCCGGCAGCGCCTTGAGATCCGTGGCAGCAGCAGTCAAAGCCTGCACGAGCGCGGGATTACCTTCGCGCCCATGCGGGTCGACCCCGGCGGTCGCGGCGGACGTCTCCCCGCGGGCCGTTGGAGACGACGGCTTGCCCGGTTCGTCCGCCCACGACCAGAACGCCAGCCCGCACACGGCGAGAATGCCGCCGAACAGGCTCATTCCTTCTGACAAGCTCCCTCTCATCGATCGATCTTCTCCTTGCAAGAGCACACGAATCCGCGCGGCCGTCTGGCGATCGGCGAAGGCCGAGCTCGACGCCCACGCGGGAAAACGGGGTGAAGCTAAACGCATGAGCATTTCGGCATACTCGATCGGTTTGCCAAGCGCCCGGACGACCTCGCAATCGCACGCGAGCTCGCGTTCCAGTCGCACCCAGCGCGAGATGCCCCACGCGGCGGGCTGGAAAAACAGCATGGCCTCCACCAGCCGCTGCAACAGGTTGACCAGATTGTCGAGCCGCTTCACGTGCAACAGCTCGTGCAGGATGGCCATCTCGAGCTGCGCTGGGGTCCAGCCGGTGAGCGCGGCCGGCGGCAGGAGAATCAAGGGGCGCAGCACACCGACCAGGATCGGGCTCGAGATGCGATCGCAAACGCCGAGCGCAACGCGGCCCGCGAGACCGAGCGAACGCGCGAGCCGATCCAGAACCTGGGCCGCGCTCCCATCGAGCACCAGGGGGCTCCGCCATCGCAGCCGCTCCGCGCCCACGAGGCCAAGCGCGAGCAAGCCCAGCGTGAGCGTTGACCCCACGACCCAGACGCCTGGCAGCCAGGCCACGTATCCGGCGAGCGGAACCGCCTCGACCGGATGATCGCTCGACCCCACCGCAGGCACAGGCAAGGCACGGAGCGCAGGCCCCAGCTCGGCGTGCGGCTGGGCTCCGTTCGCGCCCAGGGCGTCCATCGACCTGCTGGCCGGCGCGATCTGGATCACGGCCGCGGGCGCGTGGTCGAGGATCACGGCAAGGATCGCCAGCGGCGAGAATGCGAGTACGAACAGGCACCCGAGCGCAAGCCCATAGCGCACCCCAGACGCACACGGGCGCGCGCCTCGAGCGACAAGCAAGGCCAGAAGCCCGATCAAGGCCCCGACCCAGATCTCGTGGAGCATGGTCCAGCCCATGGCGAGCCAGAGCGTGCCCGAACCCATCCCGCCTGTCATCGCGCGCCTCCCTTCTTGCGCTTCGCCCCCGCCCGCGTCCTGGCCGATTCCAGCAGCTCGCGCAGCTCCTCACACTCCCGCGCACTGAGCGATCCTTCTTCCACAAGGTGCGCCACCAGGCGACGGGCGGATCCGTCAAACACATGTTCAAGCAGCTTTCCAACCAGCCCCGCCGACGCCTCCTTCCGGCTCACGCGCGGGCGCCAGAGATAGCCCCTGGGCCCATCCAGGCGCTCCACAAGCTCCTTTTCGAGCATCATCTTGAGCATCGTGGCCACCGTCGTAAGCGCAACCTGCTTGCGCTCCTTGAGCGCCTGGTGAATCGCGCCCAGGCCCGACGGCCCTTGATCCCACAGCACCTTCAGGATCTCGAGCTCGCCTTCCGTGGGCTGCGTGCTTGCCCGCCTTGCCATCGCTCAACCTCTCCTGAAACCATCCCACTCGTCCGCACGGATGTGGTTTCTATAGAATTAGAAAAAATGCGTCAAGACAGACGTGCGTAGATGCGAAGCGCGCGCCGGCTTTCGGACGCGGGGCAGCGGCCTACGCCAGGATGTCCCGGCAGACCTGGCCTTCGTTCTGGGTGGGTCGTTCGGGGCGGCCCTGGTGGCGATAGATGAGTTTTGCGTGGTCGACGCCCATGAGATGCAGGATCGTGGCGTGAATGTCGTGCACGTGCAGGCGGTTCTCGACCGCGTGGAGGCCGAAGTCGTCGGTGCGGCCGACGACGATGCCGGGCTTCGCGCCGCCGCCGGCCATCCACATGGTGAAGCCGTAGGGGTTGTGGTCGCGGCCGTTGCCTTTTTCCGACATCGGCGTGCGCCCGAACTCTCCGCCCCAGACGACAAGGGTGGATTCAAGCAGCCCGCGGGCCTTGAGATCGGCCAGCAAGCCGGCCACGGGTTGATCCATGGCAAGACATGTTTTTGTGTGATTACCTTCGATATCGGTGTGTGCGTCCCAGCGGCTCCCCGCGCCGCAGTAGACCTGCACGAACCGCACGCCGCGCTCGACCAGCCTGCGCGCGAGCAAGCAGAGCCGGCCTGTTGTTTCGGTGGCGGGTTGGTCGAGGCCGTAGAGCCGCTGGGTCGCGGGCGATTCATTGGCCAGGTCGACGGCCTCGGGCGCTTCGGCCTGCATGCGGAAGGCGAGCTCGTAGCTTTTGATCCGCGCGTCGAGCTCGGATTCGCCGGGCAGTGATTCAAGATGGCGCTGATTCAGGTCGGCGAGCAGGTCGAGCTTGGCGCGTTGGCGGTCGCGATCGATCCCGCGCGGGGGTGCGAGGTTGGCGATCGGCTCGGGTCCGCCCTGGATGCGCGTGCCCTGGTGCAAGGCAGGCATGAAGCCAGCGCCCCAGTTCCGCGGTCCGCCGGCGACGGTCGCCCTGGGGTTGTCGAGCATCACCACGTAGCCCGGCAGGTTTTGATTCTCGGTTCCCAGGCCGTAATGGACCCAGCTTCCCAGGCACGGCCGACCCGCGAGCGGGGAGCCGGTGTTCATCTGGCAGACGCCGCCGACGTGGTTGATGCCATTGGTAAAGCAGGAGCGGATCACGGCGATGTCGTCCACGCGTTTGGCGATGTGCGGCAGCCAGTCCGAGACCCACGTGCCGCATTGCCCGTGCTGGGCGAAGCGCCTGCGTGAAGGCAGAATCGGCGAATAGAACTCCCCCATGGGGGTGATCACGCGCTTCACGGTGGGGGGGATCGGCTGGCCCGCGCGTTTGAGCAATTCCGGCTTGGGATCGAAGGTGTCGATCTGGCTCGGGCCCCCTTCCATGAACAGGAAGATCACGCTCTTCGCGGTGCCGGGCGTGCGCCAGGGCTGGGCGATCGCGGTTGTGCTGGAGCCGGCCGCGGCGTCGAGCGCAAGCAAATCCGTAAGCGCAAGCGCCCCAAAACCGCCCCCAGCCCGCATCAGCCAGTCGCGCCGGTTGAGCACGCGCTCGCGGTGAGGCGCCCCAGGCGCACAGGCTTGATCGTCGTCGAGGCTCATGGCGGGTTCCACGGTGACTTCGCCTGTTCAATTAATCAACATACACGAATTCGTTGGAATTGAGCAGCACGTGGCAAAGATCAGCGAGTGCCTGCTGGAGACGCGCGCGATCGTGGGGATCGAATGGCGAGCTGCGTTCCTTGAAGAACGCTTGCACGCGCGCGCGCTCGCCTGGTTGGGGCAAGCGGCCGAGCGCGGCCAGGAAGGCGGCGTCGATGCGTTCTGGGCCGCTGCCGTGGTTCTGCTCGATCGAGCCGGCCAGCGCCTCCGCGCGGGCGATCGACCAGGCGCCGTTGAGGAGCACAAGCGCCTGGGTCGCCGTGGTTGTGGGCTCGCGGTTGGGGGCGGTTCCGCTGCCGGAGGGTGCGTCGAACGCCTCGAGCAGGGGATCCTGCGCGTTGCGAATGACCCAGGTGTTAATGCTTCTGCGCGGCTTCGAGGCCGGCACGCTCGGCCCCCCCATGCGGGAATCGAGCTCACCGCTGGCAAAGAGCGCGGCGTCACGAATTTCTTCCGCGTCGAGCCGCCGGACGGGGAATCGCCACAGGAACCGATTCGCCGGGTCGATCGCGCGGGCATCGGCCAGGTCACTCTCGGTGCGCTCGGACGCCTGGCGATACGCCGCCGAGGTGACGATCAGGCGATGGATCGCCTTCTGGCGCCAGCCGCGCGTGACGAGCTCCCGCGCCAGCCAGTCGAGCAGGGCGGGATGGCTGGGGGCCTCGCCCAGGCGGCCGAAATCGCTGGCGGTGGCGACGAGCCCGCGGCCGAAGTGATACTGCCAGAGGCGATTGGCCGTCACCCGTGCTGTGAGCGGATTCCGGCTGGAAAACAGCCATTTGCAAAGTGCCAGCCTGCGGCCCGTGGACCGATTCCCGAGCGCTGAGACCTCGAGCGGCGCGGAGTCGAGTATCGAAAGCACGCCCGGTTCGATCGCCTTCGGGCTGCGTGTGCCCGGGATCACGGTCGGGGGCGCGGCCGGTCCCACGTCGGCCACCGAGAGCGCCTGGCCCGCCGTTTTGGGCTCGAGCGCCTGGAACCGGGCAAGTGTCTTCAGAAGCGCTTCGCGCCGGGCCCGATCAGGCGGTTTGAGCGCGCCTGCGATGTGGTCGAATTCGAACGCGATCTGGCGATAGGCCAGGGCGCCCAACTGGCGCTCGAGCGGCGAGCGATCGGCCTCTGGTTTCGCCAGAATCGCCTGCGTCTCGGGCGGGAACTTGGAGGTCGCCATGGCCGCGGCACGCTTGCGGTAAGGCGCCTCGATCCGGGCAATTTCCGCACGAAGCTCCCGCGTGGCTTGCTCCCAGACCGCGCGTCTGGCCGCGATCCGCGGCGCCAGGGCGGGAAGATCCAAAGGGGCGTCGTCCCGCGGCTGGATCGCCGCGAAGAACGCCTGGAGCCGGTAATAGTCCTTCTGCAAGATTGGGTCGAACTTGTGGTCGTGGCAGCGGGCGCAACCCATGGAAAGCCCAAGCGCGAGCTCACCGGTGACGTCGGTGATGTCGTTCAGAATGTCCGTCCACTGGCCGGGCACGTTGCGCTGGTTGTATTCGTACGGGCCAAGCCGCAGGTAGCCGACGGCGATTCGCAGCTCGGGATTGCCAGGGTCAAGCTCATCGCCGGCAAGTTGCTCGGTGAGGAAGCGGTCGTACGGCTTGTCGGCGTTCAGCGATCGCACCACGTAATCGCGATAGCGCCAGGCGTCCGGGCGGGTCGCGTCCTGGCGATAGCCGTCGGATTCAGCGTATCGTACCAGATCCAGCCAGTGGCGACCCCAGCGCTCGCCATGGCGGGGCGATGCCAGCAGCCGATCGACCAGGCGTTCGTAGGCGTCGGGTGCGGTGTCAGACTGGAAGGCGCTGATCTCAGCCGCGGTGGGCGGCAGGCCGGTGAGGTCAAAGGTCAGGCGGCGGATCAGGGTGCGGCGGTCGGCCTCGGGGGCAGGCGCGAGCCTGTGCTCGAGCATCGTCTTCAGGAGGAAGCGATCGACCGGATTCGACCGCCAGGCCGGCCAGGCATCCAGAATCGCAGGATCGAGATCGGGGGGCTCGACCGCCTGAATCGGCTGGAGCGACCATAACGGCGCAGCGGTCGGAGTCGGCTTCGCCTTGAGCGTTGCGTGCGCGCGGTCGGCCGCGCTGCCGCGGCCAGGCCAGGCCGCGCCTCGGGCCACCCAGCGCGTAAGATTCTCAATCGCGCGCGGGGCAAGCTGACCCGTCGGCGGCATCTCCAGGCCGTCGTACCGCACCGCCTCGACCAGCAGGCTATCACCCGGTTTGCCCGGCACGATCGCCGGACCAGACTCGCCCCCCTTGAGAATCGATTCCAGCGAATCGAGCCGCAACCCGCCCTTTTGCTTGCTCGGGCCGTGGCAGGAGTAGCACTTCTCGGCGAGTAACGGACGGATGTGCTGCTCAAAGAAGCGCAGTTCCGCCGCGGATGGCGCAGACGCCCTCGACGCCTCACCCTCGCCGCCGCGCGCAGGGATCGAAACCGCCGCAACCGCGGTCAAAAGACCCGCCCCGAGCTTTCTCATCTGCTCGAAGACGCCCATGCTCAGGTCCCAAAAGTTCCTAGCAGGCCAGGCGTTGCGCGACGGTCTAGTATCGTTCGTATCGGACTCGCACGGAGGGATTGTTCAACAACCCTAGAATAATCGGACTCGGGAACGATCGCAACCCAGTCCATCCGGTTCGCTCCTGGAGACAAGCGGGATCCGACACCTGGCCCTCCACACCTCCCAGGCTACCGTGATCGATGATGCGCATTTCTGATCACCTCCTGGAGAAGAAGCCCGAGCCCTGTCTGCCCACCCCAGCGCAGTGACTTCGGTCCGCGCGGGCGCGATGGCTTCGTTCGCGGGGGTCCTGGCTTCGGTCCGCGCGGGGCCGTTGGCTTCGGTTCGCGCGGGCGCAATGGGTTCGGTTCGCAGTCGACGTTGCTCATTTTGTGGCTTAATGTTATGGCGCGCCTTGGCTCGGTTTTGCGCACGCTTGGCTTCGGTTCGGTGTGTCAGGAAAAGTCTCGGTGATCCTGTCAGGTGAAAGGAACTGACCATGGCAATTGCTCGTTCGCCATGAAGCCGACCCAGCGGCGTGGTGGGTGACCACCGCGTCGAAGCCTGGGAACGCGATGACG